>JANPKP010000664.1:0-13354 GCA_031426095.1 Gemmataceae bacterium
CGGCCGTGGCCGCCCTCGTCAACGCCCGCTTTGTCCCCGTCAAGATCGACGCCGACCGCACGCCCGGCCTGGCCCAGGTCCTCGGGGCAGAAGCGTACCCGACCCTCGTCGTCGCCGGCCCGGACGGCACGGTGATCGAGCGGAAGCAGGGCTACCTGGACGCGAGTGCGATGCGGGACGCGCTGACGCGAAGCCTCGCGCGAGTCCCGGCCGAGCCGACGCCTGCGGCCGCAAGTCCGGTGGTGGTCGCCGCCGCCGACCCTTGGGCCGACGCCCGGGCCGACATCGCCGCCGGCCTCAGCAGTGTCTACCTGGAACGGGGCACGAGCCTGGACCGCGAGGGCCGGCGGGCCGAAGCCGTGGCGTGGGTGGTGTTGGCGGCCGGGATGGGCGAGTCGCCCGCCGCCCGGGCCGCGGCGGGGTGGTTGGCGAGGGGCAACCGCGGCGACCGCTGACACCCTTCCGGGGCCGCCAAGCCGAACGACGCGGCAAGGCGGCCCGCCCGGGTGGCCAACCGGGCGGGCCGAAGCGGACTTCGTGGTGCACGAAATGCCACCCACGAAACGAAAGAAGCCCCTGGAAATCCAGGGGCTTCTCAGGGTGAGTAACGGGACTTGAACCCGCGACCCCCAGATCCACAATCTGGTGCTCTAACCAACTGAGCTATACCCACCGTCCGACCCCGCAATCTTATCGCCCGTCCGTTCGGCTGGCAAGTCGTCTCGCCGCCCCGTCCGGCGGTCCGCCTCGTCGCCCGACTGCCCCGGCGGTATCGTGGGGGTACGCCGCCATCCACGTCCCCCGAGGGTCCGCCATGTCCCGCCCGCTGCACGTCGAGCACGTCGAGATGAGTGGGCACATCATCGACTCGCTCCTGCTCCCCAAAGTCCTCGACGCCATCAACTCGCACGGGGCCGCCTACGAGGTCCAGGACTTCCGCATCGGCAAGGGGCAGGACGACCCCTCGTACGCCCGGTTCGAGGTCCGGGCCGACACCCACGAGAGGCTCGACCGCGTCCTCGCCGACATCCTCCCGCACGGGGCCGTGCCGGTTCACCCGACCGACTGCACCGCGGTGGCGGCCGACGTGCCGGGCGCGTTCCCGGACGGGTTCTACTGCTCCACCAACTTCCGCACGCAGGTCCGCCTCGGGGGCGACTGGGTCGAGGTCGAGGACCAGGAGATGGACTGCGGCATCGCGCTGGACCCCGACGGCGGGGCGGCCCGGTGCGTGCCGATGGCGGCCGTCGCGGCCGGCGACCGGGTCGTCGTCGGGCGGGCCGGGGTCCGCGTCTTCCCCATCGACTCGGCCGAGCCCAAGCACGGGGCGTTCGAGTTCATGACCAGCGCCGTGTCGAGCGAGAAGCCGAAGGCGGTCGGCGTCCGGGCCATCGCGGCGGCCATCCGCAAGACCCGGGCGGCCGGGGAGAAGGTGCTCGCCGTCCTCGGCCCGGCCGTCGTCCACACCGGCGGCGGCGACCACGTCGGCCGGCTCATCCGCGGCGGCTTCGTGAACGTCCTGTTCGCCGGCAACGCCCTCGCCACCCACGACATGGAGCAGGCCATCTACGGCACCAGCCTCGGGGTGTCGCTGGAGAAGGGGCTGCCGACCGACGAGGGGCACGAGCACCACCTGCGGACGATCAACACCGTCCGCCGGCTCGGGGGCATCAAGCAGGCCGTCGCGGCGGGGGAGGTCACGACGGGGATCATGTACGAGTGTGTTCAGCACGACATCCCGTTCGTGCTGGCGGGGAGCATCCGCGACGACGGCCCGCTGCCGGACGTGATTACGGACACGCTCGAAGCCCAGGACGCCATGCGGCGGCTCATCCCCGGGGTCGGGTTCTGCCTGATGGTGGCGACGACGCTGCACTCGATCGCGGTCGGCAACCTCCTCCCGGCGTGGGTCAAGGTGGCGTGCGTGGACATCACCCCGGCGACGGTCACGAAGCTGATGGACCGGGGGAGTTCGCAGACGGTCGGCATCGTGTCCGACGCCGAGCCGTTCCTACACGCCCTGATCGAAGAACTCTCGAAGGCTGGCCCGGCGTGAGCAAGTCGTTCGACGCCACGAGTAAAGACCTGCTCGAAGCCGACCCGGCCGGGTGGGTCCGCTACCTCGGCCACCCGGCCGACGTGACTGTGGTGGACGCCGGCGCCTGCAGGTCACGGCGGACGTACACAGGGGTGTTCCGGGTTAAGACGCCGTCGCCCTGGCTTCTGCAAATCGAATGGCAGTCCGGGCCGGCCGACACGAGGCGGGCCCCGCGGGTCCGGGCTACTCCCTCTGGAACCACGCCCCGAACTGGTCGATCCGGGTCGTATAGTCGCCGAACGGGCGGCGGACGAGGGCGTGGGCGTCGAGCCCGATCAGGGTCGCCACCCACGGGTGGGACTGCTCCGGCCCCACCAGGTGGGGGGTGAACTTGCGGACGATGTAGCTGGCCGCGGCCGCCCCGTACCCGAACGCCCCGATGAACCGCCGGCGGGGGTCGATCATTTCCTCCACCGAGCGGGCGCAGTCACACACCGTGAGGCGGGAGGTGAGGCACGCCCCCTTGTACCCGAACGTCCCCTCCACGGTCGCCACCCGGGCCCGGAAGGTGTCCGCGAACGCCGGCGTGACCCGGTACGGTCCCCACAGGCAGACGCGGCCGCCGGACTCCTCCCACACGCCAATCGTCTCCTCGAGCGGGACGTTCCGCCCCCTCTCGGGGCGGAGGGCGAAGGCCCGCACCTTCATCGACTCCGGGAGCCAGCTGAGCGACGTGACGTCGACCACCCGGGGGGGCCGGCCGCCGGCCGTCTCCACCCGCACCACGGCCGCGAACGTGTGCGCCTTCGTCGGGTTGTAGGGGATACTGTCGGCCGCGAAGACCATGAGGTAGTCGTCGGCCCCGGCCGCCGCCGGCGCCGCGAGCAGGACGAAGATGAGCGACGCCGCGCGCATGAGCCGTCCCCGGGCCGGGAGGGAATGATTCCTCAACGGTATCGGTAAACGGAAGAGCGAACTTCACCCCACGCCCCACGTCCGCCCGTCGCTCCCCGCCCGCGGGTGGTGGGACGACGGGGTGTACAATAACCCGACCGCCCGCGACCCCGGAGGCCGACACGATGCCCGCCGCGACGCCCCGCGTCCTGATGTGCCCGCCGGACCACTACGGGATCGAATACGAGATCAACCCGTGGATGAACCGCTCCCTCGGGGCCGTCCGCGAGTTGGCCTTCACCCAGTGGAAGGAACTGCACGCCGCCCTCGTCGGCCTCGGCGTCGCGGTCGAGACGCTCACGCCGGTGGCGGGCCTGCCGGACATCGTGTTCACGGCCAACGCCGGGCTCGTTTTCGGGACGCGGTTCGTCTCCAGCCGCTTCCGCCACGAGGTGCGTGCGAAGGAGTCGCCGGTGTTCGACGCCTGGTTCGCGGCCCACGGGTTCACGGTGGAGCACTTCCCCGACGGCGTCTACCACGAGGGGGCCGGCGACGCCCTCTTCTGCGGCGACACCCTCTTCGCCGGCTACCGCACTCGGTCGGACGCCACGGCCCACAACTGGGTGGCCAAAACGCTCGGCGTGCGGGTGCTGCCGGTCGAACTCGTGAACCCTCGCTTCTACCACCTCGACACCTGCTTCTGCCCGCTCGCCCCCGGCGTCGCCATCTTCTTCCCCGACGCCTTCGACGCCTACGGCCGCAAGGTCCTCGCGTCCCACGTCCCGACGCTCATCCCCGTGGCGGAGGCGGAGGCCGGGCGGTTCGGGTGCAACGCCGTGGTGGTGGGCAAAACGGTGATCCACAACAGCCGCTGCCCGGGGCTGGTGGCGGACCTCGCGGCAGCGGGGTATCGATCGGTCGAGGTCGAGTTGGACGAGTTCCTGAAGGCGGGCGGCAGCGCGAAGTGCCTCACCCTTCGGCTCGACGGCGAGGAAGCGGCGGGGTGGCGGCAGGCTACTTGAAGTGTGGCCCCGTCCTCCAAGTCCTTCGACCCGAGGGGGTGCCACCACGACCGCTGCTGACAGAAAGGCCGAATGCCGCCGACACGAGGGCAAGCCAATCAAGCGATTCGGGCCGGAATGTCGTTCGGTTCCCGCGGTTGGCGCGTTTTGGGAGCGATTCACCGATCCCGTTTCACATCCGGCGGATCGGTCAAATCTGCTGCGAATAAAGCGGTAAAATGCGGTAAAGCTCGGAGCAAGTTCCGAGCGTCGGCGGCCACTCAAGAGATCAGTACTGCAAGACGACCCGCGGCGGCGGGCGGTCGGCCCGGCGTTCGAGGACGAAGTGGAGGATCAGGGCCGCGAGGACGGCGACGTGGAGCAGCACCGCCACGTCGAGCCACGTCGTGTTCCGGAGGCGGTAGCGGGCCAGCGCCTGGTCG
This sequence comes from Gemmataceae bacterium, assembly GCA_031426095.1. Classification (GTDB taxonomy): domain Bacteria; phylum Planctomycetota; class Planctomycetia; order Gemmatales; family Gemmataceae; genus JANPKP01. Next base: position 4,377 of record JANPKP010000664.1, read on the forward strand.
TCCTGCACTTCCACTTCAATCGGCTTGGGGGCCGTGATGCCGGCCTTCTGGCGGTCGGCGGCGGCCTGTTCGGCGGCGTACTTCCGGGCCGCCCGCTCCAGCCCGAACCCGGCCGCGAGTTGCGCCCCGAGCAATAGCAGCAAAAGACCGGCGAGGGCGACCAGGATCGTCGCCCGGTACGGCCATGCCTTTTGGAGGCGGGCGACCCGCCTGGGGAGGGTAACGGCCGTGTTGTGTCGCAGGGCGCGGTCGGCCCCGGCGATGAGGGCGGCGGCGAACAAGCCGAGGAGGTACGGCAGCATCAGTTCCCAGTCGGACCGCACCCGCTCGGTCAGCGGGGCCTCGGCGTGGAGGACGTATTCCAGCCCGATGTCCCGGCTGAAGGAGCCGAACAAGGCCTGCCACGGGCTTTGGGTGTAAGCCGCGTACCCGCCGGGGTAGAGGCCGGCCCAACTGAACGGCGTGAGCAGGAGGATGGCCAGAAGCCCGACGGCCGGCACCCAGGCGACCACGCGGGGCGAGAAGGTGACGCCCCGGCTGTGGGCGTACCCGGCCGGCGGGGTCGGCAACGGGGGAGCGGCGGCCGCATTCGGGCTTTGTTCGTTGAGCGGGACGAGGCCCGGGGGCGGGGCGGGGATCGGGCCGGAGGACATGGGCGCGGGCTCCACGGCGGGGGGCGTCGTAACGGGGGCGGTGGGCACGGGTGGAATGGTACGCTCGACGGCGACCACCGGGTCGTACCGGGCGGGGGCGGCGAACGGCTTGCCGCACCGGGGGCACGGGGCGTCGGTGCCGGCCGCCTCGTCGGGCAGGTTGACCATCGCCAGGCAGTTCGGGCACATCAGCCGCATCACGGGCGGGTTCCCCCGGCTTCGAGGTCGCGGAACACGGGGGCCAGGTGGGCGAGCAAGTCCACCGACGTGAGCGCCGTCTGCCCCAGGTCGGCGGCCGCCAGGTCGCCGGCCCGGCCGTGGGCCCACGCCCCGAGAACGGCCGCGTCGAACGGGGCCATCCCCTGCCCGAGGAGGGCGGCGATCAGGCCGGTGAGCACGTCGCCGGTGCCGCCGGTCGCCATCCCGGGGTTGCCGGTCGAGTTGCGGTAGACCCGCCGGCCGTCCGTGACCACCGTGCCGGCCCCTTTCACGAGTGCGATCACGCCGAATCGCTCCGCGAACTCGGCGGCCAGTGACTCGCGGCGGGCCACGACTTCGGACGCCGACAGTCCGGTGAGGCGGGCGAACTCGCCGGGGTGCGGGGTGACGACGAGCGGGCCGGGGCGGTCGCGGAAGTCGCCGGTGAACGGGGCCACGGCGTTGAGCCCGTCGGCGTCGAGGACGACGGGCGTGTTCGGCAAGCCGTGCAGCACCGCCCGCACGAACGCCGTCACGTCGGCCCCCTGCCCCAGCCCCGGGCCGACGGCGACGGCGGACGCCTTCTTCCCCCAGCCGACCACCACGTCGGCGGCCGATGCCGAGATCGTGCCGTCGCCTTCGCCGCGGAAGCCGAACGTGGTGTAGCTCGGGAAGCCGGCGGCGACGGCGGCCTGGACGGCGGCCGGGCACGCGACTTGAACCAGCCCCGCGCCGCCGCGGAGGGCGGCCGTGCCACACAGGACGGCCGCCCCCGCCATGTTGCGGCTGCCCGCGACCACGAGTACGGTGCCGAACGTCCCCTTGTGACCGTCCGCCGGGCGGGGCGGGAGGGGCGGCACGTCGGCGACGGGCGTGGGGTCGGGCACGGCTCCTCCCTTCCGAGCAGGGGCGGCGCGGGCCGCTCGTGGCTCGTCGTGATGTTAGCGAATCCGCCCGGCGGGGTCCGCCCGGTGGGAATTTTAACGCGATTCGCCGGCGGGGGGTTTCACCGCGGCAGAACGTTCGGCCAACAATGACACGCGTCACCCGATGCGGGGTGATCGAACGTCGCCCTTAGGAGGACTCCGACATGCGCTCCACGCTCCGCCTCGCCGCCGCCGGGCTTCTCGCCGGGCTGTCCGCGTCCGCCGCTTCGGCCCAGTTCCGGCCGGCCCCGCCCCCGGGCCGCATCCCCGTGGCCCCGCCGGTGGCCGCCCCGGTCCGCCCCGGCCCGGCCCTCCCGAGCGTCCCGGGGGTCACCACCCCGCTCCTGCCCGGCACCCGGCCGCTCCTGCCGCCGGTCGTCACCGGGCAGCCGGTCCTCCAGCCGGGCGTGGCCCAGCCGGGCGCGTACCCGGCCGGCAGCGTGCAGACGATCAACGGCCAGACGGTCATCGTCAACTCGAACGGCACGACGACGCCGGCGGTGCAAAACCCGAACGGCACTTATTCTCCCGCCCAGCCGGGCGTGTTCCAGCCCAACGTGGCGCAGCCGGCCGCGCCGGTGGTGGTCGGGTCGTCGCCGATCAACACCCCGGCCCCCATCCTGATTCCCGACCCGGCCTCCCCGAGCACCACGGCGGCGACCAAGGACGCGGAGTGGGCCCTGCGGGTCGTGGACGTGGCGGCCGGGCCGGCGGCGAAGGCCGGGCTCCAGAAGGGGGACGTGATCCTGCGGATCGACGGCCTGCGGGTCAAGTCGTTCGACGACCTCCGCACGGCCCTGAAGAACAGCAGCGGCAAGTCGTCCGTCGCCTACTTCCGCCCGTCGGCCGGCAAGCGGGACGTGATGGAAGTGGCCGTCGAGGAGACCCGGATCGGCGTGTCGGTCGAGCCGGTGTCCGTCGTCCTGAACGACGCGCCGAGTTCCACGCCTTGAGGGTGCGGCACGATACGGCCGAATAACCCCGCCCGCCGAAGCTCGGCGGGCGGGCTTTTTAATACCCGTCACAATCCTGAAAGTTCCGTCCGGCGGCGCATCGTGTGCATACCTCCTCCCTCGTCCCGCCCCGGCGTGCAGTGCCGCCGGACGATTCGAGCGGGCGTCGCCGGAACGGCGGCGAACGACTTTCCATCAGGAGGAACAACGATGCGTAGCACCTTCCAACAGCTCTCCCTTCGCCCGCGTCTGTCGGGGGCCTTGTTCGCCGCGGGCCTGCTGCTCGCCACGGCCGACACCGCCTCGGCCCAGTACGGCCGCCGCGGCGGCGTCAACGTCGGCGGATTCAACATCGGCGGGTCCGGGTACTCGGGGTCCAACGGGTTCGGGTACGGTGGTAACCGCGGGTTCGGCTCCCCGGGCATCAACATCGGCGTTGGCAACTACGGCGGATACAACAGCGGGTACGGTAACGGTTACAACCGCGGGTACGGGTACAACAACGGCGTGAACGGCTACAACCGCGGCTATTCGTCGAACTACTACTCCACCCCGGGCGTCACCTACTCCCAGCAGTACGCCTCCCCGGGCGTCACCTACTCCGAGCCGTACGCCACTCCGTACGTGATCCCGGCGTCGGGCACGACCGTCGCGGGCTCGACCGACGTGGTTCCGACCGCGGCCGCCGAGCCGGCCCCGAACGCGCTCCAGGTAACGAGTGTGGACGCCGGCGGGGCGTCGAAGGCCGGCATCCAGGCCGGTGACGTGATCCTCAAGGTGGACGGCCGGCGGACCATGTCGTTCGACGACCTGCGGACGGCCCTGGGGACCGGCAAGGACCGGGTATCGGTCGAAGTGTTCAACCCGTCGAGCGGCAAGCGCTCGACGAAAGACGTGACGGTGGCCGACACCCGCATCGGCGTGTCGGTGGTGCCGACGGCGGTGAACATGGGGTCCGATTCGAGCCAGACTACCCCCTCGACGAACATCTCCACGACTACCGCCCCCGGAGTTGCCCCGGCCGCGACCACGACGGGCGGCACGAGCACCGGCCGGAACCCGACCGGCTCGTTCGATCCGCTCCGGAGCGACAACAAAGCGGGGACCGACAACCCGGCCAGCCCGGCCCGGCCGTAAGCGGCAGCTGTGAGTTGTAAAAAGCGAGCGGGGGTGGCCACCTGGCCACCCCCGTTGTCGTCGTACAGGCCCGCGCGGTGCGTCACGTATACTGCCCCGCCACCTCGCGGAACTTGGCCGCCAGTTCGGCCGCCCGGCTGTCGTAGACGGCGGGGTCGGCCCACGTCGTCCGCGGCTGCAACACGCCGTCGGGCACACCGGGGCAGTGGGTCGGCACGGACAGGCCGAACACCGGGTCGACGGCCGTCGGCACGTCGCGCAGTTGGCCACTCAGCACGGCCGTCAGCAGTGCCCGGGTGTGCCCCAGGCTCATCCGCGAGCCGACGCCGTGCGGGCCGCCGGTCCACCCCGTGTTCACCAGCCACACCGGCACGTCGTGCCCTTCGAGCCGCTCCTTGAGCATCGCCGCGTACCGCTTCGGGGCCAGCGGGAGGAACGGCTTGGCGAAGCAGGTGCTGAACTCCGGCGTCGGCTCCTTCACCCCCGCCTCGGTGCCGGCCACCTTCGCCGTGTAGCCCACGAGGAAGTACCGCACGGCCTGTTCGGGCGTGAGCCGGGCCAGCGGCGGCAAGACTCCGAAGGCGTCGCACGTCAGGAAAAAGACGTTCTTCGGGTGCCCGCCGACGCCGCCCAGTTCGCAGTTCGGGATGAAATCGACCGGGTACGCCCCGCGGGTGTTCTCCGTGTACCGCTGGCTGTCGTAGTCGGGAACCCGGTTCGCCGGATCGACCGGCACGTTCTCCAGCACACTTCCGAAGCGGAGAGCGTTCCAGATTTGCGGCTCGCCGGCCGCCGAGAGCTTGATCGTCTTCGCGTAGCAGCCGCCCTCGATGTTGAAGACCCCGGCGTCCGACCAGCCGTGTTCGTCGTCACCGATGAGCCGGCGGTCGGGGTCGGCCGAGAGCGTCGTCTTGCCGGTGCCCGAGAGGCCGAAGAAGAGGGCCACGTCGCCGGCCGCCCCGACGTTCGCCGAGCAGTGCATGGGGAAGACGCCGCGGCCCGGGAGGGTGCCGTTGAGAACGGTGAAGATCGCCTTCTTGATCTCCCCGGCGTAGTTCGTGCCGCACACCACCACCAGCTTCTGCTCGAAGCTGACGGCCACCGCCGTCCGCGACCGCGTGCCGTCCCGCTTCGGGTCCGAGTGGAAGTCGGCGGCGTGGAGCACCGTCCACTCGGGGGCGAACCCGGCCAACTCGTGCGGCTTCGGGCGGAGGACCAGGCACCGGGCGAAGAGGCTGTGCCACGCCTTCTCGGTCACGACCCGCAGCGGCAGGCGGAAGCGCGGGTCGGCGCAGGCGTACCCGTCGAACACGAACAGGTCGCGGTTCTGGAGGTAGGCCGCCGCCAGGTCGCGGAGGCGGGCGAACGCCGCCGGGTCGATCGGCTGGTTCACCCCGCCCCAGGCGATCTCCACACCGGCCCCCGGTTCCCGTGCGAAGAACTTGTCCTTCGGCGACCGGCCCGTCGGCTCCCCGGTCACGGCCGAGAACGCCCCGACGCCCGTGAGCGTCCCCTCGCCCCGGCGGACCGCCTCCTCCACGAGGGCCGCGGGCGACAGGTTGGCGAACACCCGCCCGGGGTGCGTGACGCCGAGCGGGCGGAGGTCCACCGCCGGGGGGGACGGGGCGGGCGAAGTCGGGTCGGACGGGGGCGGCATCCCGGCGGCTCCTGGGTGCGGGGGGGACAGTAGTCCGTGTTCCCAATGTCACGACACGGGCCCGGAGAGGGTGACATTGTAGCGGACTTCCGCCCGCCGGCTTGACGATCGTGCGAGGTCGCAAGCCCCGCTACAACCGCCCCACCCCCTTCCTTCACCCTCCAACCTCTTACCGACCGCGATAACTTCACACAACGCACACGAACGCTACGCCGATTTCACATCGACGATTTCTAATCTTTCCGACAGCCGACCGGCGTGCGACGCCGGCGACCCCCGCCTCTCCCGTGTCCCGCGAGGATTCCGATGACCCCGCCGCCGACTACCCACGAGAAGGCCGGAGGCCGCCGCGCGTTCACCCTGATCGAACTGCTGGTGGTGATCGCCATCATCGCCATCCTGATCGGGCTGTTGCTCCCCGCCGTCCAGAAAGTCCGTAGTGCGGCCGCCCGGAGCACCTGCCAGAACAACCTCAAACAGATGGGCATCGCCGTCCACGCTTACGAGTCCGCGTACAGCGTCCTCCCGCCCCCGGGGCAGTGCGACTCGACCGGGACCAGCACGACGGTCTACACGATTCATTCGACGGCGACGTACATTCTCCCTTACCTCGAGCAGAATGCCGTTTACAACCTGTTCGACACCGCGACCCCGGTGGCCGGGGCGGGCGGCTACGTCGCGGCCGGCACGGCCACGACGACGACCGGCGAGTTGACGTACTACTCGCTGCCGAGTGGGGCTTTGATCCACGAGAAGTCGGTCGGGAAGGCTTACGACGACCCGAGCCACCCGACGGGCCAACAGGCCGCCAAGACGACCATCAAGGCCTTCATCTGCCCGAGCACGCCGATCCCCGCGAGCGGGCGGGACCCGGTCCACGGGTACGGCGGGTGGGACTACATGGTGCCGGCGATCAGCGACGTGAAAGACTCCACCAAGGAGCGTGGTGGCAACGCGGACAAGGTGCGTGGCCTCCTCGACTGCAACGGGACGACCTTCGTCAAGACGACGGACGGGTCGAGCAACACCATCCTGATGTTCGAGGACGCGGGGCGGGCGCACCCGTCGGTCGGCGGGTTCGGGGCCTACTCTTCGCGGAACGCCCCCCTCGGGGCCAGCTCGGCCGACAAGATCAAGGGCGGGACCGGCAACCCGACCACCGAGTTCGACGGCGGCCGGCGGGTGTTCGCCTGGGCCGACCCGGACGCGGTCGCCAACGGCTTCTCCGGCCCGAACGGGTCGTCCGGGAGCAAGCGGGCGCGGATCAACAACAACGCCACCCCGACCGGCGGGCCGCCCGAGTGCAAGTGGTCGATCAACAACTGCGGGCCGAACGACGAGCCGTTCAGCTTCCACGACGGTGGGATCAACTCCGTGTTCGGCGACGGGTCGGTCCGCTTCCTCCGCGACAGCCTCGACCCGCTCGTGATCAAGTACCTGGTCGGGGCGACCGACGGGGTCGTCACCACGGTGGACGGCGTGGCCGTGACCCCGGACTAGGCCGCCGGCACCCGCGTCTCTGACATCCGGGCCGGCGGGCCACCCCGCCGGCCCCCCCCCGCACCCCCGAGTTCGTCATGAGCCGTCTCCCCTGGTCAGTGTCGGTGGTCGCCGTCGCGGTCGTGGCGGCCGGGTGTCAGCCGCCCGCGCCCGAAATGCTCCCGGACCCGGTCGAGGTGACGGGCCGGGTCGTGTTCGCCGACGGGTCGCCGGTCAAGGGCGTCACCCTCGGACTGATGCCGCGGGGGAACGGGCACCCGAACGGCATGAAGATCGGCGCCGCCGGGGCGGTCAGCGGGAACCTCATCCCCGGTGAGTATTCGTTCTATTTCGGGCCCGGCGACCCCAAGGCGGTTTCGGAGAAGACCGCCGCGGCCGCCGCGATGAAGCGGATTCCCGAGCCGTACCACACCCCCTCCGCGGACCACGTCGTCCAGATCAAGGCCGGGGAAGAGTTCAAAGTCGAAGTGAAGTGACCCCCGACGGTCGCCGCCCCCGCCGCCCCCGGAGACCCCGGGGGCGGCGGCGTTCCCCGGCCGCGCTCGCCCGCCGGCGTCCCGTCCCTCGCCCGCCGGCGTCCCGTCCATAGGAAGGCTGGGGGCGGCCGGTTGCCCATCCTGCGGAGCCGGCAGCGTCGGCCGCCGCGCCCCGCCCCCGTCCCCCCGGACGGCAGCCCGCCCCTTCCGGCCGCTTGACCCCGCGGATACCATCCTCCCATGAGCGACTGGCACCTGGCCCGCGGCTACCGATTCGCCGGCGTCGTCTCCGGCCTGCGGACCGAGCCGAACCGCCGCGACCTTGCGGTGGTCGTGAGCGACGCCCCGGCCGCCGCCGCCGGCGTGTTCACCCAGAACCGCGTCTGCGCCGCCCCCGTGCAGGTCAGCCGCGCCCGCCTCCCGCGGGCCGACGCCCGGGCCATCGTGGTCTGCTCCGGCAACGCCAACGCCTGCACCGGCGACCAGGGCATGGCCGACGCCCTCCGCATGGCCGACCTCGCCGCCCGCGGCGTCGGCTGTTCGCCGGAACAAGTCCTCGTCGCCTCCACCGGCGTGATCGGCCGGCCGCTGCCGATGCCGATCCTGGAAGCCGGCATCCCGAAGGCCGTGGCCGCCGCGAACGAGGGCCGCGGGGCGCTCGACGACGCGGCCCACGCCATCCTCACGACCGACACCCGCCCGAAGGTGGTGACGCGGCACACGGGCGGCTACACGGTCACGGGCTTCGCCAAGGGCGCGGCCATGATCGGCCCGAACATGGCGACCATGCTCGGGTTCGTCCTCACCGACGCGGCCGTCGCCCCGGCCGACCTCCACGCCATCCTCAAGGCCGCCGCCGACACGAGCTTCAACTGCATCAGCGTGGAAGGGCACACCAGCACCAACGACACGGTGTTCCTCCTCGCGAACGGCTCCGGCCCGCCGCTCGCCGGCCGCGACCTGGCCGACTACCGCGAGACCGTGACGGCCGTGTGCGGCGACCTCGCCCGGGCCATCGCGGCCGACGCCGAGGGGGCCGAGCACCTCGTCACCATCGACGTGGAGGGCACCCGCACCGACGCCGACGCCCGCCAGATCGCCAAGGCCGTGGCCGACAGCGCCCTGGTCAAGACGGCCGTCTTCGGGGCCGACCCGAACTGGGGCCGGGTGGTGTCCGCCGCCGGGTACGCGGGGGTGGCGTTCGAGGAAAAGGACCTGTCGCTCTGGATGGGCGATCTGCCCGTCTACCGGGCCGGGGTGCCGCTCCCGTTCGACGCCGCCGCCGCGTCCGGCTACCTCAAGCACAACCGCGAGGTCCACTTCCGCCTCCGCTTCACCCTCGGCACCGGCCGCTGCACGTTCTACACGAGCGACCTCACCTACGAGTACGTGAAGCTCAACGCCGACTACACGACCTAAATCCCCGTCATCAAGTCGTCACGTCATCAAATATTAAAATAGAAGAATCGCCCCCCACC
>JANPKP010000665.1:0-11707 GCA_031426095.1 Gemmataceae bacterium
CCGCACCGACGAAGGCCCGCCCGCACCCGTTCGTCGTCGGAGAGGGGATCGGCCCATGCTGTTGCCTGTGAGTCACTTCCGCCACGTTCGGACCGGCTTGCGGGCCGGGGTCGTCCTCACCGGTCTCTCCATTTTCGCCGACGCGGGCCGTGGCCAGTCGCCGGCCCCCACCGCGCCCACGGTTACGCCGCGGGCCACGGCTCACGTCTACGGGGTGCCCAAAGGTACGCTCATTTCGGCCGACGTATTGTCGCCCGCCCCCAACGGAACCGCACCCGCCGTCGGGGAGATTCCGGAACTGACCCTCGGCGAATGCCTGGCGGTGGCGATCGACCGTCAGCCGTCTCTCAAGGCGGTGCAGGCGAGCCAGCAGGCGACGCGGACCGGCCTCCAGGCGCTCAACAACATCGGCCGGATTGGTGAGCTGATCCGCCCCGACCTGCCGATCCGCAAACAGCAGGCGTGCCGCGGGGTGACGGCCGCCGCCGCCGACGTGCAGAAGATTCACAACGAAGTGGTCTACGACGTGACCCGGCTCTACTACACGGTCGTCTACACCCGCCAGCAGGAGCAGGTGGCGAACGAGGTGGTGCAGAACCTCGAAGCACTGGTCAAGGTCGCCGAGGAAATCCTCAAGTCGCCGATGCCGGGGGAGATGAACGCCCTCAAACTGGCGGCCATGAAGATCGGCATGGCCGAAGCCCGCCAGGCCCGCCTCACGGCCCAAAATGGCCAGCGGCAGGCCCTCGCGGCGCTGCGGGAGGCGATGGCCGTCGAGGAGAGTACCTTCCCGTTCAAGGTGAAGGACGCGGAACTGCCGCTCATGGGCCCGGCCGCCACGCTCACGAAGGAAGAAGTGGTGGCCCAAGCCCTCGGCCGGCGGCCCGAGTTGTCCCTCGCGGCTGCCGGCGTTGACGCCTTCCGGCTCGAAGTGTATGCCCAGGCCAAAGTGAGGGGGAAGCGGGCGGTGCCCACGTTCGGCAGCGGGTCCGACCTGCACGCCCACCCGGTGCCGCAGTCGGTCCGCGACAAGGACTACCGCCCGGGGGCGATCGAGCCCGAAATGCCGAACCAACTCGTCGGCGACTCGGTCGAGCGGCAGAACCGCGCGAACTGGTACCGGATGCGGGCCGAGTCGGTGTTCGAGAAGGCCCGCAACCTCGTCAATCTCGAAGCCGAGAACGCCTTCAATTCGGCCGACTATGCCGCCGCCAAGCTGGTCGAGGCCAAGTTTAAGTTCGACCAGGGCACGAACCTTGCTGATCTCACGCGGCAGACGGCCGAGAACATCAAGGCGAAGGACCAGATCCTCCAGAACGAAGTGATCGCGGCCCGGGCAAAGTCGGACTACATCGAAGCGGCGTACCAGCACCTTCTGGCTTTGGCGGCGCTGGAGCGTGTGACGGCCGGCGGGGTCAAACCGGCCTTCCCGGGGCGGTAGGTTTCGAGACGGGGGCGGGGCACACTTCTCCCGGGCCGGGGCACGACGCTCCGGCCCCTTACGACGTTCGGGAACGGGGGTGGGTCGTGGTGCGCGTCTACGGGCTGACGGCGGTGGCCCTGACCCTCGCGGCGGGCGTCCTGATGACCCGGGCCAAGGCTCTGGACAAACCGGCGGTTATCAAGGTGGGTGGCCTCCCGACCGTCAAGATCGGCATGCCCCAGGCCATGTTCCGGGACGTATCCCCGGCCCAGGTGCGGGCGGCGTCGATCCCCTTCAAGGGGGTGTTCCGAGAACAGACGGGGATGGAGAGCGACATCGACACTTGTGCGGATTACGAGACGTTGGCCTCGCGGCTCAACGACAGCGAGTACGGGCTGGCGGTGTTCCACGGGTTCGAGTACGCCTGGGTGAGGAAGCAGTATCCCGATCTCCGGCCACTGGCGGTCACCATCCCGCAAGGTCGACAGGTGCGGGCGTGCCTACTCGTCCACAAGGACGCCACGGCGACCGCCCCGAAAGACTTGTCGGGCGAGTGTGTGGGCCTGCCGAGGGGGTTGAAGGCCCACTGTCACCTCTACCTGGAACGACTCCGTGGCGACCTCGCGGCCGACGCCTGCCGGCCGGCCAAGCACCCGGCGATGACGCCCGAAGAAGTCCTCGACGCGGTCGTCAACGGCCCCCTCAAGGCCGGCCTCGTGGACGTTTCCTCTCTCCTGGCGTATCAGAACTTAAAGCCGGGGGCGTTCAGCCAACTGCGTGTCCTGGCCGAGTCGGAGTCTTTCCCGGCGGCCGTGGTCGCTTACCGCGACGGCTCGCTCGACGCCCCGACGGCCAATAAGGTGCGGGCCGGTCTTGTGCGGGCGAACAGCACGGCCCAGGGACGTCTCCTGTGTACGTTCTGGAACCTCAAGGGCTTTGAGGACGTGCCCGCCAACTATGACGCCCAGTTGCAGAGCATTCTCAAGGCCTATCCCGCGCCGCCCGCAGGCAGCGGGGTGGTGCCCTCCGGCGGCCTCCCCCCGCGGTGAGCGGGCTCTCCCTGCAAGCCCAACGCCCGCCAAGCCCCCGCAACAGCGGGGGCTTGTGTCATTCCGGGTGGTAAACTGACCTGTCGGTGGTGGACCAGTGGCGTATAAACGATCTGTTCAAGCGTATAGTTCGTGTGGGTCGATGAGTCGAGTGGCCGGGGGCGAAGTCCTCGGATCTCGACGGCCGTGGTCCCGGTGAGGCGAGCGATGGCGGAAACGATCCAGACGGTGTCGATCGCGGACGAGGCCCGTACCCGGTTCCTCAAGTACGCCGTGTCGGTGGTGCAGGGCCGCGCCCTGCCGGACGTGCGCGACGGCCTCAAGCCCGTGCAGCGGCGCATCCTCTTCGGGATGTATCACGACCTCAACCTCACCTTCGACCGCCGGCCGGCCAAGTCGGCCCAGATCGTCGGCAAGGTGATGGGCGACTACCACCCGCACGGCGACGTGGCCCTGTACGAGGCGATGGTCCGCCTGTCACAGGACTGGGTCATGCGGGTGCCGCTCGTCCACGGCGAGGGGAACTTCGGCTCCGTAGACGGCGACCCCCCGGCCGCCCACCGCTACACGGAAGCCAAGCTCTCGCGGGTGGCCGAATACTTGCTCACCGAACTCGACCAGGAGACGGTCGACCTCCGCGACAACTACACCGGCACCAAGAAGGAGCCGGTCGTACTCCCGGCACAGTTCCCGAACCTGCTCGTCAACGGCACGTCGGGCATCGCCGTCGGCATGGCCACGAACATCCCGCCGCACAACCTCGGCGAGGTGCTACGGGCGTCCGTCTTCCTCGTGGACAACCCCGAGGCGTCGATCGCCCAGCTCATGGAGCGGGTGAAGGGGCCGGACTTCCCCCTCGGCGGCAAGATCGTGACCGAGCGGGCCGCCCTCCGGAAGATTTACGAGACCGGATCGGGCAGCGTGAAGGTGCAGGGCGAGTGGAAGAAGGAGGACGCCGGCCGCGGCCGCGAGCAGATCGTCATCACGTCGATCCCCTACGGGGTCAACAAGGGCGAACTCGAAGAGGCCATCGGCCGCATCATCGAGGAGCGGAAGCTGCCGCAGGTGTTGGGCGTCAGCAACGAGTCGAACGACAAGGAGGGGATGCGGATCACGCTGGAGTTGAAGCCGGGGACCGAGCCGCAGCTGGTGATGGCGTACCTCTACAAGCACACCGAATTGCAGAAGAACTTCTCGTACAACGTCACCGCCCTCGTCCCCGGCCCGGACGGCGTCACCCTCATCCCGCGGGACGGGTTGACGCTCAAGGAGTTGCTCCGCCACTTCCTCGACTTCCGGCTCGTCACCGTCCGCCGGCGGTTCGAGTTCCACCTGCGGAACCTCCGCCGCCGCATCCACATCCTCGAAGGCTTTGCCATCATTTTCAACGCCCTCGACCGGGCAATCAAGCTGATCCGCGAGAGCAGCGGCAAAGCCGACGCGGCCGAGAAGCTGACAGCTGCGTTCGGCTTGGACGACGAGCAGGTGGCCGCGGTCCTCGACTCACAGCTCTACAAGATCGCTCAGTTGGAGATCAAGAAAATCCTCGACGAGTTGCGGGAGAAGCAGAAGGAGGCCGCACGCATCGAAGCCATTCTGGCGTCCGAGAAAAAGCTGTGGGGTGTCGTAAAGGACGAGTTGGGTAAGCTCCTGGAGCAGTTTAACGAGCGGCGGAAGACGCGGATGGCGTCCGACGAGGACGTGCTGGAGTTCGACGAGGAGGCCTACATCGTCCGCGAGAACACGAACGTCGTGCTCACGCGGGACGGGTGGGTGAAGCGGGTCGGCAAGCTCGCGGCGGTGGAGAGTACCCGCGTCCGCGAGGGGGACGAGGTCATCGCCGTGGTCCCGGGCAGCACCCTCGACCACGTCGCCTTCTTCGCCGACGACGGCACGGCATACACCATGCGGATGAACGAGGTGCCGGCGAGCAGCGGCTACGGCGAGCCGATCACCAAGTTCTTCCGGCTGGCCGACCGCGTCAGAATCCTGGCCGCGATTACGACCGACCCGCGGTTCACGCCGCCCGACCAACCCGCGAGCGGCGACCAGCCGGGCGGCCCGTTCGTCCTCATCGCCACGAAGGGCGGGAACGTCCTCCGGCTACCGCTGACCGGCTTCCGCACCGAGTCGACCAAGTCCGGCCGGCGGTTCGTGAAGCTGGAGCCGGGCGACAAGGCGGTGCTAGTTCGGCTCGTCGGCGACGGAGACGGGGTGATGCTGGCGACGCGCCGCGGCCGCGTCATCCACTTCCCGCTGGACCAGGTGAGCGTCTTGACCGGCGTCGGTAAGGGCGTACTCGGCATTAAGCTCGACGGCGACGACGAGTGCATCGGCGGCACCATCATCGGCAGCCGCTTCGACGCCCTGGCGGTTGAAACGTCCGGCGGCAAGACGCAGGAGTACCGCCGCGGGGCGCACCAGTCCGTGGCGCGGGGAGGTAAGGGGCAGGAGGTCGTGAAGCGGGCCACCCTCGTGCGTGTGGTGCCGCCGCCGATCGAGCTGGTGAACTGGGACGAGATCGAGGGCAAGGTACCGCGGGCCCTCCGCGAGGAGAAGCCGAAGGTGGTCGATAGGCCGGCCGAGGGCGGCGGGAACGGGACGCTGTTCGATGCGTGACGGCACGGGCGGTGTCCGAGATCGGTTTCATTCCGCAGACGACATCGGGACTTTCACATGAGCGCACTCCCCGCCGCGAAGGCGTCGCAGTACACGACCGTCGAGTCGATCCAGGTTCTCGAAGGGCTGGAGCCGGTCCGCAAGCGGCCGTCGATGTACATCGGAGGGGTGGACGCCAAGGGGCTCCATCACCTCGCCTGGGAGATCATCGACAACGCCGTCGACGAGTACATCAACGGGTTCGCCACCCACATTACGGTGACGTTGCACAAGGCCCACGACGCCGTGACCGTGTCCGACAACGGCCGCGGCATTCCCGTGGACGTTCACCCGAAGCACAAGAAGACCGGGCTCGAACTCGTCCTCACGGTGCTGCACGCCGGCGGCAAGTTCGGCGGCGAGGGGAGCGGGTACTTCCACTCGGGCGGCCTCCACGGGGTCGGGGCGTCGGTCGTCAACGCCCTGTCGCGGAAGCTCGTCGCCACCGTGAAGCGGGAAGGCGTCGAGTACACGCAGACTTACAGTAGGGGAGTGCCGCAGACCAAGCTCGAGAAGGTCGGGCCGTGCCGCGGGCACGGGACGACGATCCACTTCCAGCCGGACGACCAAATCTTCCGCACCACCAAGTTCGACGCCGACGTGCTGAGGTCGCGGCTCGAAGACATGTCGTTCATCCACAGCGGCCTCGTCATCACCTTCAAAAACGAAGGGACCGGTGAAACGGTCGAGTACGCCAACCCAGGCGGGCTGCCGACGTTCCTCCAGAAAATGGTGAAGGACGGCCAGAAGCCCGGCGTCACGGAAGCCGTTTTCGCCCACGCCCGCAACACCGGCGACAAGATCGAAGTGGCGTTGCAATGGACGGAAAGCACGGAGGAGACGTTCCGGTCTTACGTCAACGGCATCCGCACGCCGTCGGGCGGGACGCACGAGAACGGCCTCAAGGGGGCAATCCGCAAGGCGGTCAACAACTTCATCGAGACGCACGAGATCAAGGTGAAGGGGCTCAAGATCACGGCCGAGGACATCCGCGAGGGGGTGGTCGCGGTCTTGTCGGTGTTTGTCCGCGAGCCGATGTTCGAGGGGCAGACGAAGCAGCGACTCAACAATCCGGAGACGGACGCGGTGGTCGACAACTTCGTCCGCCCGGCCCTCGAAGGGTGGCTCAACAACAACAAGACGGCGGCCGACCAGATCATCGGGCGGATCATCCTCGCCGCGAAGGCCCGACTTGCTTCCCGCGAGGCGATGAGCGAGGTCCGCCGCAAGACGCCCGGGAGCCGCCGGCTGAGCCTGCCCGGCAAGCTGGCCGATTGCAAGAGCGTGGAGCGCGGCGAGACGGAACTGTTCATCGTGGAGGGCGACTCGGCCGGCGGCTCGACCAAGCAGGGGCGGAACAACGCCACCCAGGCCGTGCTGCCGCTTCGGGGGAAAATCCTCAACGGCGAAGACCTGCCGACGAGCAAGGTGCTGGGCAACCAGGAACTGGCCGACCTGACGAACGCCATCGGCTGCGGGGCGGGCGACAAGTTCCACTACGACGGGCTGCGGTACGGCAAGGTCATCCTGCTCATGGACGCCGACGCCGACGGGCACCACATCACCACGCTCATGCTCGACTTCTTCTTCCGCCACGCCCCGGAGCTGATCCGCAAGGGGCACGTCTACATCGCCCAGCCGCCGCTCTACCGGATCGACGTGGGTAAGGAGACGTTCTGGGCGAAGGACGACGAGCACAAGGAGCGCGTCCTCGGCGGCCTGCGGGCGAACGCGAAGGCGGACATCACCCGGTTCAAGGGGCTCGGCGAGATGCCGTTCCGGGTGCTCGCGCAGACCACCCTCGACCCGCGGACGCGGACGCTCTTGAAGGTCGAGATCGAGTCGAACCTCGACGCCCACGACGCCTTCAAGGACTTGCTCGGGAAGGACGCCGAGCCGCGGTACAAGTTCATTATGGACAAGGCCGAGCAGGCCGACGCCGAGGAACTCGACGTTTGACCCCGGCCGTCACGCCCGGCTCCTCACCGACCCCATACCGCCGTCCACGCTCACGATTTGCCCGGTCACCCAACTGGTGGCCGGGTCGAGCAGCCACGCGACCGCCGCGGCCACGTCGTCCGGCTCGCCGACGCGGCCGAGGGGGTGCATGGCCGTGGACGCCTTGAGTGTCAACTCGTTCCCCGTGAGCTTGGCCGAGAGCGGCGTTCGGACGAGCCCGGGGGCGACGGCATTCACCCGGATGCCGCGGGGGGCGTAGGTCGCGGCGGCCGCGATCGTGAGCCCGTTCACGGCCCCCTTCGCGGCCGCGATCGCCTCGTGGTTCGTCAGCCCGATTTTGGTGGCGACGGTGGACATGAGGACGATGGAGCCTCCGGTTCCCATCATGGCTCGGGTCGCGGCCCGGACGACGTGGAAGGCCGTGAACAGGTTAATCGAAAGGGTGTCGGCGAATTCCCGGTCGCTCGTGAGATGGGCCGGTTTGAGGAGGATCGAGCCGGCGAGGTTGGCCGCCCCGTCGATGCGGCCGTGGGCCTCGATGGCCCTCGCAAACAGGTCATCAACCTGGGCCGCGTCGGTGGCGTCGGTCGGCACGACGGTCGCCCCGCCGAGTTCGTCCGCCAAGTCCTTCAACTTGTCTTCGTGGCGGGCCGCGAGGACGAGTCGGCCGCCGGCCGCGGCCAGCTTGCGGCACAGGGCCGAGCCGATGCCGCCGGTCGCCCCGACGATCACGTAAACGGGTCCGTCGGCCATCACGCCCCTCCCACAGTCCGACCCTTCCACCCGACGGGCCGCCCCGCCCATGCTCGGGCGAGGGCGTACCACTGGACTATTACTAGGCACGCCACGCCCGCCGGGTGCAAGGCGGCACCGAGCCACGACTGCCGATACCGCCACGCCGCGTCGAAGCGGGGGTAGTACGCCGCGAGTACGGCGGCGAGCGTGAGCGCGACATCCGGCGCGGCCATGATGGGGGTGAACGCGAGGAGGGCGAACGGGAGGACGTGGCCGCACAGGAGCATGGCCGTCGTGAAAGCGATCAGCCCGGGTGCCCCAAGCCCCTCGCGGGCGTTCTTCGCCAGCCCGAGCCACACTTGCGGGGCGGTGTGGTACATGCGGCAGCGGGCGAGGGCCGTGGCGTCGCAGAGGTCGGTGCGGAGCCCCGTACGGCGGAACGCCCGGGGGAGGGTGATGCCGTCGTGCATCGACCCCCGCACGGCCGCGTGCCCCCCGGCCGCGACGTAAGCCGCCCGCGTGGCCATGAACCACTGGCCACAACCGGCCCCGTAGCCCGGCCGGCGGGTGCGGCGCATCCGGCCCATCGGCAGGTAGCCGAGGAGGAGCCAGTGGATGAGAGGGATGAGCAGTTTTTCGAGGAACGAGCCGGTTTCCTGCCGGGGGAAGCCGCTCACGAGTTCGGCCCGCGAGTGTTCGAGGAACGCCGCCAGGCGGGCGAGCGCGTCGGGTTCGAGTCGCACGTCGGCGTCGAGGAAGGTCAGCAGCGGGTGGCGGGCGATGCCGGCGAGGACGTGACAGGCGTGCTGCTTGCCGCACCACCCGGCCGGCAGCGGCGGGGCGTGTTCGAGCCGCACGCGCGAATCCTTGCGGGCCATCTCCCGGACCACCTCGGCCGTGCCATCGGCCGAGAGGTCGTCGAGGACGATCACTTCCAACTCGACGCCGCGGGACGCCAGCACGCTCTCGACGGCCGCGCCGATCGAGGATTCCTCGTTGCGGGCCGGGATGAGCACCGACAATTGCCTCATCGCCCCATCGGCCACCGGCGGCGGGCGGAAGCGGCGCGCGTTGAGGGCGTAAAGGGCTGCGGGTACGGCCGCGAAAACGAGGGCCACGCCGGCCAGCACCGTAAGGATCACCGCCCGCCCCCCGGGTCTCCCGCAGCCGCCTCGTGCGACGGGTCGAACCGCCGGCCCCGCACCCACGCCGCCGACCGCCGCCAGGCATCGTACACGCCGCCCACGCCCGTGCGGCCCTCGACTAGTGTGGTAAACAACCCCGGGTCGCGGCTGATCGCTTCGCGGCACAACCCGTCGAGCGCGTCCGTGACCGCAGCTTCGATGTGGGCCGTCCACGCCTTCCCCCGAAGCCCGGGTTGGTCGGCGACCGACAGTGGCTCGCCGAAGCGGACCAGCACTTCCGGCGTACTCTCGTTCCAGAACGGGTATTCGACCGCGAGCGGCACCACGAGCCCGCGGTCGAGCCGCTCGGCGAGGTGCCCGACCCCGGACCGGAGGCCGAGCGGCCGCACGCGGGCGTCTGTGAATTTCCCCTGGGCCGTCACCCAGTAGACGCGGTTCGGCCGCGACAGAATCGCCTCACCCGTCCGCAAGAATTCGATCGCGCCCCGTAGGCTTTTAGAGTCCACGCCGACGAAGCCGAGCCGCTTGAAGAAACCGTACTTCTGGACCGCGACGGCATCGATAGCCCCGTATTGCTCGCGGCCGGGAAGCAGCCGACTGAGGACGAAACAGGTCAGCGGGTCCCACCAAGCCGGGTGGTTCAGGACGATCAGGAGTGGCTCAGCCCCCGTGGGCAGCGGGTGGCTCGTCTTCGAGAGCCGGACGGCGTGGAAGTGCTTACGCACGTAGCGGACGGAATACTTCTGGAACCCGCGGACGAGCCACTCCCAGCGGCGGGGCAAGGCAGTGTCGTCCGCGGCGGTCGCTGTCGCGGGGGTGGCGGCGGGCGGGCGCATGGCTCAGGCCGTGGTCGCGGCGATTTCGGTGACGCGGGGAATCGACCGCGGGGCCGCCGCGTCGCGGTCGAGGGCGTCGGCCGCGATCCACCCGGACATCAGCACCATCGGCATACCAGCGCCCGGGTGGGCGGCCCCGCCGGCGAGGTAGAGGCCTTTCACGTCCGGCGAGCGGTTCGCCGGCTTGAACGCCCCGAGCCACTTGCCGTGGCTCGCCAGACCGTAAATCGCCCCGTTCAAAACCCGATATCGGTCGTGGATGTCTTGCGGCGTCAGGGCCGACTCGGTCACGATGCGGTCTTCCAAGTCGGGCATGCCGCCGGTCGTCTTCAGCTTGTCGAGGATCACGCGGCGGTACTCCGGAAGCATCTTCGACCAGTCGTGGTGCAGCCGCAGGTACGGGGTGTGAACCAGAACGTAGAGCGCCTCGCCGCCGGGAGGAGCGACGCCCGGTTCCGTGGCCGCCGGGGCGGCGACGTAGCACGTCGGGTCGGCCGCCGGCTCGCCCTTGTGGTAGATGGCGTCGAACTCCACCTCCGGGTCGCGGCTGAAAACGAAGTTGTGGTGCAGCAGGTGGTCGTACCGCTCCCGAAGGCCGAGGTAAAGAACGACGCCCGAGCAGGCCGGCTCGTACCGGCGGCGCTTCTCGAAGCGCCTCACCGCCTTCGGGGCTGAGCCGTTGAGGAGTTCGCGGTGGGTCCGCACGCTGTCGGCGTTCGACACCACGGCCGCGAGCGGGACGACTTCGCCGGCGTCCGTCTCGACCCCCCGGACCGCCTTGCCGTCGTCGGAAAGCACGACCCGCTTCACGCCCGTCTCGGTGCGGAACTCGACGCCCAGTTCGCCGGCCAACTTCGCGAGGGCGTTGGGAACCGCCCGCGTGCCGCCCATCGGGTACCAGACGCCTTCTCCGGTCTGCATGTGAGCGATGCCGCAAAGGACCGCGGGGGAGGCGGCCGGCGACGAGCCGACGTACTGCGTGAAGTGGTCTAGCATCTGGGCCACGCGGGCGTCGGGCACGAACTTGCGGACGGTGCCGGCCACGGAACGGCCCATCCGCATGCTCAGCACGTCGCCGAGGATTTTCGGCGAGAAGCCGGCCTTCGGGTCGATCATGTCGCCGATGCCGCCGATCGACTTCCAGAAGAAGTAGTCGTCCGAGACGCGGTGGAGGCGGTCGCTAAGCTTCAGGAAGTCGCGGTAGCCGTCTGCCGAACCGCTGCCCGGGGCGAAGGTGTCGAGCCTCTTGGCCATCGCGTCCACGTCGGCCACGAGGTCGAGGACGCCGCCGTCGCTGAACAGGCACCGCCACTGCGGGTCGAGGCGGACGAGGTCGAGGCGGTCTTCGAGCCGCAGCCCGGCTTCGGCGAACAGTCGCCGGAGGACGGACGGCACGGTGAGGATCGTGGGCCCCATGTCGAAGCGGAAGCCCCCCTCGCGGAGTTCCGCCGCCTTGCCGCCGAGCCAGGGGCTCTTCTCGAACAGCACGACGGAGTAGCCGCGGGCCGCGAGCGTGCAGGCTGCCGCCAGGCCGCCGAGGCCGCCGCCGATGATGCCGATTCGATTCGATACGCTCACCAGCAGACCCTCAATTGTAGTGTGTCGAGGCCCTATCGGGGGCCGCGGACGCACCGCGTGGGGCTAAGAACGTCTGATCCGGGTGACCACACAGGTGCGTCCGCGGGCCCCCGAGAGGGCCTCCACATCACCCTACACGATCGACTCGACCGCGTCCTTCACCCCCGGTACGCCGAGCCAGCCCGCGTCGCGGCCGAAGTCCTTCAACAGCAATCGGGACGTGATGCGGGCCGACTCGTAAATCACCGGCAGCCCGCTCCCGGGGTGGGTGCCGCCGCCCACGAGGTACACGCCGTCGAGGTCTTCGAAGCGGTTCCGCGGGCG
>JANPKP010000666.1:0-8398 GCA_031426095.1 Gemmataceae bacterium
GCCTTCCACGAACACCCGGCCCGGGCCGGCGGCGTCGTAGGTCGGGGCCCCCGGCTTGAGGGCCGCGGCCCCGCCCTTGACGTGCGGGCTGGCGTCGCCGCAGCCGCCCTTGTCGCCGCAGCCGCTGCCGGCGTTGTTGGCGTCGGCCGGGTTGGCCAGGTCGGCGGCGTTGGCGTAGGCCCCGGAGGCGTTCCGCTTGGTCGTCACCGGCACCTGCTTGATCTCCGTCACCTGGACGTTCTTCGTCACGGTGTACGGCACCTTGACGACCACGTTCTCCTTGACGGTCCGGGTCACGGTCACGGGCACCTTCTCGACCACCGTCTCGTGCACCTTCTTGGTCACCGTCGTGGGCACCTTCTCGACCACCGTCTTCGTGCGGGTCACCTGGCGGGTCTCGACGCGGCTCGGCTCGCGGACCAGCTTGGGCAGGCTCAGGCCCTTGCCGCCGCTGAGCTTCTTGTGGTGGCTGGTGCTGGCGCACGGGTCGCACCCGCCGCAGCTGTCGGCGCACTTCGGGGAGCCGCACGGGTCGCCGCAGGGGGCGGCCGTGGCACACGGGTCCTTCGGGCCGCAGGGGCTACCGGCGGCCGCCGGGGCGTCGCACGGGTCGCCGGCCGGGGCCGAGCAGGGGCTGCCGCACGGGTCGGCCTTCGGCCCGAAGTCGAGCTTGAGCTTGCCCGGCACGGTCACCTGCTCGCACACCACCTCGTCCACCTTCTTGCAGACGTCCTTCATCACCGTCTCCGTCACGTCCTTGCAGACGGTCCGGGGGACTTCCTTGATGCAGGTCTCCGTGACCGGCTTGCAGATCGTCTGGACGCACTCCCGGTAGCACGTCTCGGTGACCGGCTTGCAGACGGTCGTCGGGCAGGCCTTGACGACCGTCTCGCAGACCGGCTTGCACACCTGGAAGCACTCCTTGTGGCAGTGCGGGGTGCAGACCTTCTTGCAGACGGTGTACGAGCACTCCTTGTAGCAGGTCTCTTCGACCTTCTTGTAGCAGGTGTACTTGCACTCCTTCATCACGGTCTCGGTGACGGGCTTGCAGACCGTCTCGCAGACCTCCTTGTTGTGCGTCTCGCACACCGTCTTGTTGACGGTGTACTTGCACTCCTTCATCACGGTCTCGGTGACGGGCTTGCAGACCGTCTCCTGGACCTGCTTGTGGGCGGTCTCCTTGACCGTCTCGTAGGTCGTCTTGGTCTCGTCCCGGTAGGCGGTCTTGGTGACCGGCTTCATCACGGTTTCGTTGACCGTCTGGTAGACGGTCTTGAACTGCTTCTCGACGACCGTGTCGTAGACCACCTTGTAGCCCGGGGGCGGGGCCGCCCCGGTGCCCGGCTGGGAGGCCGCGAAGTTGGTCTGGGCGTCGCAGGCGGGTTCACAACAGGCCGAGTACTTCGTCGCGCCGAAGTGCCCGGCGCGGGCGGTCGGTCCCGTGCCCAGCAGCGCGACGGCCGCCACGGCGAGAGACGCGCCCAAGCGCTTCCTCATAACTTCGCCTCCTCACGGACGGCCGCGGCACACCCGCCCCCCCTCCTGGGGCAGCGGTTAGCCGGCCGCGTTCGGGGGAACGGGGCCGGGGCCGGGGTCGTACGTCGAACTTCCAACCCGGTCGCGCTTGACGAGCCGAACGCGCGAACGGCGGGGGGGTCACCCAGTGCTCGTCTGCCGTCTGTATCGGACCCGCCGTTCGGGCCGAATGACGGCCCCCGACGCGCAACCGGCGAATCTGGCCCGCCCGGCGTCCGCTTGCGGCGGCCGTATCGGGGGTGCCGACGGGTGGGGTTGTACGGCCCCCGGTCCCGGGGCGACCGGACCCGGCCGCACGCCCATACTTGCGAGGGGGTGGCCGGGAAACGACGCGGCCGGCGGTTCGTCACCGCCGGCCGCAGAGAACGTGATGGGGGACGGGAGCGGGGGGCAAGCCGGCCCGGGGGCGAACCCGGACCGTCGGGGGAATGATGAGAAGATGCGAGCCGTCGCCTCGGGGTCGGTTTCTCGGTCGCCGCCGGCCGCGAGGCGAAGGCGAGGGGTTGAGATGCACGCCTCATGCCAGTGCAACATTTACCGCTTTCGGCGGGCGGGAACGACCATCATCACTGCCCACCCGCCCGGCTCGCCAGCGGTGCCAAACGTTGAACTCTCGTTGGCGAGCCGGGCGGGTTCGGTCACCGCTCGACCGGGAAGTTGCGCACTCCCGTGCCGCGTCCGGGAAGCGGACTTCACGAAAAACTCGCCGGTGGGGGTTGCCGGCGGGCGGGCTGGGCGAAGTTTGCCGGTTGCGGCGGCGGCCCGGGAATCCGCTTGACACCCTCCCACAAAACTGCGACGGATGGAGGGTAGAGGACTGCGATAGCGGCGGAACCGCCCGCCACCGCCCCCCGACACGCCGCCGCGCGACGCGGTTGGACCGCGCCGCCCGGCGGGAGGACCCGACGGCCATGCATCACTTCTCCTGCGACGTTTGCGGCAAGGACATGACCCCCAAGGCCGCCGGCCGGTACGTCGTCAAAATGGAGGCGTTCGCGGCCACCGACCCGGCCGAGCTGACCGACGCCGACCTGGACGCCGACCACGTCGAGGCGATGGCCCAGATGCTCGACGAGCTGGAGGACGCCGACCCGGCCGACGCCCCGCCGCTGCCCGCCGCCCGCCAGTCGCTGCGGTTCGACCTCTGCCCCGCCTGCTACCGCAAGTTCGTCAACGACCCGCTCGGCCGCGAGGGCGTCGGGAAGTTCCACTTCAGCGAGAACTGAGCGGTTCGCACGACGAAGCCCCGGGACGGCCACCCCGGGGCTTACCCGCCGTTGCGCAACTCGCTTCCCGAGAACTCCTTTCCCTTGCGGCCCCGGACGTGCTTACAATGAGGCGTGTCTCGCCCCCCCCGGAGGTCACGTCCATGTCCCGCTTCCACGTCCCCACCCTGGCGGCCGCCGCGCTGTTCGCGGCCTCCGCCAACGCCCAGGTCGTCCCCGGCCCGGTGACGGTCGCCGCCCCCGGCTCGTCGGCCCTGCCCGGCTCGGCCCCGCCCGGCATTTTCTTCAACGGCGGCATCCCGGCCTACGGGTACAACATGAACGCCGGGTTCGCCCGCGGGAACACCATCGAGTTCGTCGGCCCCCGCGGCACCGCCGTCCCGTTCTTCAGCGGCGGCATCGGCGGGTACTACCCGTCCTACGGCCTGGCCGCCGGGTTCGCGTACGGCTACCCCTACGGGATCGGCTACTCGCCGTACCTGTCGCCGTTCACCCCGCCGTCCGACGGGTCGGCCAACGTCGCCCCGCCGCCCCTGCTGCCGACCGGCTCCGGCCCGGTCACGAACATCCGCCTCAGCGGCCTGCCGACGACGCTGACGCTGGAATTCCCGGCCGCCGCCGACGTGTGGCTCAACGGCACCCGAGTGGACGGGTCGGCCGCCGCCACCCGCGAACTGACCAGCCCGACCGTCGAGCCCGGCACCCCCTACGTCTTCGACGTGCGGGCCGAGTGGACGGCCGACGGCAAGACCTACGGGTACGACCGCAAGGTGACGGTGGCCGGCGGCGAGCGGGCCAAGGTGACTGTCCTGGCCGGCACCCCGCTGAAGTGAGCGCGGCCGGGGCGTAAGATGAGTTCGGGCGGACACGAAGCCCGGGGACGGCCGTCCCCGGGCTTTTTCGCCCACCCCCGGACGGACCCATGCCCCTCCTGACCGTTTTCCTCCTGACCGCCGCCTGCCTGCCGGTCGCCTGGTGGGAGTCGCCCCTCGGGCTCGACCGCCGGGAGAGCGCCCGCTTCACCGCGGCCGCCGTCGCCGCCCCCCTGCTCCTCGCCTTCGGCCTGCGGACGTGGGTGGTGCGGACCCTCCGCCGCGACCCGTTCCGCCGGCCCACCGTCGCCCGGGCTTACGGCCGGCTCCGCCAACTCCTCTACTTCTTCAACGTCGGCTGCGTCCTCCTCGCCGTCCTCGGGCTGGGCTGGGGCCACACCGTCCAGGAAACCCTGTCGGTGGAACGGACCGTCCCGTGGTCCGACGGCCGCGGGCACGTCTTCCACGACCGCCTGCCGGTAATGCTGCCGTTCGCCGAACTGGCCGTGCCGCTGCCGTACTTCGTCATGCTCGTCGGCCTGTGGGTCATCTACTTCGACGCCGAACGGGCCCTCCACCGGGCCGTGCCCGCCCACCTCCTCGGCCCCGACCCCGGCCGGCCGTTCTGGTCCCGCGGCGGGTACCTGCTCAACAACGCCCGCCTCGTGGCCTTCATCCCCGGGCTGCCGGTCGGGCTGTTCGTCGCCCAGCAGACGGTCGCCCGCTGGTTCCCCGAGACGAGCGGGTCGGACCTCTACCGGCTGGCGTCGCTGGCCGGGGTGGCGGCCCTCATGGTGTTCCTGCCGCGGGCCGTCCGCCCGCTCCTGGGCCTGCGGCCGATGCCCCCGGGGCCGACCCGCGACCGGCTCGAAGCCCTGGCCCGGCGGCTCGACTTCCGCTACTCCGAGCTGCTCGTCTGGCCGACCCGCGGGGGGGCCGTGAACGCGATGGTGGCCGGGCTCATCCCCCGGGTGCGGTACGTCGTGTTCACCGACCGGCTGCTCGACGACCTGCCCCCCGAGGAGGTGGACGCCGTGTTCGGCCACGAGATCGGCCACGTCCGCCACGGGCACATCGGCTACTACGCCCTCTTCCTGGGCCTGAGCATGGTCGCCCTCGCGGCCGTCGTCCTGTTCGCGCTCGAGGCGGCCGACGCGGCGCTCGCGGAGGCCCGCTTCAGCGTCCCGCCGGAGTACCGGAAGTACGAGGGCCTGCTCGCCTTCCCGCCGGTGATGGTGATGGCGGCTTACGTCTTCGTGGTGTTCGGCTTCCTGTCGCGGCGGTGCGAGCGGCAGGCGGACGTGTTCGGGGCGCGGGCCGTGTCGTGCGGCAACCCCCGCTGCCTGGGGCACGACGGGGCCACCGTTTACGCCCCGAACGGCGCGGCCCTGTGCCCGACCGGGCTGCGGACGTTCGCCCACGCCCTCGAGCGGGTCGAACTGCTCAACGGCGGCCGGCGGCGGGGGCTGCTGACGTGGCTGAAGTCGTGGCAGCACGGGCCGATCCACCGCCGCGTCGACTACGTGTTAAGCCTGATCCGCCACCCGGACCGGGAGCCGCGGTTCCAGCGGTCGGTGGCCGTCCTCCGCTGGGGGCTGGTGGTGGGGCTGACGGCCGTTCTCGTGCTGTTCGCCGAGCAGGTCGGCTGGCAAAAGCTGCTGCAAACGCTCTGAGCGCGGACCAAGCGCCCCCGGAATCCCCCGCTTTTTTCGCACGCGATTTCCCGAACCGTCTGCCCCAATGCGGGTTCGGAAGACCGCTCCCAAAAAGGCGGTAGCGCGGGAGCGTCGCCGAAATCCGCCACGATTCCCGCCACCGACGTTGCCCCGGCGGCGGTCACGCCCCCCGGCCCGGCGGCAGCCCGCGGCCGGCCCGGCGGGCGGCCAGGTCGGCCCGGAAGCGGGCGTAGGCGGCCCGTTCGTCGGCCGTCAGCCTCGCTTCGGCGGCCTTCCGCTTGCGTTCCCCGGCGGCCGTCGGGACGCCCGCCCCGAGCACCTCGCGGAGCAACTCGTCCTGGGCGATGCGGGCGTCGAGGGCCTTCACCCGGGCGGCCGGCGGGAGGGCCGCGTACCCGGCCACGGCGGCCGAACGGGCGGCCCGCGGGGGGGCGAACAGGGCGTCCCGCTGGCGGGTCGTGAGGCCCTTCAGTTCCGTTCGCAGGGCGGCGACTTTGGCCGCCCGCTCGCCGGCCGAAAGGGTCGCCGCGGGGTCGAAGAGTTCCCGCCACAGCACCCCGGCGCGGGCGGCGTGCGGGTCCGGGCGGGCCGACCAGGCGGCCCCGCCGGCGGCCACGAGGACGAGGACGGCGGCAACCGGCCACAGGCGGCGCGGCGGGGCGAACGGGCGGGCGGTCATGGTCGGCTCCGGGGGGCGGGGGCGGCGGTCCTGCCACCCGGAGCGGATTCGCCGTGCCGATGTTGCGGCTTTTCGCGGCCGCCGGCCGAATGCCGGGCCGGCGGGGAACGTCTGAACGGGGGACGGCCCCGCTACACCCCCGGCCCCCGTCCCGCTACCATAACGGCACGCCCACCCGACGGAGGACCCGCCCGATGAGCGACGCCCGCCCCGCCCGCCGACTCCGGTTCACCGTCCTCGCCCTCGCGGCGGCGCTCGCCGCCGCCCCGGCGCGGGCGGCCGACGAGAAGAAGACGCCGGCCCCGCCGCTCGACGGCGGCGTCGCCTGGCTCAACACCGGCGGCCCGCTCGCCCTCAAGGACTTGAAGGGCAAGGTCGTCGTCCTCGACTTCTGGACGCTCTGCTGCATCAACTGCATCCACATCCTGCCCGACCTCGCCAAGCTGGAGAAGAAGTACGCCAACCAACTGGTGGTGGTCGGCGTCCACTCGGCCAAGTTCGACAACGAGAAGGACACCCAGAGCATCCGCAAGGCCGTCCTGCGGTACGAGATCGCCCACCCGGTGGTGAACGACGCCGAGCACAAGATTTGGGACCGCTACGGCATCAGCTCGTGGCCGTCGTTCGTGGTCATCGACCCCGAGGGCAACCTCGTGGGGGTGACCACCGGCGAGGGGAACTACGACTTGCTCGACCGCGTCATCGGCAAGGTGGCGGAGGAGGCCCGCGGCAAGAAGGTGCTGGACGAGACGCCCCGCCGCTTCGACCTCGCCCGCTTCCGCGAGACGGGCGACACGCCGCTCTTCTTCCCGGGCAAGGTCCTGGCCGACGAGGCGGGCGGCCGGCTGTTCGTGGCCGACAGCACGCACCACCGCGTCGTCGTCAGCGACCTCGCCGGGAAGGTGCAGGCGGTGGTCGGCACCGGCTCCCCGGGCAGGGCCGACGGGGCGTTCGACAAGGCCCAGTTCGACGACCCGCAGGGGCTGGCGGTCAAGGGCGACACGCTCTACGTGGCCGACCGCAAGAACCACCTGATCCGGGCCGTGGACCTGAAGGCGAAGGCGGTCTCGACCGTGGCCGGCGACGGCACGCAGGGCGACATCGCCACCCGCCAGCTCGACGCCCCCGTGGACCCCAAGAGCGTCGGCCTCAACAGCCCGTGGGACTTGCTGCTCGTGGACGGCAACGAGCTGTACGTCGCGATGGCCGGGCACCACCAGATCTGGGCCCTCGACCTCGCCAAGAATAAGCTCGGGCCTTACGCCGGCACCGGCCGGGAGAACATCCTCGACGGGGCGCTCGGGTCGAGCAACTTCGCCCAGCCGAGCGGGCTGGCGGCCGCCGGCAATTTCGTGTACGTCGCCGACAGCGAGGTGAGCGCCGTCCGCAAGGTGCCCCGCGGCGGGGCCGGGCGGGTGGAGACGCTGGTGGGCCGCGGGCTGTTCGAGTTCGGCGACCGCGACGGCCCCGGCCGGGTGGCCGACGCCGCGGCCCGGGAGGCGACCGAGGCCCGCCTGCAACACGCCCTGGGGGTGACGCACCACGCCGGCAAGCTCTACGTGGCCGACACCTACAACAGCAAGGTGAAGGCGATCGACCTGGCCACCGGCGCGGTGACGACGCTCGTCGGCGGCGGGGACGCGAAGGACCCGGTGCTGAGCGAGCCGGCCGGCATCAGCTACGCGGCCGGCAAGCTCTACCTCGCGGACACGAACGCCCACCGGGTGCGGGTGGTGGACCTCGCCACGAAGGCGGTGACGACGCTCGACCTCGCGGGGCTGAAGCCGCCGCCCCCCGCGAAGGAGTGGCAGCCGCCGGCCGCATCGGAGAAGAAGTGAGGCGGCGGAACCTCTCCCCCCAACCCCTTCCCCTAAGAAGGGAGGGGGTGCCCGATCAAGATTTCTCTCTTCCTCCCCTCCCTTCTTAGGGGAGGGGCCGGGGGAGGGGTTCCGGAGCGACCCATGCCCCGACTCGCACTCCTCGCCGCCGCCCTCGCGTTCGCGGCCCCGTCGCCGGCGGCCGCCCAGGGGTGGTACGCGAAGGCCGTCAAGGGCGTGACCGCCGCCGTCGAGCCGGCCGAGGCCCGGCCGGGGCAGACGGTCACGTTCACCCTCACCGTCGAGCTGAACGAGGGGTACTTCACGTACCCGCTGTCGCAGCCCGAGAAGGCGGCCGCCGGGTTCGTGAACACGCTCACGTTCCCGGCCCCGAGCGCGGACGTGCCGGTCGTGTTCGTCGGCACCGCCCGCGACGCCGACAAGCTGCCGACGAAGGCCGAGCCCGACCTCGGCGTGACCGCCCTGCGGTACTGCCCGGGGAAGGTGACGTACACCCGCACCGCCGTCGTCTCGCCGGCCGCGACGCCGGGCGCTGTGACGGTGTCGCCGGCGTCGTTCAAGATGAGCGTGTGCGACGCGACGAACTGCTTCCCGGCGAAGGCCGTGACCGCGGCGGCGACGCTCAAGGTGC
>JANPKP010000667.1:0-2293 GCA_031426095.1 Gemmataceae bacterium
CGCTGGGCCTCCCGGCCGCACTCGCCCCGGCCGCCGAAGCGTCCCCGCAACGGCACCTACTGGGGCTGGCCGGGTTCGCCCTGATCTACGCGCTGGTTCAGTTCCCCTTCGACGTGCTCGGCGGCTACCTGTTGCCGCGGCGCTACGGCCGGTCGCACCCGCCGCCGGGTCGGTACCTGGCGGGCCTCGCCCGCGGGGTCGCCGCCCACGCGGCGGTGCTGCTCGCGGCGGCCGCCGCCCTGATGTTCGCGGGGAAGTACGGGGGCGTCGGCGGGACCGTGGCGGCCGGGGCGGCCCTCACGCTGATCTTGCTCCGCGGCCGGGTGATCATCGCGTCCGTGGTGGCCCCCCTCGAACTGACCCCGAGCGCGCCGGAGGGCACCGCGTCGGGCGACCGCACGCCCGTCGCGATGGCCGCGAGTGCGGACGAGGGGTTCACCGGGGCGGTCGTCGGCGTGTTCCGCCCGCGGCTCCACTTGCTGCCGATGAAGTGGGCACAGGTACTGGGGGTCGGGGGGCTCCAACTCGCGGTCAGGCGGCGGGGCCTCGCGGTCCTCACCGGCGCGTGGCGGCGGGGGAGGGTGCTCGCGCTGCTGTTCACCCTGGCGGGCCTCGCGGCCGCGGCCCTGCTCGTCGGCCCCGCCCGACTGGGCACGGCCGCCGGGACGGTGGAACTGAGCCTCTGGTTCACGCTCTGGTCGTTCGTCGGGCTCCTCACCCTCCCGACGGCGAGCCGCCGCGGGGTGGCCGAGGTGGACGAGCGGTTGCTCGCGGAGGGCTGTGCCCGCGAAGCGGCGGAAACCAACGCCCGCCTCCTCGACGACCTGCAGGACGGCGAGCGCGACCGCCCCGGCGTGGTCGAAACGATCTTCCACCCGGTCCCGAGTGTCGAGCGCCGCCTCCGGGGGCCGCACGCCCTCGGGCGGCGCGGCTACTGGGACGCGGCCCGCACTTCGGTGTACCTGAGCCACGCCGGACTCGGGCTCCTCGGGCGGGCGGTTCACTGCAACTGCGGCCGGCCGGCCTTGTGGGTGTTCCTCCCGGTAGACTGAACTTGTAAGCCCGTGACGCGTTAACCGGAGTACCGATGGACGGGTCCGCGGACCGAGTAGGACCGCCCGCGTGGGCCAAGTGGTGGCTCCGGGCCGCGGGGGTTTACAACCTCGCCTGGGGAGCGGCGGTGATCGCGTTCCCGCACCTCCTGTTCGACCTGTGCGGCATCGGGCGGTTGAACTACCCCGAAATCTGGCAGTGCGTCGGGATGATCGTCGGCGTCTACGGCGTGGGCTACCTCGTCGCCGCCGAGGACCCCCTCCGGCACTGGCCGGTCGTGCTCGTCGGCTTGCTCGGCAAGGTGTTCGGCCCGATCGGGTTCGCGGTCGCGCTGGCGAAGGGCACCTTCCCGCCGGCGTTCGGCCTGACGATCCTGACCAACGACCTCGTCTGGTGGGTGCCGTTCGGCCTGATCCTCTGGCACGCCGCCCGCCCCGGGCACGCGGGGGGCCGGCCGTGACCGACTCGCCCGCCGCGGCCCTGTTCCTCCTCCACCTGGCCGCCCCCCTGTTCATGGCGGGGGTCGTCTGGTTCGTGCAGGTCGTCCACTACCCGCTCCTCGCCCGAATCGGGACGGCCGACGCGCCGGCGTACGAGCGGGCCCACACGCGGCGGACCGCGTGGGTCGTGGGGCCGCCGATGCTCGTCGAACTGGTCAGCGGCGTGCTGCTCCTGTGGGTCCGGCCGGCGGGGGTCTCGCTCTCCCAGGCGGTCGCGGGGGTGGCCCTCCTGGCCGTCGTCTGCCTCTCGACCCAGTTCGTCCAGGTCCCGTGCCACGAGCGGCTGTCGCGGGCCTTCGACCCGGCCGTCCACCACAGGCTCGTTTCGACCAACTGGGTCCGCACCGTCGGCTGGACCGCGCGGGGCCTGTTGGTCCTGTGGATGGCCTGGAACTCCCTGACGGAGGCACCCCGGTGAACGGACTCGATCACGAGCGGCACATGCGGCGGGCCATCGCCCTGGCGGCCCACGTTCCCGAGCGGCCCTTCGCCGCCGTCATTGTGGACCGCGACACCGGCGGGGTGCTGGCCGAGGGGTGGAACCGGTCGGACGAGAACCCGACTTGGCACGGGGAGATCGACGCCCTCAACCGCCTGGCCGCGTCCGCCGCCGGGGCCGACGGCTCCCGGCTCGTCCTGTACACGACCGCCGAGCCGTGCCCGATGTGCCAGGGGGCGGTCCTCTGGGCCGGCATCGGGGCGGTCGTCTTCGGCACGTCCATCCGGTTCCTGCGCGACAC
>JANPKP010000668.1:0-10926 GCA_031426095.1 Gemmataceae bacterium
GACCGCTCGTTTCTGGGGCCCGGGGCTACCACGCCGGGGGGGGCCATTGCCCCCGGGGTGGGACCCCCGGGCCACGAGAACGCGACTCCGCCATCGCCCCCCGGCTGCGCTACGAACAACGGGCTCGCGGCCCGACTTCGCAGCACCGCCGGCCACCGGATCGAGGTGGCGCTCGACGGCGGACTCGCGGCGGTCGCGGTCGTGGCCGAGCGGTTGCGGGATTCGGCGGCCGGGGCGATGGCCGACTTCCGCCGGCTCGGGCTGCCGGTCGAAGTCCTCACCGGCGACACGGCCGAGCGGGCGGCGGCGCTCGGGCTGACGGACACGCGGGGGAGCCTCCGGCCGGACGACAAGCGGCGGCGGGTGGACGACCTCGTGGCCGCGGGCGGGAAGCCGCTGGTGGTCGGCGACGGGATCAACGACGCCTCCGCCCTGGCGGCGGCCCACGTCGGCGTTGCCCTCGCGTCGGGGACTGATCTCGCCGTGGGGGCGGCGGCCGTCACCCTCTATCAGAGCGACCTGCGGGCGCTGCCGTGGGCGGTGGCCGTGAGCCGGGAGGCGGTGCGGGCCGTGCGGCGGAACCTCCTGCGGGCGCTGGCGTACAACGCGGTCGGCATGGCCCTCGCGGCGGGCGGCGTCCTGCACCCGGTGGCGGCCGTGCTGCTCATGGTGCTGTCGAGCCTGTCGCTCGTGTTCGCGTCCACGCGGGTCGGCGTCGTGCCCGATCACTGCGGGGATGAAGTGGAGGAAGACCCGCCCGTGGCCGCGGGCGGGCTTTCGCCCAAACCTTTTGTTCACGCGTTCGCGTTCGCGCTGCAGGGGGTGGCCCTTCTCCTGTTGCTTGACACCGCCCGCGAGCCGGTCGTGGCGGCGGTCGTCCTCGGCGGGTTCGCCCTCGTCGGCGGTTGCCTCGCGTGGGTGTGGCACCGCTGGGCCGCGATCCCGCATGGGCTCGACATGGCGTTCGGGATGCTCACGGCCGGCAACCTCGGGATGCTCCTCGGGTGGTGGGCCGACCTCGGCTTCGGGCCGGTCCACTGCCTCCACTGTTGCGCGTGCGGCGACCCGCTGGCGTCGCCGGGGATGTGGGCGGGGATGCTCCTGTTCGCCAACGCCGCGATGCTCGGACTCGCCCGCCGGCCGGCCAGTCACGGGCGGGACCACGCGGCGGCGATGTACACGGGCGGGAACGTCGGCATGGCGGCCGGCATGGTCGCCGGCGGGTGGCTCGCGGCGCTCGTTGACGGTAACGGTGTGGAAGCGGTGTTCGCCCTGCACCTCGCCGGCATGACGGCGGGGATGCTCGCCGGGATGTTCGCGGGGACGTGGCTGGTGGAACGGGTGATCGCGGGGGTGCGGTCGCTGCCGGCGGTGCGTTCGTGGTTGTCGCGGCCGCCAAACCCGGGGAAGGCCATCACCGGGCTTTCGCCCGATCCATCGGTTCAACCCGAACCGCTTCCGTACTTCTTCCAGAAGTAGTAGCTCGCCAGCCCGAAGCCGATGGCGACGACTGCCCAGCGGACGTATGCCGCCGGCAGACTTCGCGCCACCCTCGCACCGGCGTAGCCGCCGGCGATGGAGGTCACGGCCATCGGGCCGGCGTACTCCCACCGCACCATGTCGTGGGCCACGAACACCACCAGCGACGCCGCGTTGATCAGCGACGCCAGGAACGTCTTGACCGCGTTCATGCGGTGGATGTCGCCGACGCCCATGAAGCCCAGGGCGGTCAGCATCAGGATGCCGATGCCCGCCCCGAAGTAGCCGCCGTAGACCGCGATGCCGAACTGGAACAGCACCAGCCCGGCCTTGCCGAGCGGGCCGGGCTCGTGGTCCGGCTTGTGCGTCCGCATCCACTTCGAGATCGGCTGCTGCACCAGGAAGAGGACGGCCGCCGTGAGGATGAGCCAGGGCACGAGGCGGTCGAACGCCTGGGCGTCGCGCACCACGAGCCAGGTGCCGAGGAAGCCGCCGGCCAGACTCGGAGCGAGCATGAGGAGGACGAACCGGCGGCTGGCGGCCAGCTCCTTTCGGTAGGCGACCGCCCCGGCCAGCGACCCCGGGAGGAGGGCGACGGTGCTGGTGGCGTTCGCCACGGCGGCGGTGACGAAGCTCGTCAGGGTCGGGAAGGTGAGGAGGGTGCCGCCGCCGGCGATCGAGTTCATCGCCCCGGCCAGGAAGGCGGACCCGCAGAGGAGGGCGAGCGTCCAGGCGGGATCGACGGGCATGGCGGTCTCGGGGGAGGGACGCGGCGGGCCGGGTGATTGTACGGGCCGGCCCCGTCACGCCCTTGCGCCGCCGGTTCGGCTTTTTTCATTTCCGCGCGGGCGATATACGTCAACCGTGATTCAGCACCGACCGCGTGGGTTCCATCGGGGGAAGCACAATGGCACGGACCGGGTGGCGGGTGGCGGCGGCCGGGCTGGCCTGCGGCGCGGTCCTGCTCGGGGGCGGGCCGGCCCGGGCGAGCCTCATCACCCTCACGCTCGCCGCCGGGCTTGCCGGCAACGCCACCCCCACGGCCACCAACACGGCCACCGTCGACACCGGGACGGGTAACTGGGACGTGGCCTTAAACCAGCTCACGGCCGACGGCATCCACACCGCGAAGACGGCCGGCGGCACGGTCTTCTTCGGCGGGTCGGGCCTGCCGCTCCTGATCAACCTGTCCGACGGGCGGGCGTACCTGGCCTCCGCCGGCTCCCCGGACGACGCCCCGAAGGCGGTCGCCGGGAACGCGCCCCTGGCGTCCGCGACCCCGGTCGGCGGGGCAAGCGAGTTGCCGTCGGCGGCCACCCTCCTCGGGCTGACCGTGTCCGACCCCGGGAGCAACGGCGATAAGGTCGTCTCCGTCGGGGCCACGGACGCCGCCGGGCGCTCCATCGGCGGCACCCTCGTGACGATGCCGGGCGACGGCTGGTGGGTGCTCGGCCTCTCGCCGGCCGCGACCACCCCGACGCCGAACCCGACGCCCGACCCCGATCCGACGCCGACCCCTGAGCCGGGCACGGGTGGGAACGGCGGCGGCGAGACCCCCGGCGGTACCCCGGTGCCGGTCCCGGTGCCGCCGGCCCACGCCACCCCGGAGCCGTCCACGATGGCCCTCGCCGCCCTGGGCATGGGGGCCGCCGGCCTGTGGCGGCGGCGCAGGAGTTGACCTTTCCCCGTTCGCCGGTCCGCGGCTAGACTCCTCCCGCCACCCGCGAAAGGAGTCGCGTTATGAGTCACACCGCCCTCGCCCTCTTGCTCCTGTCCGCCCTCGGGACCGCCCCCGTTCCGCCCGCCACGAACGGCCGCCTGCTCGTCCCGTCGCTCCGCACCGGCCGGCCCGACCTCGTCCGCGTCGACCCGGCCACCGGCACCACCACCAATCTCACCGCCACCCCGGCCGCCGACGAACTCTTCCCGGCCTGGAGCCCCGACGGCAAGACGGTCGCCTTCGCCGTCCACACCGACAAGGGCGAGAGCGAGATCGCGGTCATGAGGGCCGACGGCACCGGCCGCCGCA
Organism: Gemmataceae bacterium; assembly: GCA_031426095.1. GTDB lineage: Bacteria > Planctomycetota > Planctomycetia > Gemmatales > Gemmataceae > JANPKP01. The sequence continues at coordinate 3,509 of JANPKP010000668.1, forward strand.
CGCTCGCAGCCGCCCGCGAGGACGGGGAACTCTGCCTGTTCCCGGCCTGGAGTTCCGACGGTAAGACAGTCGCCTACGCCCGCACGCAGCCCGGGGTGAAGGCCGAACTCCGCACGGTGAACGCCGACGGGACCGGCGACGCCCTCCTCCTCGACCACGCCGCCGCCCCGACGTGGAGCCCGGACGGCAAGCTCCTCGCCGCCAACCGGTGGGACGCGGACGCCAGGCGCTTCCGCCTCGTGGTGCTGAACGCGGACGGCACCGGCGTTCGCGTTCTCGTCGAAGACATGGGGGCGAACGACCTCTGCTTCCCGGCGTGGAGCCCGGACGGCAAGTGGATCGCCTACCCGGCACAGACGAAGGACGCCCCGGCGGTCGAAGTCCACCTCGTGTCGCCCGACGGCCGGCGGCACCGGCAGATCACGCACGTCGGCGGCGTCTCCGTCCACCCCGTCTGGCTGGCCGACGACTACCTCCTCTGCACCCACCTCCAGCCGCACGGCGGGGCCGCCTACCTGAGCGTGCGGGCCGACGCCGCACGTCTCGCCGTCCACCCCCTCACCCGCTTCGAGACGGCCCACAAGCTCCTCCGCCCGGCCGTTTACCACGCCCCCCGCGTCACGCCCGCCGCGCCGGCCGACGGCGACGTCCGCCCCGTCGCCCACGCCGAAGTTATTCCCGCGACCGGCCCGCGGCTCACGCCGGTCTCGTGGCTGCGGCCGGCCGACAAGGTGGTGGTGGACGTGGCCTGGACGCCCGACGGCAAGGGCTTCGCCTGCGTCGCCACCGACGGCACCCTCGGCATGGCCGCCGTCACCCCCGACAGTTTGCGGGTGAGCGGCGAGTTGAAGGCCCACCCGGGCGGCACCACCGCCGCCGCGTGGGCGGCCGACGGCACCCGGCTCTACTCGGCCGGCCGCGACAAGGCCCTGCGGGCGTGGGCACCCCCGGCCGACGAGCCGGCCGCGACGGCCGCCGACCTCACGGACTGGGGCACCGCCCTGGCCGCCGACCCGGCCGGGAAGTGGGTCGCGTCCGGCGGGCGGGACGGCGTCGTGACGGTCCGCGACCCCAAGACGCTCGACGCCCGGAAGGAAATCCCGTTCGTCCCCGGCCGCAAGGCCGAGGTGGCGGCGGTGGCGTGGGCGAAGGACGGCGGCACCCTGTTCGCCGCCGGCGGCAGCTTCTCCACGGCCATCACCGGCGGGGCGGTCGCGGCCTTCGACCCCGCGACCGGCGAGGACAAGTGGCGGGCGAAGGGCACCTTCGGCGGCGTCCTCGGCGTCGCCCTCTCGCCGGACGGCGGCACCCTCGCCGGGGCCTGCGCCGACGCCCGGGTCCGCCTCTGGGACGCGGCCACGGGGAAGGAGCGGGCCGCATGGAAGGGGCACCTCGACCAGGTGACGGGGGTGGCGTGGACGCCCGACGGCAAGGCGGTGGTGACGGGCGGGTTCGACCACACGGTGCGGGTGTGGGACGCCGCCACCGGCACCCCGACGGCGACGCTCGCCGCCCACCTCGGCCCGGTCACCCGAGTCCGCCTCAGCCCGGACGGCAAGACGCTCGCGTCCGTCGGCGTCGACCGCATCCTGCTGTGGAAGCTCGCGGCCGACTGACGGCGGGGCCGTCGCCGGGTGCCGGAGCTCGTCGTAAACCAACCCCACGGCCGCGCTCCCAGCGGCCGGGCACCCCGGGGCCGCCGATGCGCCGCTTCGCCGCCGAGTTCGTGGGCACGCACGTCCTGGTCTTCGCCGGCACCGGGGCGGTGGTGGTGGACGCCGCGACCGGCGGGGCCGTCACCCACGTGGGCGTCGCCCTCACGTTCGGCCTCGTGGTGCTGGCAATGGCCTACGCCGTCGGCAGCGTGTCCGGGGCCCACCTCAACCCGGCCGTCACCGTCGGGCTGTGGGCGGCCGGCCGGGTGCCGGGGCGGGACGTCCTGCCGCACGCCGTCGCCCAGTGCCTCGGGGCCCTCGCCGCCAGCGGCCTCCTCCGGCTGCTGTTCCCCGACGACCCCACCCTCGGGGCCACCCTCCCCCGCGGGCCGGCGTGGCCCGCCTTCGTCCTCGAAGTCTGGCTCACCGCCGTCCTCCTGTTCGTCGTCCTGGCCGTCGTCGCCGCCGACCCGCCGGTGAAGGCCCTCGGCGGCGTCATCGTCGGGGCCGTGATCGCCGTCGAGGCCCTGTTCGCAGGGCCGATCTCGGGGGCGAGCATGAACCCCGCCCGGTCGCTCGCCCCGGCCGTCGTGTCCGGCCGCCTCGACCACCTGTGGGTTTACCTCACGGCCCCACTTCTGGGGGCCCTCCTCGCCGTCCCGGTCTGCGTCGGCGTGCAGCGGCCGGGGTGTTGCCCGTGCCGCCGGGGGGCTTGCCCATGACCACTTCGCCGGCCAAAGTCCGCGTCCTGTTCGTGTGCGTCGAGAACAGCAACCGCAGCCAGATGGCCGAGGCGTTCGCCCGCATGCTCGGCGGCGACCGGGTGGACGCGGCCTCCGCCGGGTCGAAGCCGAGCGGGCGGGTGAACCCGAAGGCCGTGGCCGCTATGGCCGAACTCGGGTACGACCTCACCGCCCACGCCTCGAAGGGGCTCGCCGCCTTCGACGGGCTGGCGATCGACGCGGCCGTGACGATGGGCTGCGGCGACGCCTGCCCGCTGGTGAAGGCCGCCCGCCGCGTCGACTGGCAAATCCCCGACCCCAAAGAGCTGCCGCCCGCCGAGTTCAACCGGGTCCGCGACCTGATCGGCGAGAGGGTGAAGGCCCTGCTGACGGAGTTGAGAATCGAAGGATGAAGAATAAGGGATGAAGGACGAAGGCGAAATCCGGCCCCGGCTCGGATTCATCCTTCGTCCTTCATCCCTTATCCTTTCCCGTATGCTCGACTTCGCCACCACCGCGTTCCTGTCGGTCCTGTTCCTCGTCGACCCGCCGGGGGCGGTGCCGGCGTTCATCGCCCTCACCGGCCGCCAGCCGCCCGCCCGCCGCCGCCGCACCGCGCTCGTGGCCTGCCTCGCGGCCACGGCCATCCTCATGGGCTTCGCGGCCGTCGGGAGCGTCCTCTTCCGCGTCCTCGGGCTCACCCTCCCGGCCTTCCAGATCGCCGGCGGGCTCATCCTCTACCGGGCCGCCCTCGACATGGTCCGCGGGTCCGACGGGCCGGCCCCCCTCGAGGACCGCGACGACGTGGCCATCACCCCCCTGGCCATCCCCCTGCTCGCCGGCCCGGCCGCCCTCTCGACCGTCACCGTCCTCATGGGCAAGGCCCAGGACACGGCCGAGGCGTCGCTCGTGTTCGCCGCCATCGGCTTAACGGGGCTGGTGAGCTACCTCACCCTGCGGCTGGCCGAGCCGATCCAGCGGCGGATGGGGAAGACCGGCATCGACGTGGTCGGCCGCGTCCTCGGGCTGGTGCTGGCGGGCATCGCCGTCCAGTTCGTGATCGAAGGGCTGAAGGCCGCCGGCCTGCTCCCCGCCGGGGCCGTCAAGTGACGGCCACCGCCCCCGGATTCTCCCGCTTTTTTGCGACGTCATCGCCCCATCTCGCGGCCGGCGAACGACATCCGCCGACCGCTCCCAAATGAGCGGTAACGCGGGAGCGTTCGCCGATTCCGCCCCGATTCCCGGCCCCGACCTTGACCCGGCCGCACGGTGGAAGCCGACCCCCGCCCGCGTCGTACAATGAGCCCGTCTTCCCGCCCCGGAGAGTCACCGTGGTCCGCCCGCTGCTCCTCGCCGCACTCCTCGCCCTCGCGCCGGCCGGTCGCGCGGCCGACGACGTCGTCTTCGCCACGCCCGGCCACCCCGGCGGGGCCCGCGTCGCCGTCCTCACCCCCGACGGCTCCGCGGTCGTCACGGCCGGCGACGACGGGGCCTTCCGCACCTGGGACGCGGCGACCGGCACCCTCCGCCACGCCTTCTGGCCGCCGCCGTGGCCGGAGCGCAACGCCAACGCCTCGGACCTGCTCGCCGTATCGCCGGACGGCAAGTTCCTCGCGGTGAAGGTCCACACCCGCGAGGAACCCCGCGGGAACGTCGGGCTCATCCCCCTGGCGGACCCGCGAACCGTCCGCGTCATCGCCCCGCACACGCACGACATCCACCAGGCCGCCATCTCGCCCGACGGCAAGCGGCTCGCCACGCTCACGCACTGGGACCACGCGCTGCGGGTGTGGGACCTGGCGACCGGGCAACTCGTCAGCACCCCCGCCCGCACGGAGTACGAGTGGCCCGGCGGGTTCGCGTTCGCCCCGGATGGGAGTACGATCACGGCCGGCGTCGCCCACCACGGCCCCAACCCCCAGCGGCCCGGCCTGCGGACGTGGGACGCGGCCACGGGGAAGGAACTCGGCCAGCTCCCGCGAACGGGCGGGGTCGGCCGGTGGGCCCCCGACGGGAAGTCGTTCCTCACCCCCGCCGGCACCGGCCTGCCGGTCGAGTGGGTGGCCCTCGACGGCACCGTGAAGCAGACCTTCGGCACGCCCGTGGCTTCCCCGCTCGCCGCCGGCTTCGACCCCGCCGGCCGGCCCGTGATCGCTTGGTTTACCGGCGGGGCGGTCGTGGTGCGGGACGAACTCGCCGGCAAGGAACTCGTCCGCGTCGCCCCGCCGGCCGGCGACGTGAACGTGTACGCCACCCTCTCGGCGGACGCCCGGCGGGTGCTGGTGAGCGGCAACCGCGGCCGCGAAGTCGTGACCGCGGACGCGACCACCGGCAAGGAATTGGCCCGCATCCGCGTGGCGACCCCGACCGTGACCGGGGCCGGCTGGTCGGCCGACGGCGGCCGGCTGGCGTGGGCGTTCGGCGACTGGGCCGACGACGGCAAGACGCCCCCGCCGCTCGAACACGCGCTGGCCCTCGCCGACCTCACGCCCGCGGCCGTCGGCAAGGCGGACGCCTACACCCGCTCGCGGCGGGAGTGGGACGGGGTGGCCCTCACGGGCGTTGGCGCGTACGGCGTCTCGTACACGGTCGGCGGGGTGGCGAAGCGGATCGAATACGAATCCGTGGCCGAGGGCGACGAACTGCGGACCGCGACCGTCCTTCCCGGCGGCCGGCTCCTCCTGGGCACCGACGCCGGCCTCCTCTTCTACGACGGCAAGACCGGGGCCGCGGCCGCCAGCTCCGGCCGGGTCGATGGCACAATGGAACTCAGCCCGTCGCCCGACGGCCGGCGGTTCGCGGCCGTCGGCCGGCACCCGCGGATCGACGTCCACCGTGCGGCCGGGGCCGGGCAAGTCGTGTCGGTCTTCCCGTCCGCCGGCGAGTGGGTCGCCTGGACGGCCGACGGCGATTGGGCCGCGTCCCCCGGCGGGGCGGCGCTGGCCGGCACGCTCTCGAAGCCGGAGCCGGGCGAGTTGCGGGCGTTCGTGCCGTTCCCGGCCGACCGCCGCCGGCCGGACAAGGTGGCCGCCGCGTTGAAGCCGTAGGGCGGCCGCCGCCCGTTCATTAACCCGAGGGTGATCCGATGCCGAAGCTCGTGGTCGAAGGCGTGGGCGAGTTCGACGTGCCGCAGGACAAGCGGCTGGTGCTGGCCCTGACCGACGAGGCGAAGGTGGACCAGCTCCACGCCTGCGGCGGGAACGCCCGCTGCACGACGTGCAAGGTCGAGTTCGTGGCCGGCGAGCCGACGCAGATCACGCAGGCCGAGAAGGCCGTCCTGGCCGCGAAGGGGCTGACCGGCGTGCGGCTCAGTTGCCAGATCGTGTGCGACGCCGACATGGCCGTGAAGGTGGTGAGCCGCCTCGCCGGCAGCGGCCGGGCCGACGCCGGCAAGCGGCCGGTGGAGATCATCGCCCCGCCGCCGGTGTGGGAGGCGAAGTAGACGCGGGACGGGGCCGCGAACGCGGCCTCGCCCGTGGCCCGTGTCCCGCCCTCACACGGGCTCCGGCTTCGCCTCGCAGAAGCGGTACCCGACGCCGCGGACGGTCTCGATCAGGTCGCTGCCGCCGTCGCCGATGGCGGCCAGCTTCCGGCGGAGCGTCTTGACGTGGACGTCGATGGTCCGCTCGAGGACGATCGACCCCTCGCCGATGGCGGCGTCCATGAGCTGGTGCCGGCTGAACGCCCGGCCGGGCTGGCGGAGCATGCATTCGAGGAGCTTGAACTCGGTCGGGGTGAGGTCGAGCGGCTCGTCGCCGGCCGTCACCCGGTGGCGGACGCGGTCGATCTTCACGCCCAGGTGCTCGACCACGTCGCCCGGCTCGGCCTGCCCCTGGACCCGCCGCAGGAGGGCCTTCACCCGCTGGAGGAGCACCTTGTTGCTGAACGGCTTGGTGACGTAGTCGTCGGCCCCGAGGTTGAACCCGACGACCTGGTCGGTCTCCTCGGCCTTGGCGGTGGTCATGATGATCGGCAGGTCGCGGGTCCGGTCGCCGGCCTTGAGTTCCCGGCAGATCGAGAGGCCGTCGAGGCCGGGGAGCATGATGTCGAGGAGGATGAGGTCCGGGAGGAGGGTCTGGGCCTTCCGCAGCCCCTCGTGCCCGTCGTGGGCGACGACCGTCTCGAACCCCTCCTTGTTGAAGTACCACGACAGGGACTGCGTGAGCCCCCGCTCGTCTTCGATGATGAGGATCTTCGGCTGCGCCATGACGGAACCCCAAACAGGACACGGGACACGGGACGCGAGACACGGGAAATAACGGCGGCACGTGGTGGTCGGTCTTGATCCCGTGTCACGTGTCTCGCGTCCCGTGTCTTCTCATCTGTCCCGGGACGACTCCGGCCGGTGGCGGATGACCTCGCCGTCCACGAGGTAGACCACGTCCTCGGCGACGTTCGTGGCGTGGTCGGCGATCCGCTCCAGGTGGCGGGTGGCGCTGAACAGGGAGAGGGCGGCCTCGACCACGTCGGGGGACGACTTCATCTCCTCGACCAGTTCGTCGATGATCTCCGAGTGGTAGCGGTCGACCTCGTCGTCCAGGCGGATGACCCGGCGGGCGAGCGGGGCGTCGAGGTTGGTGAAGGCGTCGAGGGCCTGGCGGACCATGCCGGCCGTCAGGTCGGTCATCCGCACCAGCTTGTCGGGGATGGCGGGGACGATCGCCATCGAGTCCAGGGCCTCGGCCCGCTCGGCGATGTCCACGGCCAGGTCGCCCATCCGTTCGAGGTCGGTGTTCACCATGAAGGTGGTGGCGATCCGCCGGAGGTCGACGGCGACGGGCTGGTGGAGGGCCTGGACCTTGAGGCACTCCTCGTAGATCTCGTTCTCGAAGGCGTCGATCACCTCGTCGCCGGCGATGACCCGGCGGGCCAGGGCGGCGTCCCGCTCGCGGAGCGCCTGGATGGCCGCGTAGATGGCCTCCTCGACCTTCCCGGCCATGGCCAGGACCCGCCGCTGGAGGTCGTCCAGGTCCCGGGCCAGGTGCTTACCCATGAGTCGCTTCGCTCCTGGGAAAAGTCGGCGGCGGGGCGGGGGGGGGGG
>JANPKP010000669.1:0-3896 GCA_031426095.1 Gemmataceae bacterium
CCACCCCCCACTCCATGTGGTGGGGTCGGGTGTCGTCGGCCCGGCGGGGGGGGGCCGGCGTCCCCACCCCCCCCCCCACGCCCGCACGTCACTCTCGCACCGCCCGGGGCGGCGGGTGATGCGTTCACGCACCAACGATTCCCGCTCCCCCGCAAGAGGCGTTTGGCCGCTACCGCACCCGGGAAAAGCTACCGGCATAACCACAAGTGGTTCGACGGTTTATTCCCGACAAGGTGACCTTTGGAGGTGGCTACGATGACGAAGCCCTGGGAAGTGCTCCGGCGTGAGCTTCAGGCCATGGCCGACGACACGGAACTGTGTGCCGAGATTGACCGAGCCGTGGACGCCCAGCTCGCCGACCCGAACTTCCGTCCCGCGGAGTTGGACGACCCCGACCCGTTCGGAATGAACAGGTCGTGGCTCATGCCGGAACCCGACGGGACGAAGTGACCGCTGGAGAACACGCGAGCGGCAACTGTTCAGGCCGTTCGAACAGCGCATGATGGTCGGACCGCTCGCACCAAGTGGAGCGGCCCGATGAAAGTACTTCGGCATCGAACGGGGAGCTGTAGACCGATACACTCCCCGGTATTTTCGCAGGATCCGCAGGAATGCCGTCGAACTTTCTTTTTCACCCGAGGGGCTCGCCAGCCTTACAATGGCTCGAATTCCTGAGCAGTCTCCATCTGCATCGACACCTCGTGGGCGACACGTGGCATGGGAATTCCTTTTCACGATCCGGGTCGGCCGGGAGCTCCGTTGATACCTTCCGCTTGGCTTGCGCTCGGCGAAGCCTTCTTGCGGGGGAAGGGAATAGAGGTTGAAGACTACCAGAAGCCCTTTCGGGACCGCATGCGCGAGTCGATTGCGTGGCCCTACTGGATCGCGCTCGTCCAGCACGTCGAAGCGAGCCAGGCGGTGACGTTGGGGAAGAACGAAGACGTCCAGCAGGCGATCGGGAAGTTTCTCATCGTACACCGGTCGAACTACAACAGGTGGTTCAAGGAGGAGAGTCTGCCCGGGGCAGACAAGTACTTCGCGACCGTGGTCATCCTCCTCCGCAAGGAGCTTCGCGAGGTGACGGTTCCTGCGAACCGGGAGGTCATCTGGAAGGCGGTGTCACGGACGCTGTCCCTCGTTCGTGAGGCGGACTGCGAGGACGGCCGTCACACCATCTCGCGCGAGGAATTTGCCGCGGCCCGACACTTCGTCACCCAGCAACATTCGGACGTGTTCATGGGTGCGGTGCGTCCAACGCCGAAACTCACCCTCCTTCAGAACACCAGCAGTTGGGTGCGGGGTATATTCCCCACAGGCACCATTCGAACGACGCAGGACGTCCTGCGAGCGGTCACCAACTGGCACCTGCCGTACGTCCTTTTCCGAATCGGCCTTCCCCGGGCTTGGGAGATCCTCGATGTCGAAGCCGTGGGAGACGCTCCGGGCGGAGCTACAGAGCTTAAGTGAAGATGAGCGGCTGTGTGCCGAGATTGACCGAGCCGTGGACGCGCAGCTCGCCGACCCCGCATTCCGCCCGGCCGAACTGCCGCCCGACCCCGACCCGTTCGATATGAACTGGGAGTGGGCCGAGCCCGAACCGGTCGCAGCCGCGACTGCCCCGCGGGCCGAACCAGCGGCGGCCCCGGTTGCCCCACCTCGCCGTGCACGCTCGTCGCTCCTCCGGGACCTCGCCTACGCGGGCGGCTTCGCCGTGGCGGCAACACTCTTGGTGGCGATCGGCTTCTTCGCCGCCGGGAGAGGCGGGGGCCGCGAGGTCGCGCTCGCCGGCCGCGTCCAGGTGCGGGACGATGTCGTCCGCGGACCGGGGACGGTCGATTCGGTGGTGGTCGAGAATACAACGGACGCCCAGGCGTTCGTTACCGTTGTCGGTCTGTTCCCGCAGCCGCGGCGGCCCGCCTTCCACTACCTGTCTGAAGGCGGTGACATCGCGATCGGGCCGAAAGCCTCCCTGACACTTGCGAACCTGCCGGCAGACTTCACCGGCTCGACGGTCGCGCTCGTGGTACTCACACACACACCCGCCGGGGATGTCGTGCGTCGGCTCCTCTCGGACCCCCGTACGGCTGCAGACGCCGAGACCACCCGTGCTGTTCTTCTCCGCGAGCTCCCGCGAATGGGGTACCGCGGCACCGGCGTCGAGGTCGCCCAGTTCGGCCGCTAGTACCTTCCCCAAACCCCGCACGCCGACCCATGAGCCGTCGTCTCTTTCTCACCGCCTCCTTTGTCGCCGCGGCGGTCGGCCTCACCGTCTGGTACTTCACCACCCGGTCCGGCTGGGGTGATAAGGCGTCTCCTTCCGAGTCTGCCGCGCCGCACCCGGTTGCCGCTCCGGCTTCGGGCCGGGGCGTGTACCCGTTCAAACGCGTGGTCGCCGTCACGGTCGGCATCAACCGCTACCCGAACCTGGTCGTCCCGTCGGACCTGCGGTTCGCCGAGGCCGACGCCCGGGCGGTGGGGGAGTTGTTCGAGCGGCACTACGGGTACGAGGTCGTTCCGCTCATTGGCCCGCAGGCGACGAGAGCAAACATCATCGACACCGTCACCCGCCTCGGCCGCGAACTCGGCGACGGGGACGCGCTCGTCGTCTACTTCGCCGGGCACGGCCAGGTGGTCGAGCGGCCGTCCCACGGCGAGGCCGGGTACCTGGTGCCGGCGGACGCCCGGCTCGACCTGTCGGAGCGGGTGGACGGCGGCCGCTGGTCGGCGGAGGCGATCGACATGCAGTGGCTGACCGGCGAGGTGGAGCGCATGTCCGCCAGGCACGTGCTGGTCATCGCCGACGCCTGCTGCAGCGGGTTCATGGTCCGCCGTGGGTCGGCCGCGAGCTGGGACATCAAGGCTGACCTGTTCGGGCGGTCGCGGACGGTGATGACCGCCACCACCTCGAGGCAATTTGCCCGCGAGGATCCCCTCGCCGGGCACGGGTACTTCACCGCGGCCCTCCTCGAAGCACTCCGACGGGACGATGTGGCGAGCGTCCTCGACGTGTACGGGCCCGTCCGGAAGGCGGTCGCGAACAAGACCCACGGAAACATGAAGCCGCTCCTCGCCCAGGTCGGGGACGGGGAGGGGATGTTCGTCCTGGTCCCCCAATGCGTGGCGCGGTCCACGCTGGAGGCGGACTTGAGCGGGAGAGACCTCGGCCCGATCTCCCCCGACGACCGGGGTTTCAAGGGGGCGGCGGCCCGGCTCCGCGATCTGGCCGCGCAGCGAACGACTCCGGCCGACGTGGCCGCGCTCCTCACCGCGACAGACTACCGGTACGCACTCGCCGCCGAGAAGCTGCGACCGGCGTGGGAGGAGAAGCTCGAGCGGTTCCGCCGGAACGCTGAGTCGGGGGACGTTTGGGCGATGGCGGCGCTTCACCTCTGTTACAACGAGGGGCTCGCGTCCCCCCGCGACCCCGAGCTCGCCTACCACTGGGCGCGGCAGGCCGCCCGTTCGTCGTCGCCGAAAGGCCTCGGTGCGTATCTCATCGGCCGCTGTAACTTGCGGGGGCTTATCCCCGGCGTTAAGGGGGCCGCGGCCCGCCAGTCGGCGCTTCGGCTCTACCGCGATAGTGCGGAGGCCGGGCTCGCGCTCGGAAAGAGGGCGTACGCGGTCGAGCTACTTGTCGGCAAGCCCACAGAGACCGAGGCCCGCGACGCGAAACGTCTGCTGGAGGAAGCCCTGGCCGGCGGGGTGCCTCTGGCTGAGGATGATCTCGCCCGAATGCTCGAATACGGCTTCCCTGGCGTTCCTCGTGACATCCCCTGCGCGGTGGCTTTGTGGCACAAGGCGGCGGAGCGGGAAAGCCGTGACGCGTTCTTCGCACTCGCCCGGGCGTACTCGACGGGGCGGGAAGGCTACCCGCCTCAGGACCTCAAGAAGTCCGA
>JANPKP010000670.1:0-12659 GCA_031426095.1 Gemmataceae bacterium
TCGGCCCGGGGAACTCGAAGTTCACGAACACGCCGTCGTCGCTCTCCCGGTCGTTGCGGCCCGGGCCGTAGAAGAACATCCCGCCGACGCCGCTCACGGCCAGCGGCTTGACGTGCCCGAGGATGAGCGAGGAGGCGTCGAGCTGGTGGCTGCCCAGCTCGGCCATCAGCCCGCCGCCCGTCTTGTTGTAACACCGCCAGCGGACCAGCTCGGTCACGTTCTCGAACCCGTACTCCTTCACGTCCCCGAACGCCAGCTCCTTGAGCCGCTCGGGCGTCAGGGCGGTGGCGTCCTGCTGGAGGACGGCCTTGTACCACCCGTCGTTGTAGTACGGGATATCGACGCCCGCCGCGAACTTGGCCTTCTCCTCGTCGGTGGCCGTGAACCGCCACGAGTTGTTCCGCGGCCACTGGGCGCGGATGTGTTTGATGTCGCCGAGGAGCCCGCTGCCAATCACCTCCAACGCCTGGGCGTACAGGGTGCTGTAGTGCCGCTGGTGGCCGATCGAGAGGAGCAGCCCCTTCTCCTTGGCGTAGGCGATCATCCCCTTGCACTTGCCCACCGTCCGGGCCATCAGCTTTTCGCACAGGACGTGCAACCCGGCGTCCATGCACTTCTTGGTGATCACGTCGTGGGTGTTGAGCGGGGTGGCGATCACCACCGCCTCCAGCCCGAGCCGGCTCTTGGCCTCCAGCAACTTGTCGAGGGTGTCGAACCGCTCGATCTTCTTCGCCTCGTCCTTGCCGTAGATGCCGTTGAGCCCCTTCCGCGGGCCCTGCTTCTCGCCCTCGAAGATGCGGTCCAGGTTCGACGGCCGGATGTCGCACACGGCGACGACCGTGTTGTACTCGGGGTTGTGGTCGCCGATGAGGACGCCGCCCTCGTCGCCGCAGCCGATGAGGGCCGTCTTGACGCCGTTGCCCGGCTTCCACGACTGGTAGCCGAAGTAGACGGCGGCCGACACCGGGACGACGGCCCCGGCGGCGAGCGTCGCCTTGAGGAAGTCGCGGCGGTCGGGCGGGCCGTCGAGCTTCATCGACTTCATCTGACCGGCCCGGGTCAGGTCGCCGGCCGCCTGGTCGTAGTTCGCCTTGCCCGTCGCCTTCTGCTCGGGCGTCAGATCGAGAGCCATGAGTCCACTCCGGGAGGGGGTGAGCGTGAGAGAAAGCCCCGGGATGGCCATCCCGGGGCTTGATGGGTTTAGTTCGCGGCCAGCCGCTTGGCGGGGCCGAAGAAGAGCCGCATGACGAGGGCGTCGAGCCCGAGCCAGCGGCCGGTCGGCAGGCCGGCGAGGGCGAGCAGGGCGAGGCACTCGATGGCGTTCTTGTTGATGAACAAGGGGTTCCCCTCGGTGCCGGGCGGGGCCGGGTACCACGGGAACGGCGGGTGGTTCAAGTACGTGACGATCAGGAACCCGGCCGCCAGGACGCACGCCGGCCGTGTGAACAGGCCGGCCAGGATGCAACTCCCGACGCCGACCAGAAACCACATCGTGACCCTGTCCATGAGGGCCCCGCGGGTGTCCGCCTTCGGCACGTCAACGACCTTGCCGGCGCTCATGCCCGCCTTCAACTCGGCGATGAATGCATTGGTGTCCTTCACCAAATCGCCCTCTGCGGCGACGAGGTCGAGCCTCATGTCGGCCATCTTCTTCGAGGTGTGGCCGTTGCCCATTCCGGGGCCGAAGGGGCCGTCCGCCGCCTTCAACTCGCCCCGCAGCCAAGCCAGGTACTCCAGCCGCTGGGGGGCGGTGAAGTTGGCATCGTTCGTGACCCCCTTGAGCTTCGCGTCCCGCTTATCGACGCCGTACACCCAGCGGGCGTAGGTGGCCTTCGCGGGCGTCAGGAGGTCGTCCTTGGCCAGCTTTTCGAGCGCCTTGCGGTACTCCTCGGCGGTCGTCTTGGCCGTCTGGCGGGCCAACTCGGCCGACGCCTTGTTGCACGCCCGCTCTTCGTCCGTCTTGGCGCTCTTAGCGGCCTCGGCCTCGCGGTCGTTGGCCTTCTTGATGGCGTCCTCTTCGTCCTTCTTGATCGACTCCTGCACCTTCGCGGGCCACTCGTCAATTTCCTTCGCCACCGCCTCCGGGCAGAGGGCCGCCTGCTCCTTCGCGTCCAGCTTGGCGAAGTCGGCGGGGGCGATCTCCTTCGTCGGCTTCAGCTTGGCTGCGAAGAACGCCTCGGGGTCCTCGAACTGCTTCCGCATGAGCGACCCGAGCGGGCCGGGGGCGACCTTGAAGTACGGCTCACTGCTGAACGGCCGTGTGGTGTCGTTCGGCCCGGTCAGGTGCGAGTTGACCTTATGTAGGCCCTCGAAGAGGAACTGCCAGCCGATCGCCAGCCGCAGGGCCAGGAGGAAGAAGACGGCCCACTTCCAGCCGTGGCCGATGGTGGCGATCAACAGCGCCAGGAGGGTGCCGGCCAGGCCGATGTAGACGGCGAGCGGGGGGATCGGGAGGTGGTCCATATCGGTGTCAGTCCGCGTGGGCGGGGGCGACGCTGGGGTCGCACCGGCCGGAGGGGGGGGAGAAGGACGGCGGCCCGAGGTTGAACGTCAGCGGGGCGTCGGCCCCCGTCGGCAGGACCACGGCCCCGAGGGCCGGCCGCAGCCGCGAGAGCCGGTCGGCCCCGGCCGGGCCGAGGACGAACAGGGCGGTCGAGAGGGCGTCGGCCTCGGCCCCGGTGGGGGCGAGGGCCGTGGCCCCGGCGGTGCCCTCCGCCGGCCGGCCGGCCCGCGGGTCGAGCAGGTGGCCGAGCTTGCGTTCGTTGTACACGAAGTGTTGGTGCGTGGCAGCCGACGTGCCCAGCGCCCGGTCCCGCAGCCACACCGTGCCGAGTGAGTCGCCGTCGGCCCACGGGTGGGCGAGCCGCACCGGCCAGCCCCGAGGGTCGCCCGGCGGCCGACCGACGGCCACCACGCTGCTGCCGCCGCCGTGCAGGAGGGCCGATTCGACCCCCCAGTTCGTCCGAAGCCGGTGCGCCGCCCGGTCGAGCGCGTAGCCCTTGCCGACGGCCCCGAAGTTCAGCTCCAACCCGGCCGTGCGGTAACGGACCGACCGCGTTTTCTCGTCCAAGACAACATGCCGCATCCCGGCGGCGGACATCGCGGCGGCCCGCTCCCGGGGGGCCGGCACCCGCCCCTCACGTTGGTGGAAGCCCCACGCCTTGATGAGCGACCCCACGGCCACGTCGAACGCCCCGCCGGTTTCGAGCGTCAGCCCGGCACAGAACCGGAGCAGGTCGAACAACTCGGCCGACACGGGAACCGCTTCAGACGCGGCCCGGGCGTTGACCCGGGAAACCTCGCTGTGGTCGCGGTAAACGGTGAGCTGGTCTTCGACGGCGTCGATGACATCGAGCGCGTCCTCGGCGGCGTCGAGGGCGTCGGGCGTGCCGTAGGGGAGGGCGATTTCGAAGCGGGTGGCCATCGCCCGCCGGGAGACGCGGACGAGCGAGTACCCGCCGGGCGTCTCCTCCTCCGGCGGCAGCGGTAGGGCCGCGAGCGGGCCGAGGGCGACCGCCGTGCGGGCCAGTTCCGGGGCTCGGAGGAAGCGACGGCGGTTCATCGAGGGGGATGTCGGGGGTGGATTCGGGGAAAGTTCATCGTGACAGATGGGGCAACGGCGTGCAAGGGGGCGGGAAAGTTTCCGCGGGCGTTCCCGGATTCCCCCGCTTTTTTCGCATCAATCAACCCGATTCCCTGTGTCGGGAACGGGATGCGACGACCGCTCCCAAAAAGGCGGTAACGCGGGAGCGTCGGCCCTTTCCACCCCATTTCACTTGCCTTCTCCGCGAACGTCGCACGAAAAAAGCCCACCCGCTGTTACGGGTGGGCTTCGGGGATTGTTCACGCTCAATGCCGAACGGGCTCAGTTGTCGCCCATTTGGTCGTGGACCATCGGGTCGAGCCGCTTGGTGTTCCGCTCCACGGCCAGCACGATCGTCCGCTCCTCGCCGCCGTCGGCGGAGGTGGCTACGGCCGGGATGATCTGCCGGTTGTCGGGCAGGCCGAACCACATGGCGAAGGAGCCGTCCGGGGCGAGCTTGATCGGCTCGTTCTGGAGCGTCACGTGGGCGTTCGGGTCGGTCTTGCCGAACACGATGAGCTTGGCGTCGAGGTCGAAGGCAAACGCCTTCCGGCCGGGCAGGGCCCCGGCCCCGTAGGACGCGTCCTTCGGGGCCCCCATCGGCCGCTTGAGCTTCTCTTCCAGGTACTTCCGCAATTCCGGGTCGCCGTCCGAATTCTCGAACCCGCCGGACATGGCCAGGAGCCGCTCGCCTTTCTTGGCCCCGTCGTACTCCGTCCACGCCTCGTCGATGGCCTCGGCGCTGCCGGCCTTCGGGGGGGTGACGACGTTCGACCGGGCCAGGATGAAGAACTCGCCCCGCTTGGAGACGTACCCGATGTCGGCCCGGTAGCTCCGCGGCGGCTGGGGGATGTCGATGTACCAGTTGCTGCACCCGCCGTGGACCACGATGTCGCGGACCGGCGTCTCGGACGTGCTGGTGGTGTCCTGGCTGGTCACGTCGAAGAGGCGGATGATCGGCCGGGCCCCGTGCCAGTCCTGGCGGAAGGCGGCCTCGGCCCGCTGGACCGACTGGCTCGTCAGTTCCCAGGAGGCGTGCAGCCAGAAGGGGTCGGGCACCATCAGGAGGATGCGGTCCTTGACCGGGCCGCCGTTGCCGCCCTTGGAGGGGGGCGTCGAGAGGTCCTTGTTCGGGCCGGGCGGGGCCGCGGGGGCGACCGGCTTGGCGGTCTTGCCGGACTTGGCGGGCGGGGTGCGGAACGGTGGCAAACTCGGACGGGCCGCCCCGTTACCGCTCGCCGGCTTGGCCGCACCGGGTCGAGCCGACCCGTTCGCGAGCGGCTTGACGGGCGGCTTGGCCCCGGAAAGTGGCTTCGCCGGCTTGGTCACTTTGGCGGCCTGTTTGAGGGTGGGCCGGGGCTTGCTGGCCGGGCGGGCACTCGCGGCCGCCGCCTTCGCCTTGCCGACGGAGGCCTTCACCGGGACGTCTTTCTTCATGAGCTCCCAGCCTGGAATGCCACGCTTGCGGGCGAGGTCGGCCAACGGATGGCGGGTTCGCTCGGCCTCGCGGCCGGCACGGCCCGTCGGCGAAACCACACGCCGCCCGGTGGGCCGCGGGGAGTCAAACGCGACGGTCACGTCCGTGTGAAAGCTAAGTGCGGCGGGCGGGTTCCTTCCCGGCGGCGGCGGACACGGCGGTTAAAACCTTGCCATTATAGTGACCGACCCGTCTTTGAGTGTCACAGCCCGTAGTTTTCTTCGCGCCTAAGACGCACTTTTTGGGAAGCGAGCCGTCAGAGTCGGCACAATATGCAGAGGCCGCGGGAGAGGTTGCGGGCGGTTCGTTAAGGGGAGCCGGAACAACCATAAGGGTAAGGCAAGTGAGTATCTTAGGAAAATCCTCTGCAATCTGTCAACACCGTTAGACCGGCAAAGGTGGAAGGGCCATCCCGGGGCTTGAGTCGCCGGCCGGCGAACACTCTTCGGCCGGCGACACGCCAATTTCGATACCGCCCTCCCTCCAAAAGCCACACCACAGCGCACGCTGTGTCGTCGCAACGGAAATGGGAACGGTGCCAGTATCAAGTCCTCCTCAGGCCACAATCGTCCCTGTTGCAATGCCTTCCGCCCATCGCAATGTTGGTTCGTGAAAGATTTCACAAGGCGTGGATTGACTTTGACCACGGTGGTCACACAATACGCCTTCACCCCAGGGGCCGACGACGCTTCCAGACTAAGGAGGCTCCCGTGCCGACCGATCCGCCGACACCCCCCCGCCGGGTGAATCCCTACGGGCTGATGGTCGTCGGCTCGGAGATGGTCTCGTTCACCCTCGTCGGGCTCCTCGTTGACTGGGGGCTCGGGTCGATGCCGTGGGCGACGGTCGGGCTGACGGTTCTCGGCGGGATCGCGGCGTTCCTGCACCTGATCCGGATGGTGAAACGGCCGCCCGACTCCGAGGGGTGATGGCCCGCCGGGTGAGGGATTCGCGATGCGGGCCGTCGGCGTGCTGGTCGCGGTCTCGCTGCTGGCGGCGGCCCTGAGCGTCGGTCCAATGGCGGCGCTGTTCGGGCGGCAGCACCTGGCGTGCGGTTTCGTCAGCTTCGGCCTCGCCATGCCGCCGGCGGTGTTGACGCTCTGGCTCACGCGGTGGCTGGCCCGGCGGAGCCCGTACGGGGCGTTGCTCGGGTTCGCCATCGGCCCGGTGGTGCGGCTGCCGGTCGTGCTGGGGGCTGCGGCGGCGGTCTTCCTCCTGGCCCGGGACGGGGTCGAGTGGGGATCGGACTTCGCCCACCCCCTGACGTTCTGGCTGTGGGTTTTGTTCGCGTACCTCGTGACTCTCCTGACGGAAACGGCGTTGCTCGCCCGGCCGGCTCTGTCCGGCGTGGCGCGGTGACTTCCGGAGGACGCCCCGAATGGCCGCCCTGATCGGAATCGCCCAGATCGACCCGTTCGAGCACGTCGTCGACGACTACCACATTCACACCTTCGAGTCGCTCGGCTGGGGCATCGAGCTGCCGTACCCGATCTCGAAGTTCATCCTGTTCCTGTTCTTCGCGGCCGTCATCGTCGGGCTGGCGATGCTCTGGGTCGGGCGGAAGATCAAGAGCGGCGAGCCGCCGCGGGGGCGGGTGTGGAACCTGGTCGAGAGCCTGATCTTCTTCGTCCGCGACAAGATCGTGGTGCCGGCCGTCGGGGAGCACGACGCCAACAAGTACCTGCCGCTGCTGACCACGCTCTTCCTGTTCATCTTCATCAACAACCTGTTCGGCATGTTGCCGTTCCTCCCGTCGCCCACGGCCAACATCTACGTGACGGGGGCGCTGGCGATTATCGCCTTCGGGGTGATCCACACGACGGGGGTCATGGAACACGGGGTGAAGAAGTACCTCAAGACGTTCGTGCCGCACGTGGAGGTCGATTCGCCCTTCATCAAGTGGCCGCTGCTGATCGGGATGGCCGCCCTGGAGTACCTGACGGCGTTCATCCGGGTCATCATCCTGGCCGTGCGGTTGTTCGCCAATATGCTGGCCGGGCACACCGTGCTGTTCATGATCCTGTACTTCATCAAGCTGGTGGCCGACCCGGTCTACCAGATCGACTTCGCCAAGGGCCAGGAGTGGATGTACTGGCCGGTGTCGATCTTTAGCGTGCTGATGGTCACGGCCCTGAGCCTGCTGGAACTGTTTATCGCCGGGCTCCAGGCGTTCGTGTTCACCTTCCTGACGGCGATCTTCATCGGGCTGGCCAAGCACCCGCCGCACTAGGCGGGCGGCGGGGCGGGCGGCGGACTCTCTCACTCGAAAGGACGACCCGGATCATGCGTAACCTCTTTGCGATGGCGGCCGTGCTGGCCCTGGTCCTCGGCTCCGACTCGGTCGCCTCGGCCCAGGCCCCGGCCCCGGCCGGCCCGACCAAGATCGTCAACAACACGACGGCCGCCCTGGGCATGGGCCTGAGCGTCATCGGCATCGGCATCGGGCTGGGGATGATCGGGTACGCGGCCCTGAGCGGGATCGCCCGCCAGCCGGAGCAGGCCGGGGCCATCCAGGGGGCCATGTTCATCATCGCCGGGCTCGTCGAAGGGGCCGGGATCATCAGCCTCGTGCTCTGCCTGGTGACGATCTTCGTTTGAGGCCGGTGCCCCCACGAACGGTCACGTGGGGCGGAGGGGTATGGGTTTGGCGAACCCCGTCCCGTCGGGGCGGGGGTGCCGACACGCCATACCAGGCCCCGCCCCGACGGGACGGGGTTCGCCCGGAGTCGCCTCCCGCGCTCCGCGGCCGTTTGTCTCTCAACTGTGAGGGTGGTTCCATGTCGGTGCGGCTCTCCCTCCTGACCCTCTTGGCGGCCCTCGTGCTGTCGGCCGGTCCGGCCCCGGTCCGGGCCGAAGCCCACCCGCCCACCGACGCGGCCCACGCGAAGGCCGACGCCGGGCACGGCCACGGCGAGAAGAAGGGCGGGCTGTCGTTCCTCCAACTGGAGCGGTACGACCTCGGCATCTTCACCCTCGTCGTGTTCGGCCTGCTCGTCCTCGTCCTGTCGCGGACGGCGTGGCCGGCGATCACCGAGGGGCTGGCCAAGCGGGAGGCGTCGATCAAGGGGGCCCGCGACGAGGCCCTCGCCGCCAAGGCCGAGGCCGAGGCGCTCCGGGAGAAGTTGAAGTCCGACCACGCGGCCGCCCAGGGCGAGATTCGCGCCCTCATCGAGGAGGCCCGGCGGGACGCCGACGCCCTCCGCGCCTCCGAGAAGGAGGCCGGGACGAAGGACGCCGCGGCCGAGCGGGAGCGGGCCAAGCGGGAGATCGAGGCCGCGAAGGACGTCGCCCTCAACGACATCTACAAGCAGGCCGTCGACCTCGCCGCCCTCATGTCGAGCAAGACGCTCGGCCGGTCGATCACGGCCGACGACCACCGGCAACTCCTCGACGCGTCGCTGGCCGAACTCAAGCAGGCCGCCTCGAAGGCGTGAGCCGGGGACGCTCTCCCATGACCATGAACCAGTCGTTCGCCGAGCAAGTGACGACCCCGGACGCCATCTCCGACCCGGCGGAGGTGGCGAAGGTCGCCAGGTTCTACGAAGAACTCCTGCTCCAAACCGACACCACCCGCGTCGCCTTCCGGCTCGCCCGGACTTACGCCGAGGCCCTCCTGGGCGTCGCCGAGGGGAAGGGCGAGGCTGAGGCCGTCGGCGAGCAGTTCCGCTCCCTTTTCCAGGACGTGTTCCCCGCCACCCCCGGCTTCGAGGGGCTGCTCGTCAGCCCCGGGGTGAGCCGCAAGCGGAAGGACGAGTTCCTGGCCAAGGCCCTGGAAGGGAAGGCCAGCCCGCTGTTCGTGGACTTCCTCCGGGTGCTCAACCGGAAGGACCGGCTCGGCCTCCTCCGCCCGGTGGCGGTGGCCTACCGCACGCTGCGGGAGAACAGCGCCAACCGCACCCGCGTGCTGGTCGAGACGGCCGCCCCGCTGACGCCCGCCCAGACTCAATCGCTCACGGAAACGCTGGCGGCGACGATCGGCAAGACGCCGGTGCTGGTCGTCCGCGAGAACCCCGACCTGATCGGCGGGCTGGTCGTCCACGTGGGCGACAAGGTGTTCGACACCTCCGTCCGCACCAAGCTGCAAACGCTCCGGACCAAACTGCTAGCGCGAGGCAATCATGAGATTCAACGCGGGCGAGATCGCTTCAGTCATTAGCGAGGAGCTGTCCACCTTCCGCCACCAGGCCGACACCCGCGAGGTCGGCCGGGTGCTGGAGGTCGGGGACGGGATCGCCCGCTGCTACGGGCTCTCCGACGTGATGGCCGGCGAGATGGTCGACTTCCCGGAAGCCGGGGTGAAGGGGCTCGCCTTCAACCTGGAGGAGTCGTCGGTCTCCGTCATCATCCTCGGCGACTACCTGCAGGTGCGGGAGGGGATGGAGGTCCGCACCACCGGCGAGCTGCTGTCGGTGCCGGTCGGCCCGGCCCTGATCGGCCGCGTCGTCGACCCGCTCGGCAACCCGCTCGACGGCAAGGGGCCGATCGTCACCACGCACCGCCGGTTCGTGGAGAGCCCGGCCCCCGGCATCGTCGACCGCCAGCCGGTGAAGGTGCCGCTCCAGACGGGCATCAAGGCCATCGACGCCATGACCCCGGTCGGCCGCGGCCAGCGGGAGCTGATCATCGGCGACCGCAAGACGGGCAAGACGCAGATCGCCATCGACGCGATCCTCAACCAGCGCGGCGAGGACGTGATCTGCGTGTACGTCGCCTGCGGGCAGATGGACGCGAAGATCGCCGGCGTGGTCGAGAAACTCCGCGAACTCGGGGCCATGGACTACACGATCGTGGTCGTGGCGTCGTCGTCGCACCCGGCCCCGGTGCAGTACATCGCCCCGTACGCCGGCACGGCGATGGCCGAGTACTTCATGTACGAGGAGGGGAAGGACACGTTGTGCGTGTACGACGACCTCTCGAAGCAGGCCGCCGCGTACCGCCAGTTGTCGCTCCTGGTCCGCCGCCCGCCGGGCCGCGAGGCGTACCCCGGCGACGTGTTCTACTGCCACTCCCGGCTGCTGGAGCGGTCGGCCAAGCTGGCCGAGAAGTACGTGATCGTGAAGGCCGACGCCGACGAGAAGGCGGTGAAGGCCGACTGGGGCGTGAACAGCGCCGCCGACCCGACCCGGGCCCGCACCGCGGGCGAGGCCGGCAAGGTGTACATGGGGCCGCTCGACAAGGAGCACGCCGAGAAGCACGATCTGGCCAAGTTCCCCGGCCACAAGCTCGCCAAGCTGCCGACCTCCGGGGGGTCGCTGACCGCCCTGCCGATCATCGAGACGCTCGAGGGCGAAGTCTCGGCGTACATCCCGACGAACGTGATCTCCATCACCGACGGCCAGATTTACCTCCAGCCGGAACTGAAGAACGCCGGCGTGCTGCCGGCCGTGGACGTGGGCGTGTCGGTCAGCCGGGTCGGCGGCAACGCCCAGATCGCGGCCATGAAACACAAGACCGTCGCCGGCGGCCTGAAGCTGACGCTCGCCCAGTTCCGCGAGCTGGAGGCGTTCGCCCAGCTCGGCACCGAACTCGACCCCGGCACCCAGCGGCAGCTCGACCGCGGCTACCGCATGGTCGAGATTCTCAAGCAGGGCCAGTTCAAGCCGCTGAACGTGGTCGACCAGGTGATGATCATTTACGCCGGTAACAGCGGGGCGCTCGACAAGGTCGAGCGGTCGAAGGTGCGGGCGTGGGAGGAGCAGTTCCTCAAGTTCGTGAAGGAACAGCGGCCGGAGACGCGGGCGCTCGTGGCCAAGGAAAAGAAGATGAGCGACGGCGTGGTGAAGGCCCTCAACGACGCCATCGCCGCCTTCCAGCCGCAGTTCAAGGCGTGATCGCTGTCAGCTATCAGCTATCGGCCGTCAGCCAGATAACGGCGACGGCCTGTGGCTCCTGGCTGTGGTTTGGCTGACCGCTGAAGGCTGACAACCGAGAGCTTCCCCCGATGGCCAACCTCCGCGCACTCGTGAAGCGCCGCAAGGCGGTCCGGAACATCCGGAAGATCACCAAGACGATGGAGCTGATCGCGGCCGCCCGCTTCAAGAAGGCGCTCGACCGGGCGACCGAGGCCGAGGCGTACACCCGCAAGATCGCCGAACTCGCGGCCGACCTGAGCAAGAACGCCGGCGACGTGACCCACCCGCTCCTGGCCGTCCGGCCGGACGTGAAGAAGGCGATCCTCCTCGTCATCACGTCGAACCGCGGGCTGTGCGGCGGGTACAACGGCAGCGTCCTCCGGGCCGCCAACGACGTGGTGCGGGCGACCACCACCTCCGGCGTCCCGTTCGACCTCGAAGTGGCCGGCAAGCGGGGGATCAACTTCTTCAAGTTCCAGGGCGTGCCGCGGACGCAGGAGTACACGCAGTTCGACGACAAGCCGGCGTTCGCCGAAGTCGATACGATCGCCAGCCGGCTCATCGACCTGTTCGTGTCCGGGCAGGTGGACAGGGTGCAGGTGGCGTACACCCGCTTCGTCAACGCCGCCCGCCAGGAGGCGGTGGTGGAGACGCTCCTGCCGCTGTCGTCGGTGGCCGTCGAGACGCGGAAGAAGGGGGCCGACGCGCCGGACGCCGACAAGAAGGTGAACTACGAGTTCGAGCCGAGCGCCACGGACATCCTCGAAGAGCTGGTGCCGGTGGCGTTCAAGGTGCGGCTGTTCAAGTGCTTCCTCGACGCCGCCGTGAGCGAGCAGATCGCCCGCCGCGTCGCCATGAAGGCCGCCACCGAGAACGCCGGCGACCTCATCAAGGACATCACCCGGGTCTACAACCGGACCCGGCAGGCGAACATCACCCGCGAGATCAGCGAGTTGATCGCCGGGTCCGAGGCGCTGAAGTAGCATGGCCGCCCGCCGCGATCTATCGTTCGCCACGCTCGACGACGCCGTGCGGGACGCCGAACGGTTGCTCGCGGCCGGGTACGACAAGGCCGGCAATTGGGACCTCGCCCAGTGCTGCGGGCACGTGGCCGAGTGGATGCGGTACGGGATGGACGGCTTCCCCCGCGGGCCGCTGCCGGTGCGGGCGCTGCTCTGGGGGTTGCGGAACACCTTCGGCCGGCGGCTGCTCCTCAAGACGCTGGCCGCGGGCAAGATGCCGACCGGCGGGCCGACGGCCCCGCAGTCGGTCTTCCCGGCCGGCCAGGACGACGCGGTCGGGGTGGCGAAGTTGCGGGACGTCGTTGGGCGGATGGTGGCGTTCTCCGGCGAGCCGGTGCCGTCCCCGATGTTCGGCCGCCTGACCCGCGACGAGTGGCTCCGCATGCACCAACTGCACGCCGCCCACCACCTGAGCTTCCTGGTCCCGAAACACGGTTGACGCGAGACGGACACCACGCGACACGGAGCGACGATGGTCAGCACCACCCCCCGCAGCGGCAAGATCGTCCAGATCATCGGGTCCACGTTCGACGTGGAGTTCGACGAGGGGCACCTGCCGGAAATCTACAACGCCGTGAAGATCAACATCAAGGGCCAGGAGGGCGGGAAGGCCGCCACCCTCACCGGCGAGGTCCAGCAGCACCTCGGCGGCAACCGCGTCCGCTGCGTCGCCCTCGGCAGCACCGACGGCATGGTCCGCGGCACCGACGCGGCCGACACCGGCG
>JANPKP010000671.1:0-12802 GCA_031426095.1 Gemmataceae bacterium
GTATACGGGGTGTCGGTTCTCGGCCACGCCTCAGTCCCGCCTTTCCTCGATCGCTGTCGGCGGGACGGGGAACTTGCCCTGGATCTGGCCGCAGTCGAGGCTGTAGCTGAAGTGGACGGCGTCCCCGCCGCCGACCCCGAGGTCGCGGGGCACGTACCCGTGGGTGTGCTTGCCGCCCAGGTCGATGCTGTACATGTCCGAGCAGTGGCAATAGACCCGGGCCAGGCGGGGGCTGCGGCACTGCTGGCAGGCCACGATTAGTTCGACCATCCCGCTTACCCCTGCTTTCCCCCCTGCATTATCGGCGAACGCCGTCGGTATCGCTACGGCCATCGCCGGACG
The DNA here is from genome assembly GCA_031426095.1 of Gemmataceae bacterium. GTDB lineage: Bacteria > Planctomycetota > Planctomycetia > Gemmatales > Gemmataceae > JANPKP01. The sequence continues at coordinate 343 of JANPKP010000671.1, forward strand.
GGTGGTACCATCGCAGGGGTTCCCCGGCCGTCGGGCCGGGTACGCGACTCTCAAAGGGTGGACGCACACGCATGTTCGACTTCCTCAAGGCCAACCCCGCCGTCGAGATGCTCAAGGAGGACCACGACCGGGTCGAGGCGATGTTCGCCCGGTTCGAGGCGGCCAAGAGCCGGCCGGCCAAAGTGAAGATCGTTCGCCTGGCCCTAACCGAGTTGAAGGTCCACGCCGTGATCGAGGAGGAGCTGTTCTACCCGGCCGTCCGCAAGGCGCTTGGCAAGGAGGTCATGAACGAGGCCGACGAGGAGCACCACGTCGCCAAGCTGCTGATCGCCGAGCTGGACGTGATGGACGGCACCGAGAGCCACTTCGACGCCAAGTTCCACGTCCTCGCGGAAAACGTCCGCCACCACATCAAGGAGGAGGAGGGCGAGATGCTCCCGAAGGCCCAGAAGGTGAAGATCGACTTCACGGGCCTGTCGGAGAAGATGGCCCGCCGCAAGGAACACCTGCTGGCGGTCGGCGTCCCGCCGGTAGGCGAGGAGGCGATGGTCGAGGCGGCCCGGGGCAAGCGCGACTCGCCCGCCCAGGCGGCGAAGCGGAAGCCGCCGAAGCTCCCGAAGCGGAAGGCGTGAGGGGTTCGATGCTCGGTTGCGACCCCCTCGCAGAAACCCGCGTTTCTCCGCAATTCGGTCCGGTTTGTACCGCGCCGTCCGCAAGATCGCAAGCGCTACAACATCGAGGGTACAGTAACTGCCTCCGCGGCCTCGTCGTGCTGTTAGAGGGGGGGTCGCAATGGCCCAGGTCGTCATCGGGGCCGGGTCGATCGGCCAGTCCATCGCGCGGCGGGTCAGCGCGGGCAAGCACGTCCTGCTGGCCGACCTCCGCCCGGAGAACGCCGAGGCGGCCGCCAAAGTCCTGGGTGACGCCGGGTTCGAGGTGAGCACCGCGACCGTCGACGTTTCCTCCCGCCCGTCGATCCACGCCCTCGCCGAGGCACCCCGGCACTCGGCCCGGTCGCCGGCCTCATCCACGCCGCCGGCGTCTCCCCCACCCAGGCGTCGCCGGCCACCATCCTGAAAGTCGATCTGTACGGCACCGCGGTCGTACTCGAGGAGTGCGGCCACGTTATCGCGGCCGGCGGGGCGGGCGTCGTCATCGCCTCGCAGTCGGAACACCGCCTGCCGGCACTGACCCCCAAGCAGAACAAGGCACTGGCGACCACCCCGGCCGACGAACTGCTCGCCCTCCCGATGCTCCAGCCCGACCGGGTGACCGACCCGCTCCACGACTACCAGCTCTCAAAACACGGGAACTCACTGCAGGTGGTGGCCGACGCGGTGCGGCAAGCGAGGTGCGCGGGTGAACACGATCAGCCCCGGCATCATCGTCACCCCCCTGGCGAAGGACGAACTGACCGGCCCGCGGGGCGAGGGGTACCGCCGCATGATCGGCCTATCCGCGGCCGGGCGGGCCGGCACGCCGGACGAGGTGGGCACCGTCGGGGCAATGCTCATGGGGCCGGACGGCGGGTTCGTCACCGGCAGCGACTACCTCATGGACGGCGGGGTCACGGCCGCCTGCTGGTAAGCGAACTCGCCCCGCAGTGATGCCGAGCGAACCAAGCAGGCTTTCTTCATCGTCGAGGCTAACCGGGTGCAACTCGTGGAGGTCGTCCGACTGATGGACGCCGGGGCGATCAAGCCGGACATCGACGGCACGTTCCCGCTCGCGGACGCGCGGGCCGCTTACGAGTGCAAGCCCCGGCGCGGTAAAGCCTTGCTGCGGGTCATCTAGCCCCCCTCACACATCCCATAAAATGCCTACCCCGTCCGGCCGCGAATGTGCCGGAGCGGGCCGTCGAGGTATTTGCCGGGGGCGGCATTGAGCGACACGCACGACCCGATCCCGAACGGCCCCGACCCACCCGACCGGGCCGCCGAGGCGCTCCGCCGCAGCGAGCAGCGGTACCGCGCGCTCGTCGAGGCCTCGAACCAGGTGGTCTGGTCCTGGTCCCCCGCCGAGTCGGTCGGCGACTTCGACCGAACGCAGGAGTGGTGGGGCGAGCTGACGGGCCAACCGGTCGAGGAGCAGCGGGCGAGCCACACCGCGTGGCTCGCCGTCGTCCACCCCGACGACCGGGAGGCGGCCGGGGCGGCTTGGGCGACCGCGCTCGCCACGGGCGGGCCGTACGACGTCGAGTACCGCGTGAGGGCCCGCGCGGGCGGTTGGCGGCACGTGAAGGCCCGCGGCGTGCCGATCCCCGGCCCGGGCGGGTCGGTGGGCGAGTGGGTGGGCACGCTGGACGACGTGACCGACCGGCGGACGGTGGAGGCCGCGCGACGCGAGGGCGAGGAGCGGTTCCGCGGGCTGATGGAACAGGCCCCGTTTAGCGTCCAGGTGTTCGCCCCGGACGGCCGCACCCTCGGGGTCAACCGGGCGTGGGAGGACCTCTGGGGCCTCACCCCCGACCAGGTCGCCGACTACAACCTGCTGACCGACCCCCAGCTCGAGGCCGCGGGCGTCGCCCCGTACCTCCGCCGGGCCGCCGCCGGGGAGGTGGTGGCGATCCCGGCCGTTTGGTACGACCCGGAGCAAACCATCCCCGGCCGCACCCGGCACGCCGAACCCGGCCGCTGGGTGTCGGCCGTCGCCTACCCGCTCACGGATTCCGCGGGGCTCGTCCGGGAGGTCGTGCTGGTCCACGAGGACGTCACGGCGAGGACGCGGGCCGAGGCCGAGCGGGCCCGCCTGACCGAAACCCTCTCGCTCGCGCTGGCGGCTGCCGACCTGGGGACCTGGGACTGGGACCCGGCGACCGACCGGACCACCCTGTCGGACCGGGCCGCGGCGATTTACGGCCTGCCACCCGGACGGCCGTACGGCCGCGAGTGGATGCGGGGGTTGATCCGGCCGGACCACCGGGTGCGGGCGCGGGAGGCGGCCGAGCGGGCGGTGAGGGAGCGGGCGGAGTACGACCAGGAGTACCCGCTGGAGCGGGGCGGGTGGGTCGCGGCCCGCGGGCGCGGGCTTTACGACGCCGCGGGCGGCCTGACCCGGATGCTCGGCGTCGTGCAGGACGTGACGGGTCGCAAGGCGGCCGAGGCGGAGTCGCGGCGGAGCGAGGAGCGGTACCGCGTGCTCGTGAACGCCTCGGCGGACGTGGTGTACCGCATGAGCCCCGACTGGGAGGTGATGCACCCGCTCGACGGCCGCGGGCTGGTCCCCAGCAGTGCCGAGCCGATCCGCGGCTGGATGCAGAAGAACCTGCCCGCGTCCGAGCACGCCCGCGTCCGTGAGGCGATCGCCCGGGCCGTCGCGGACAAGGGCACGTTCGAGCTGGAGCACCGGGTCAACCGCGACGACGGCACGCTCGGGTGGACGTTCTCCCGGGCCGTGCCGATCCTGGACGCCGGCAGGGAGATCGCCGAGTGGTTCGGGACGGCCCGCGACGTCACCGACCGGAAGCGGGCCGAGGAGGCGTTGCGGCGGCGCGAGGAGGAGATGTCCGACTTCTTCGAGAACGCCGCGGTGGGACTCCACTGGGTCGGCCCGGACGGCACCATCCTGCGGGCCATCCGGGCCGAGCTGGACCTCCTCGGGTACTCGCCCGGGGAGTACGTCGGGCGGAACATCGCCGAGTTCCACGCCGACCGCGAGGTGATCGACGCCATCCTCGGGCGGCTGGGGTCGGGCGAGACCCTCCGGAACTGCGAGGCCCGGATGGTGTGCGGTGACGGATCGCTCCGCCACGTCCTGATCGACTCCAGCGTCCTGTGGGAGGACGGGCGGTTCGTCCACACCCGGTGCTTCACCCGCGACGTGACCGACCGGGTGCGGGCGGAGGCGGGCCTGCGGGAGCGGGAGGAGCGGCTCCAGATGTTCCTCGGGAACGCGACCGACTACGCCCTTATCATTTCCGACGCCGACGACCGCGCCCTCGAGTGGCTGGGCGGGTCCGAGGCGATCACCGGGTGGCGGGCGGACGAGGCGGCGGGGCGGCCCCTGGACTTCATCTTCACCCCGGAGGACCGGGCGGCCGGCGTCCCCCGGGCCGAGACGCGGCGGGCGGCCGAGACCGGCCGGGCCGAGAACGCGCGGTGGCACGAGCGGAAGGACGGGACCCGGTTCTTCGCCGAGGGGGTCACGGTGGGCATCCGTGGCCCGGGTGGGGAACTCCGGGGGTTCGGCAAGGTGTTCCGGGACGCGACCGCCCGCAAGCGGGCCGAGGACGCGATCAAGGAGGCCGACCGGAAGAAGGACGACTTCATCGCCCTGCTGGCCCACGAGCTGCGGAACCCCTTGGCCCCGATCCGCAACGGGCTGCAGGTCATCCGCCTGTCGGAAGACCGGGCCGTCCGGGACCGGTCGCAGAAGATCATGGGCCGCCAGCTCGCCCACATGGTGCGGCTGATCGACGACCTGCTCGACGTGTCGCGGATCGGCCGCAACAAGATGGAGTTGCGGCGGGCCAACGTCTCGCTCGCCGACGTGGTCGGCAGCGCCGTGGAGACCGCACGCCCCGCCATCGAGGAGGCGGGCCACGAACTGACCGTGTCCCTGCCCCCGGACACCGTCTTCCTGGACGCCGACCTGACCCGGCTGGCCCAGGTGTTCAGCAACCTGCTCACCAACAGCGCAAAGTACACCGAGCGGGGCGGGAAGGTCTGGCTGACCGCCGAGGGCCGCGACGGCACCGTGCGCGTGACCGTGCGGGATACCGGGATCGGCATCCCGGCGGACGCCCTGCCGACCGTCTTCGACATGTTCAGCCAGGTGGATCGGCCGACCGAGCGGAGCGCCGGGGGGCTGGGCATCGGGCTGGCGTTGGTGAAGGGCCTGGTGGAGATGCACGGGGGGACCGTCACGGCCCGCAGCGACGGCCAGGGGCGCGGGAGCGAGTTCGCCGTCACCCTGCCGGCCCTGGCGGCGGACCCCGCCGGAGGGACGACGGAGGCCGGCGACGCCCCCGACCGGGCGGTGTCGCGGCGGCGGGTGCTGGTGGTGGACGACAACCGGGACGGGGCCGAGTCGCTGGCCGTGATGCTCGGCTTGCTCGGCGACGAGGTGACGCTCGCCCACGACGGGCTGGAGGCGGTGGAGCGTGCCCAGGCGTTCCGGCCCGGGGTGATCCTGATGGACGTCGGGATGCCCCGGCTCGACGGGCTGGAGGCCACCAGGCGGATACGGAGCGAACCGTGGGGCCGCGGGATGACGATCGTCGCCCTGACCGGTTGGGGCCAGGCAGCTGACCGGGAGCGGTCGCGGGCGGCCGGGTGCGACGGCCACCTGGTCAAGCCGGTGAACTTGCCCGACCTGGAGGGGCTGCTCGCTGTGTTGAGGTCGACCGGGTGTGAAGGGTCACGAGTACACGCCCCGGCGGGGAAAGGTCGTGCTTCGAGTTGACAGACACTTCAAGAAGGATGCGATGGTCCGGACCATGTTGGTGCCGGCGGCCGGGCGGTTCTCGGCCCCGGCGGCATGTCGGCGGTCCGCCACGACGAGAAGGGCAAAGTGAAGCGGGCCGTCCTCTCGGCGACGGGCATTTCCGAGAAGATCGACGGGAAGAAGGCGACGACCGACGAGCTGACAATGGGGCCCGGCCTGTCGAGCGCCCCGCACCGGCACCCCAGCCCGGTGTTCGGGTACGTCGTCGAGGGCGAGTACGAGTGGGCGATCGACGACCGGTCGGCCAGGGTGCTGAAGGCGGGCGAGACGTTCTACGAGCCGACCGGGTGCCTGCACCGGTTGTCGAAGAACCCGTCGGCGGAGGGCATGACGCGGGTGCTCGACGTCGTCCTCCATCCACGAGACGCCGCGCAGACCGCCGTGCCCGAGGTGAACAAGTAAACGACTTGCGCGGCCCCGTTGACGGCCCGTCCGGCCGGCCGTAGGTTCCCACTTCCCATTTTCACGGAGGTGGCCGGCGATGACGTTTTCTGATGCGGTGGCGGAGTTGATGGGGAAGTTCCCGGACGCCGGGCTGAGCCCGTCGGCGGCCCGCGGGCGGGGCGTGGAGCGGGCGGCCGGGCTCTCCTTTAAGAAGGACCGGGGCGGGGTGTTCGCGGGGAAGGACGCCGACGGGACGGAGGTCCTGGTGTACTACAACGACACCGCCGACTTGATCTGCTGCACCGAGATCGAATCCTTCGACGACCCCGACGAGGGGTGAGCGGCGCGGGGCTCAGTCCCGCGGTACGGCTCGACGGTCGCGGGCACCGGTAGTTCCTCTTCGTCGACGTAGCACCAGGCCCACCCCTCGCCCGGCTCGAACGAGGCGACGACCGGGTGGTGGGCGTGATGGGCGTGCTTGGTTGCGTGGCGGCCGGGCGAGCTGTCGCAACAGCCGACGTGCCCGCACGTCAGGCACAGCCGCAGGTGGACCCACCGGCCACCGGCGTTCAGGCACTCCTCGCACCCCCGCGGCGTGCGGGACGGGGTCGGCGTGAGAGCGTCGATTTGCGGACAGGGCATGCGGGGGCCTCCCGGGCGGTCGGTGGGTTTCGCCACGGCTCATCGTACCCGACCGGGCGGCCGGTGGAGCGTCGCCGGCATTGAGGCCGTCAGTTCCACCGCATCGGCTCGCCCGTCAGCTTGGCGTACACGACCGAGAAGAGCATCCCGGCGACCGGCAGGAGGATCGGCCACACGGCCACGCCGGCCGCCGCCACGGCCGCCCACCGGGCCCACGGCCCGCCGACGCCGAACATCAGGTACAAGCTGCCGAAGAAGGCCGCCGCCAGCAGGACGGCGAGTGGGGCGAGCCGCCCGTTCCCGTACCCGCGCAAGGCACCCCGTGTGGTGAAGAAGAGGAGCACGGCTGTGGCGAGGGCGAGCGGGGCGTAGAGGACGTAGGCGATCACGCCGCGTCCTCCGCCCGCTTCGGCTCGGGCGGGGCCGGGATCCGCTCCCGCCACTCGTGCGTGCACGACCGGCACCGGTACTTCGTCTCGGCGAACTTGACCCCGTCGGCTTCGACCGTCCGCCTGGCCCGGAACATGTACCCCTTGTGTGCGCACTTGGGGCAGCAGCGGTCGGGGCGCTCGAACGGCGTCATCCAGCGAGCTCCGGGGCCTGTGTGTCGGAAGGCCGGTACTATCGGCTGGCGGGGCAACGTTCCTTGAGTTCTCAGGCCGGGCCGCCGTGTTCAAGGTGCCGTTGATACATCGCCCGCGGTTCCGACGCGGGCCACTTAACGTCGTTCTCGTCCAGGTACATCAGCAGCTCTCGCTCAGCGTCCGGCCGCCATCGGGTCAGCAGGATGGGAACCTCGTGGATCGCTGCCTTTCGATCCGGTGGTTGCGTGTTCGAGTCCCCGTCCTCGCCGAAGACAGTCGATGCCTGCCGACGACTGGCGGTAACCAAACCCCTGCTCCTGCAGGGGTTTCTTCATTTCCGGCCAGTGCCCGTTCGACCCCTCGCTGGCGCCAACCAGAGACAAGCGTGGTCGTTCGGAGACAGTCGGACGGGCAAACGGGATCGGTCTCCGTCGCTTGCCGTTGTTCGCCCTCCGAGACCGGGCCGGCGTCGCCCGTTAAGTTCGGCAATTTTTTGACCGCCCCGGCCGGGTCGCCGAGCGCATGGTTGAAGTACCGGGCCGTCTGCCCCGGTGTCGAGTGCCTGGCCGACCGTCCGGCGAGCGCGTCGGGCCGGTGTTCCGCAAGGGACGAACGGGCCCCGTCGGAGACGCCGTACCTACCACCGCACGACGGCGGTGCCCCACGCCAGGCCGGCCCCGAAGCCGCTGAAGAGGACCAGTTGTCCGTCCTTCAGCCGGCCCTCGGCTTGGGCCTCCTCCAGCGCGATCGGGATCGACCCGGCCGAGGTGTTGCCGTAGCGGTCGAGGTTGTTGTAGACCTTCGAGCGGGGGATCTTCAGCACGTCGATGGCCGCGTTCACGATGCGGATGTTCGCCTGGTGGAGCACGTACAGGTCCACGTCGGCGGTCGAGAGGTTCGCGGCCTCGAGCACGTCGTGGATCGTGTCGCAGACGATGTCGACGGCCCAGCGGAACACCGTCCGGCCGTCCATGGTCATGAAGTGCTTGCCGGCCGCGAGGTGCTCGGCCGTCGGCGGCAGGCGGCTCCCGCACGCCTCCCGGTAGAGCGACATGCCGCCGGACCCTTCCGACCCCATGCTGTACGCCAGCAGGCCCTTGTCGGGCGGGCCCTTTTCGACGAACACGGCCCCGGCCCCGTCGCCGAAGAGGGGGAACGTTTTGATGTCGTCCGGGTTCACCACCCGGCTGTTCGTGTCGCCGCCGATCACTAGGGCCCGGTCGCTGGCCCCGGACTTGACGTAGGCGGCGGCCGTGACCAGGGCGTACATGAAGCCGGCGCACGCGGCCTCCACCTCGACCGCCGGGCCGACGAGCTTGAGGCGGTCCTGCACCAGGCAGGCCGTGGACGGGAACGACATGTCCGGCGTGAAGGTGCCGAGGACGAGGAGGTCGCAGTCCTTCGCGGTCAGCCCGGTCTTGGCGAACAGGTCGTTGGCCGCCTCGACGCAGAGGTCGGACGTGGCCTGGTGGGGGGCCGCGTGCCGCCGTTCGAGGATGCCCGTCCGCTTCACGATCCAGTCCGAATCGAAGCCGAGGCGGGCGTGCAGGTGGTCGTTGCTGACGACCATGTCGGGGACGTACTTGCCGGTGCCGACGACCCGTACCCCGGTGAGCGACCGGCACTTGGGGAGGGGAAGCTGGCGTTCGCTGTGCATCGTTGCGACATCCGCGGCGGGGGGCGGCCCAAGCGTGTTCGTGAGCGGCCGTGTCGGGCAATTGTAGGAAGGGGCCGGCCGAACGGACCGGGGCCGGGCGGCCGCCGGGCTCACTCCTTCTCGGCCCCGCTCTGGAGGTAACGCAGGAGGGCCGTGAGGGCGTGGGCGGTGGCCTCGATCCGCAGGTCGCCGTCGGTGGGGGCGGCGTAGAACCCGCCGATCAACGCCGTGGCCCGGTAGCCGTTCTCGAAGTGGCGGGTGTTGGCCTCGGTGTATTGCAGGCCCGAGAGGAACTGCAGGCCGTCGAGCGTCGCCTGCCGGTAGCGGACGAAGCGGGCGAGGTCCGGCACCTGCCGCGTCAGGTGGCAGGCCCACGCCAGGCTCTGAACGTACCGCCCGCACTCGACCCCCGGCGGGGCGTCCACCAACCGGCCGTCGATCACGGCCTTGAACCCGCCGGCCCGGGCGGCGTGGCGGGCGTCGGTGGCTGGGTACTGCAGGCCGGCGAGCCAGTCGTTCATCTCGAACACGAACGCGGCCGCGGCCGGCGTCCGGCTCTGGACGTACCACTCGGCGAAAGCCGGCGTGAGGGTGGCGGCCGCCAGCGGGTGCGGGTTCGCCAGGAAGGCCGCCCGGTAGAACCCCAACCCCTTACTGAGCGCGTCGTTCTTCCACGCCGCCGGCCGCACCCGGTGGCTCACGGCGATGGCGTGCAGGGCCAGCCCCGCCCACTCGGTCTCGGTCGCCCGGTCGGCGGCAACCGTGCCGTCGGCGACCGCCACGGAACCGTCCGCCTTTGCCCGCTTGTGGAGGTATTCGCACAGTCGATCCGCCTCCGCCACCAGCCGATCATCGGCCCCCGGGAGCGCGTAAACGGCCAGGGCGAGAGCCGCGGCAAACCCGACCTTGTTGCACGCCGCCGACACGCCCGCCGGCACGCGGCAGGTCGTGTCGGCGGGGTCAACATTCGTCGCCGCCAGGAGCGAAAGGACGGCCTGACCGGCGACCGCCGTTTGTCTGACGTTCCCCGTAAATCGGGCGCTCGCGGCCAGGGCGTGGGCCGCATGGGCCTGCCGCAGGTCGTCGTCCCCCTCCATCGGCACGCGAACGGCGGGGTGCTGCCCGTACTGAAAGCGGCCCTGGGGCAAGTTCATGCCCGCCAGCCACTCGGCCCCCTGGACCAACGATTTGACCGCCTGCTGGGTCGGCACCGGGAACGCGCCGATGGGGTCGAAACGCTCGATGAGCGACTCGGGAGCCGCCACGCGGCTCGGAACACTCATGGTTCCCGAAGCCGTGACCGCGGTGAGCGGGGCCGACGGATTGGCGCCCGCCCCAGTGACGGACGGGGGTAACGTCCGCGGCGGTGCGGGTTCCGAGGGAGCTACGCCCGAAGGCACCTGCGCCCGCACACTGGCGGCAACCAGGGCCAACGCGACGAGGAGGCCACCGGTCCCGAATCGGTGCGTCGTCATGGCCGAGCCTCCTTGCCCGAGCGGACGGTTGGTAATTCGCGAATGCTAAACCAGATGGCGGGTCGGCCACAAGTGGAGCTGTTCGGGATGGTTCAAGTGGAAGTTGGTTTTCTCCCGCTTTACCGGCCGAGCCGGGAGCGGGAGTCAGAAGTGGCTAACGGCGAACGAGTTCCGTCCGAAACAACACGCAAAGAGCGGGAACGCGATCAGCCTGCCTTCACGATTTCCTTGACCGTTACCCGCAGGAAGGGCTGGGTGTGCCCCTTCAGCCGGCGGTAGTTTTTACGCCGGCGGAACTTCTGAATCACGGTCTTGGTCTTGGCAAGGGCGACAACTTCCGTGACGACCTTCGCCCCGACCACGCGCGGCTGGCCGATGAGGGTGTCGGCCCCGTCCTGGACGAGCAGAACCTCGTCGAGGATAAGCGACTCGCCGACCGGCACGTCTTTGTAGTCGATCTGGAACGTCGAGCCGGGCTCGACGCGGTGCTGTCGGGAACCGTTCACAACGATCGCGTACATGGCCCACTCCGAACGAACGCCGACTGGTGTGCGAAGAGTGAAAAGATAGGGCTAGCCGTCCGACCGGCCAGTGGGAAATCCTGAATCCGCGCCGCCGAAGTAGGCCCGGTCGCGGGCCTCGTACCCGGTATAGCCCAACAGGTCGTACAGTTCCGCCCGCGTGAGCATGTCCGGAATCTTCGCCCGCTGGTGGCCACTACGGAACAGCTCGGCGAGCGTGTCGCGGGCCGCCTTCATGGCCGTCCGAAAGGCCGTGAGGGGAAAAAGGGCGATTTTGTAGCCCATTCGGTCAAGGGTGGTCACGTCGAAAAGCGGGCTGCGGCCGAACTCGGTCATGTTCGCGAGCAGGGGGGCGGGCACGTCCCTGGCGAACCGCTCGAACTCCTCGGCCGTCTCGAGCGCTTCGGGGAAAATCACGTCCGCCCCGGCTTCGAGGTAGAGGTTGGCCCGGCGAACGGCGTCGTCGTACCCGGTCACCCCGCGAGCATCAGTCCGGGCCACGAGGACGAAATTGGGGTCACGCCGGGCGGTCACGGCCGCCCGAATTTTCGCCGCCATGTCCTCGGCTTCCACGAGCGATTTTCCCGAAAGATGCCCACAGCGTTTCGGCATCCGTTGGTCTTCGAGGTGCAGTCCCGCGGCCCCGGATTGCTCGAAAAGTTGAACCGTTCGTTCGACCTGAAGGGCCTCTCCGAACCCGGTATCGGCGTCGCAAAGCAGTGGTAACGAGGTGGCTCGGGTGATCGACCTCGCGGCGTCGGCAAACTCAGAGAGAGTGAGAAGCCCGATGTCGGGCACGCCGTGTGTAGCCGACAACGCCCCGCCCGACAGATAGACGGCTCGAAAGCCTATAGCCTCGGCCAAGCGGGCAAGAAGTGGGTCGAAGACACCGGGAAGTGAGAGGCAGCCTTGTGAGTAGGCATCCCGCAACCGGCGGCCGGGGGAAGCGGACGGGGCATGAATCAGTTGCGACATGTTCGACTCGCTGTTCAAGCGGAGGTCGCGGCTCAAAATATCCGCCGGTGTCTCCACGCCAAGCGATAAAACGATGGCCGTGGAAAACAACCCGGACGGTTGACACCCCAAGCCTTGGCCCATATCGTTCTTTAGGTCCGAGATTTTCAATCGGTTCGTTGACCGGCGCGTATAGCTCAGTTGGCTAGAGCGCAGCTCTGATAAAGCTGAGGTCCTTGGTTCGAATCCAAGTACGCGCACACGGCGGGGGTTGGAGCGGGGAAGTAGCTCAGTTGGTAGAGCACCTGCTTTGCAAGCAGGGGGTCACGGGTTCGAATCCCGTCTTCTCCACACGGCATGGTGGCAGACAACTGCGGGTCGCTTTCGCACAGAAAATGACTCGGCACGTTGACGACACGCTAGCCTGCCCCTAAGGTACTAATCCCGCGACGCGACGCCTGAAGCGAAGTGACGCGGGAAAGTAAGTGTGGAGAGGTCTCCACGTGCCGCCCGGTGTAGCCGGGCGACGTAACGAAGGTCTTTGGCAATTCGGTGGGCACAAGGTTGCAATTGAGGCAGCCCGGCACGGCCGCGTGCGGCCTCGGTCTCGGGGTTAACACCCGGGCCCGGGGCGGGACGCGGTGCGAGGTCGGGTTGCCGTCGCGGATCGGATTCGGGTCTGGAGTTGGCGAGACCTTGGTAGCGTGACTATTGCGTCGCGGGTCCGGCGGCTCCCGGCGGTTACCGGGGTCGTCGTGCTGTGATTACAATCTAGTTAGTGCGTGTGGGGGATTTCTT
>JANPKP010000672.1:0-2209 GCA_031426095.1 Gemmataceae bacterium
TTCGACAAGCCCCCTGAACGGTGGGACTGCGCCGACTTGTCCCACCCTACGAAAGACCAAATCTCACCCCGTCCCCGCCCCCTCGGACGCGGAGCGGGCGAGCTTGGCGTACTTCGCCAGCACGCCGCCGTCGGCCCGCAGAGGCGGCCGCACCCACGCCGCCCGCCGCGCCGCCAGCTCGGCCTCGGGGACGTGGAGCGTCATCGTCTTGGCGTCGCCGTCGATGGTGATGCGGTCGCCGTCCTTCACCAGCGCGATCGGGCCGCCGGCGAACATCTCCGGGGCGACGTGGCCGACCACCAGGCCGTGGGTGCCGCCGCTGAACCGGCCGTCGGTGATGAGGCCGACCGTCTCGCCCAACCCCTGGCCCGTCAGCGCCCCGGTGATCGAGAGCATCTCCCGCATGCCCGGGCCGCCGATCGGGCCCTCGCCGCGGATCACGACCACGTCGCCGGCCGTGATGCGGCGCTCCTCGATGGCCTTCGCGCACGCCTCCTCGCCGTCGAACACCTTCGCCGGGCCGGTGATCGTCCGCACCTTCAGGCCGGCCACCTTCGCCACCGCCCCCTCGGGGGCGAGGTTGCCCTTGAGGATCACGATGTGCCCGCGGTCGTACATCGGCTCGGCCAGCGGGCGGACCACCTTCTGCGGCTTGCTGTAGATGCTCGGCACGTCGGCCAGGTTCTCGGCCAGCGTCCGCCCGGTCACCGTCGGGCAGTCGCCGTGGAGGAAGCCGGCGTCGAGCAGGGCCTTGAGCACGGCCGGGGTGCCGCCGACGCGGTAGAGGTCGAACATGACGTACTTGCCGCCCGGCTTGAGGTCGGCCAGGTGCGGCACCTTCGCCCCGATGCGGTCGAAGTCGTCGAGCGTCCACTCGACCCTCGCCTCCCGGGCGATGGCCATGAGGTGGAGCACCGCGTTCGTGCTGCCGCCGAGGGCCAGGACGAAGGTGTAGGCGTTCTCCAGCGACTTCCGCGTGATCAGGTCACGGGGGCGGACGTTCGCCTCGATCAGCTTCACGAGCGCCTTGCCGGCGAGGAACGCCTCCCGCTCCTTCGCCGCGGTCACGGCCGGGTTGCTCGCCCCGTAGGGGAGCATGAGGCCCATCGCCTCGATCGCGCTCGCCATCGTGTTCGCCGTGTACATGCCGCCGCACGAGCCGGACCCGGGGCAGGTCGCGCACTCGATCTTGTGGAGCGTCTTCGCGTCGATCTTGCCGGTCTGGAACTGCCCGACGGCCTCGAAGATGGAGACGATGTCCACGTCCTCGCCGTGCGGGCCGACGCCGGGCATGATGCTGCCGCCGTACACGAACACGCTCGGGACGTTGAGGCGGGCCATCGCCATCACGCACCCGGGCATGTTCTTGTCGCACCCGCCGAAGGCCAGGAGGCCGTCGTGGTTCATCGCCCCGGCCGTCGTTTCCAGGCAGTCGGCGATCACCTCGCGGCTGACGAGGGAGTACCGCATGCCCATGTGGCCCATCGAAATCCCGTCGGACACGGTGGGCGCGCCGAACGTCTGCGGCACCCCGCCGCCGGCCCGCACGCCCTCGCACCCCTTCCGCGCGAGCCGGTCGAGGTGGCTGTTGCACGGGGTGATCTCGCTCCACAGTGAGGCGACGCCGACGATCGGCCGGTCGAAGTCGTCGTCCACGAACCCGACCCCGCGGAGCATGGCCCGGTTGGGGGCGCGGCCGGGGCCGCCGGTGGTGATGAGGCTCTTTCGCGTGGACCCGTCGGACATGGCAAACCCCTTGTAACCGCTGCACCGGAGAGAATCGGCCGCCGCGACACCCCGGTTCCCCCGGGCGTCCGCCGCGGCCGTCCGAGTTGTTATCCCGCCCCGGCCCCGCGTCGGCCATCGCGGGGCCGGGAATTCCGGCCCGTCCGCACTTGCCGGCGGGTGCAGAAAATTCGTGTGCCCGGTTTGCACGGGTCCGGGACGTGAACTAGGTACTTGGTGTCCATCGCTCACCGCCACAACGACCGACTGAGCGAAGGCCTCGCCTAACCCAGACACTGTTCGCGTCACCCAGTTCCGCAGGAATGGAGACTCCCATGACGAGCCTGACCCAGTCGGTGGTGAAGTTCCTGAAGGCCGAGGACGGCCCGACGGCCGTCGAGTACGCCGTCATGCTGGCCCTCATCATCGTGGTCTGCATCGCCGCCGTCACCACCCTCGGCGGGAACGCGAACAGCACGTTCTC
>JANPKP010000673.1:0-3046 GCA_031426095.1 Gemmataceae bacterium
TGGCATCCGAGGTCGAAGAACGCCGGTGGTCGGGCCGCCATCTGGTTCCCGAGGTCAGGGCCTCTGGCGCTGCATGCGGTTGACCCCGACCACCGGGCGTCGCCTCATCGGCTCAAGTACGGTAACATGTGAGGCGCTGCACCTGACCGGCGGGGCATGTAGGCTTTCCGTGACATGCGGCCCACCTAGCCCCGCCGGCAGGTGAGCTGGGTCGTTCGGCGGCGGGGGGGGTATCGGGGGGACAGACGCTATGGCATTGTTTGCTGTGGGAGGCGACTCCCTCGTCGGCGCTATCGACTTGGAGCCGATGATCGCCGCGTTCTTCCTCGTCCTCGCCGCACCGGTTGTCGGGCTCGTGGCGTGGCTGGTGGCCCGGCGGCGCACCCGGCGAGGTCGCGCGTTCGCATGGGGGTTCGGGTCCGCCTTGCTCTTACTGGCGGTCGCGGCTGGCTGCACCTTTGGCATCTGGCCTCTGGCGAACATCGCCCGCTGGGTGGTGAATCGGTTTTGAATCTGCTTGGCGGCGGCTGCGACGCCGCCTGGGCACGTGAGCGGTTGTTCGGTCTACGGAGGACTTATCGGTGATCAATCCACCGACGCCGCAAGAGGTGGCTTGGACGTTGGCGGTCGTCTTTGCGGTGTCCGCCGGTTTGGTCGCCGGCGTGGTCCGAGTGTGGTCGGGGTCGTGGAGGCGGACGGCGGCGTGGGCGTTCGCGGTGTGCGGCGGGCTGCTCGGCTGGTACGGGTACCTGGCCGAGGACTCGCTGTCCCAGTTCGCCTCGCACATCTGGGTGGGCAGCTTGCTCGGGCTGGAGGGGAGTACCGGGCGGTTCGTCCTCGGGGCGGCGGTCGTGGTGTGGGTGCCGGCGGCGCTGGCCTTGGCTTTCGGGTCGGTTCGGCGGGCGTGGGTCGGCAAGCCGGGGCCGGACGCCGTGACGGACCGCGGACTCGGGGGAGGTGTAACTGTTGTGCTGCTGATTCTGGTGATCGGGGGCGTTGCGGCGCTCGTGGTGTGGCGTTCCTGACCAACTTAAGGCAGGCCGAACAAGGTGCCACAGCGGCCCCCGGCACCAACGCGGGCCCGGGCAGGTGAGTTGGGTCGTTCGGTACCTGAAGGGCGAAAACATGCGGCGGTGCGTGAACGCAGCGGCCGTCGTCCTTCTGGCGACGGGGACTGGCTTGACCGTCGGGTGCGTCGGCGGGGTGGCGTTCGCCCTGTTCACCTGGGGGCTGTCCGTCGGGCTGGGTCTGGCCGTCGGCGGGGCGGTCGGGTTCGTGGCAGGCGTGCTGGCGGCGGCCGATGGGAACAATCGGTTCGACGGGAGCGGGTCGCTGGCGGGTGGGCTGTTCGGCCTACTGGCAAGCGGCGGTTGCGTCGCGTACGCGGCCGCCTACGGTCCTGGTTCCGGTTCGTTGACTGCCGACAATGTCAGCTTCTTGGTGGGCTGGTTCGTCGGCGGAGCGGGTACTGGGTGGCTGGCTGGCCTGCTGGCCGAGCGGGTCGGGCGTGCGGTCGTGGGGAGCGTGTGATGTCGTGGCGGCGGGCGTCCCTGCTGGCGATACCGTGGGCGGCCGTAGTGGTCGTGCTCTGGCACCCGCCCATGTACGGGATGGCGGCGTTCCCGGCCTCGGTCGTTGTGTGCCCGGTCGCGGTCGGCGGGGCCGGCTGGTGGCATCGATCTTGGCGGGTCGCGTCTCTCGTGGCGGCCTACCTCTTGGTCACCGCCGGGCTGTTCATCGGGATCTTGTCCGGGACACTACAGGGCAAGCAATTTATGTCGGGGTAGGTGGCCCGGCCGGACCAGTCACTGCACCTGACGGCGATGAAGTTCGTAGTTCACGGACCATCTTCGGCACCCTCGCCGCAGGTGAGTTCGGTCGTTCGGCGGCGGAGAGGCGCGTGGTGGAAGCAGACGGACGTTACGTGCTTCAATCCGGCGGGCGTGCCCGGTACGCCCGGGTTCGGGTACGTTACCTCGCCGACCCGCCGCCCCGTCTGAGTGGTCCGCGGGCGGCGCTGGCAGCCGGACTCTTGGCCGACAGCGGTTGGTCGGAGCGTGAATTGGCGGCGGCGGTCGAGGGGGCCGGTCTGGGCTTGGAGTTAGCCGGGGTCGCGGGCCGTTGCGTGGTGACCTGGGTCCACGAACCGGACTCCGTACCGCCGAACGTATCCCCTCCCGGGGCGTTCGCGGTCGCCGCCGCCCGAGCGGTCTGGGCGGCCATGGGTTTCGTCCCGGATGAGGCCACGGCTCGCCAGGTCGCGGGAAGATATGGCCTCCCGGTCGGTCGTGTCGAGGCCGCCCCAGGCGCTGCAGCCGACGGCGGGGGCGTGTAGGCTTTCTGGGGTTCGTGGCTCACTCAGTCCCGCCGCCGCTGAGCCTGGTCGTTCGGCGGCCTGGTACTTGAGAAAGTCGGAGTGTTCGATGGGTACCAACGGCCAGTCGTACCTGCGGCGGCACGGGCTGGCCATGTCGCTGTCGGCCGTCGTCTCGTCGGGCCTCACCGTACTGGCGGTGTTCGCCGTCCAGCACTACCAGGCGAGCTACGGCATCGAGTCGGCGAAGAGGCAGCTGGGCGAACGTCTGTTGGGCCGCTGGGAAGTGATCGAACCGGACGCAGGGCCGGATCGGGAGTGGTACGAGTTCCGCCCGGACGGGGGCTTGACGTTTCGGACTTTTAGTACGGTCAAAGCGGACGGCAAGTTGGTGTCCAAGGGGGAGCAGTTGGTTACCATCGCCTATCGGGTTGACGACGGGGAGCATATCACCCTGTGTCCCGACAGGGATGATCACGCCAAGCGGCAGGCCCGGGTCGTATTGGCGGGCGATGAGTTGACCCTGAACGAACCGGGCGTGGTGAGGCGGTGTCGCCGGACTAGTCGCTAGGGCACGTCGAGCCAGGCGCTGCAGCAGACCGGGGCCGCAGGTAGCGCTTTTGGGATTCATAACTCACGCGGCGGCCCCGGCAGGTGAGCTGTGTTCTTCGACGGCAGAGGGCGTGGCGATGGACACGACGCGGACCGGAACTTGGCGGGCCCTGCGGGCTG
>JANPKP010000674.1:0-8168 GCA_031426095.1 Gemmataceae bacterium
CGGCCGCGCCGACACCCTGCACGACGCCGAGGAGATGTACCTCGACGCATCCCTCGCGGACATCTCCCGGCTCATCGCCAGCCCCCTCGACGACGAGACGCTCCTCCGCCACCCGCTCATGAGACTTCTCGCCGCGCACGGCGGCCGCGGGTGGGAGGACTCCCTCCTGTGACCCCGGACCAGAAGCTCGCCGACGTCGTCACCGCGCTCGAAGCGGCCGGCGTCCGCTCGCTGGTCATGGGCGGCCACGCGGTCCGCTACTACGGCCTCGACCGGATCACCGACGACTTCGACCTGCACCTCGCCCCCGACTGCTGGGACGACCTCGCCGACCGGATGGGCCGGTCGGACTGGCTGCGGGGCCGGAACCCCGTCGAGTTCGCCAGTTGGCGGGCCGGCGCGTTCCGCCGGTTCCAGATCGGCACCCTGCCGAGCGGCCGCGAGGAGTGGCTGGAGTTCTGGAAGGGGAATCACCTGCTGCCGCCGTTTGTCGAAGTCTATGCCCGGCGGGAGTCGGGGACGTACGGCGGCCGGGTGTGCGACTTCCTGTCCCTCCCCGACCTCATCCGGTCGAAGGAGACGGAGCGGGAGAAGGACTGGGTGGACATCCAGTACTTGGAGGAGTTCCAGGACTCCCGCCTGGCGGCGGCCGTGCGGGCCGGCGGGCTACCGCTCGCCTCGGCGCTCGCCCGACTCCGGAGCCGGCGGGGCCTGGAGACGCACCTGCGGGAGGGGACCGTCCACGACGTGGCGGTCGTGGAAGAGGCTGTCGCCGGGGCGACGAACCCGGTCGCCGTCGCGCTCCTGCTGCCAGCCGCCCGGAAGGCCCCGCCCCCGTCCGTCCCCGTCGAGCCCGCGGTCGAGGCTCGCCTCCGGACGGCGCTCGTCGGTTCGCCCCTCCACCTGACGCTGGTCGAGGCCGTGCGGCGGCGGTACAAGCAGGACGCGATGCAGGCCGACAAGGCGGACAAGCAGGCCGTCCGCGAGCGGCTGGGTGCGGAGTGAGATTGACGGCTCGCCCGGGCCGGGGCGAGTCACCCGACCCGTATCTCACGCTCGAACGGAGCGACATCCCATCCCGACTTCGGATATGCCGGACGCCGTCTGGCAAACCTCCCGTCCGAGGACGCGCATTCTTCGACCCGACCCACCGCTCATTCGGTCGCCGTTGGCACGGTATTGCGGACCGACGGCATCGGCCGGTGTCAACCGGCCCAGTGGCGGCGGCCGACCGACGAATTGGGTAGTACCGAGTGAATTGGGTAGCGAATTGGGTAATGTTGGTGGTTCGGCTGCACAGCGTGTGCCTCGTCCCGCTCACCGCCCGTCGTCCGAACCCGGATCGCCCTCGCGGCCGTACATCGTCCCGTACGCATTGACGTAACTGAGGGCCGCAGCGGGGTCGATCCCGGAGTAGTGGCGACAAAGCCGGCGGTAGAGTTGCAACACCGCCGCATTTCCGCAGAAGTCGAGCAGCCCGTCGAGGGTGCGCTCGATCCGGCAGATGTCGCGGCTCCGCGAACGGAGGACGTGCGTCACGACCGGGGCGTACTCCGCGAGCGCACGCTCGTGCAGTTCGCCGATCTTCTCGGCGAGGGCGGCGAACTCGCGGGGGAGCCGAGCATCATCTGCCATAGGGCAACGTTTCGCAGTTTTCGGTCATGCAGAAGTCCATCTTACCGGAATACTGCCTGCTGCGCTTGGCCGAAGTCATGACTCCGGACCTACGGTCGATGCGAGAGGGCGGTGGTGCAGTGCCAACCTCTCGCAGTGCTGGTGCCGGGGACGAGCGGGTCGCCCCGGCGGAACCTTCCGTGGAATTGCGCGTCGCCGTCACTCGCCGTCGGGCCGGGCGAGCGAGCGGACGGTGTCGGCCAGTTCGGCCTCGGTGAGCGTCCAGCCGCCCTCCGGGAGCCGCCCGACGACCCGGAATTTCAGCCGCTGGGCGACGCCGAGGGCGGCCTCGTCGTCGCCCAGCACGTCGGCCGCGAGGGCGAGGGCGAGCTGCGCCGGGCCGCTCCCGCCGTACCCCCACTCGAACCCGCTGGGGGAGTGGCTCCGCAGGTCGAACCGCGGGTCCAGGCCGCGGCTCCCGCCGCTGTCGTCCTCGACGGTCACGGCGCAGCGGCTTTCGGTCCGGACGCCGGAGTAGGTCTTCATCGGGTTGTCCCGTGCGGGGAAGTCGGATGGGTAAGTGCGGCGGGCCGGTCGCGGCCGCCGCGGGGGACTGCGTTACGCCGCGAGCGCGAGGAGCGCCGCGGCCTGGACGTCGGCCGCCGTCCGGTCGCCGGCGTACTCCGCCTTCCGGGCGAGCCGGGTGAGCGCGTCCACCAGCGCGAAGATGGTGAATCGGCCGCCGGCCACGAATTCCACCGCCTGCTTCGCCAGGCCCCGGCTCAGGCCGTGCTTGGCGAGTTCCTTCATCACCGCCTCGGCGTCCTCGCCGAGCGTCTCCCGCATCGCCTTCTTGATGACGCGGGCGAACCCGTCCCGCCGCTCGTCCCGCTTGGCGACGAGGGCCTCGATGTGCCGGCAGATGTCGGTCAGCGCGTCGCCCACCTTGGCCGTGTGCTTGCGGGCGAACTCGACCACCTCGACCGCGTCCCAGACGATGTGGTTCTGGCACACCTGCTGGAACCAGAACGTCTGGATGCCGACCGACCGCTTGCCGACCTCCGAGTTCCAGACGAAGAACCCGGGGGCGAACGCCTCCCCGTCGATCTCCGTCCACCCCGCGGGGTCGATCATGAACGCGAACAGGTCCTGCTCGCCGCAGTAGAGGCCGGTCGCCCCGTTCATCCCCGTCTGGGGCGGGGTGAAGTCGGTCGCGTAGTCCTTGAGGACGCCCACCAGGTCGGCGTTCGGGAGCCGGGTGTAGGCCGTCCCGTGGACGGACCGCACCCCCTCCCCGCGGGTGAGGAGCTGGAGCGGCTTCGCCCCGCCCAGCAGGGTCTCGCGGAACACCTGGGCGGCGGTCCCGGGCGTGAGCCGGTTCAGCGTGTCCTTGCTCGCCCGGGCCAGCCCGCAGAGCTGGCCGAAGCTCCAGTCGTTGAGCGCGAACAGGCCGTCCGGGCCGGCCCGCAGGCCGAGCCGCCCGTCGGGCGTCGGCTCGGGGGTGAGCACCCGCGGCGGGTGCCAGCGGTCCTCGGACTCGGTCTGCTCCCGCCGGCAGTGGGCGAGGAGGGCGTCGAGGGTGGGGAAGCGTTCGTCCGGCGCGCGGCGGAACAGCTCCCCGCTCGCGCGGGTCAGGTTCTGCGTGTCCACAGGATGTCCTCGGAACGGGTACAAGGGACGGGTTGTTGAGAAACCAAAACGTGTTTGCACCACCGGCCTCTCGGGGGCGGCGCGGTGCGCGGCCGGCCGCGGGGTCGGGGGGAAGTCGGGGGGACAGACGTGGAAAGACCGGCCGAACTGCTTACCAGAGGCGGGGAGGGTTAGCACGGGGCCGCCGCGAACTCAAGCGGCGGGGTCCGCGCGGGCCGGGCAACAATGGTCGCGGCCCGGGCGGGGGTGACCCGGATCTACCTTTTGCAGGAACCTGCGGTTCCCGCACCCTCCCCCCGGCACGACGCAGCGCGCGAGGTGCCGTGGCGCACGCCGGGGGCGGCAACCCCCTCCGACTCACTCCGGTTCTGGCTGCCTCTGTCAAGCCCGGCAGAGCGGACGGGAAGCGCCCCCGCCGGCCGCGCGTGCCGCCGCCGGTCGTCATCGGGGGCAGCCCCTGTGACCCCCGATGACGACCGACGGCGACGGCGGACCTGCCCAACCCCGAACTGGATGGTTGAACTGGTGGGACGGAACCGTACCGGACGCGACAGGCGGGCGGAGTTCAGCCGTCGCCCTCGGCCGCCTTCTTCGCCCCGCACGACCAGCACAGGCCGAGCCGGGGGTCGGGAGCGGCCCGCCTCGTCCCGGCCGGGGTTTGACCCCACCGGCGTCGCACTCCGGCTACGCGCCGAATCGGTGCGCCGCCCGGCGGGTTGATCTCCCGCCCGACCCGTGCTACTCGCCGGACCCATAGTCGGTCGAGAAGACGTACCCCAACCGACTCCGCGGACGCAGTCTGCCCGCGGAGGCCGGTGGTGCAATTCGGTTTTCCATTACCGTTGGACACCCTGTGTTGGAGGCGACGCCATGACCGCGTCCCCGGCGGCGGTGCAGCGCACCCTCGCCACCCTGCGGGCCAGCCCCGCCCTGTTCGGGCCGCCAGGCGAGCCCTGGGCCGGCATGATGGGGCGGATCGCGACCCCCGGCCACGCCGCGGAGGTGGACCAGGAGAGCTACGACTAATACCGGAACGTGCTCCCGCCCCGCTGGACGGGGGAGGGGTTCATGTTCGCGGACGGGGCGGAGGCGCTCCGCTACTTCTGGCGGGCCGGCCGGCGGTTCTTCTGCCGGCAGATGACTTGGAAGGAAACCCTGATCTTCTGCGCCGCCGCCGGCGTCCCGACCCCGAACTGACCGGCCCCGAAGCGACTCGACCCGGCGGCCGAGTAGGGTGCCGCCGACCCTTCGCCCGAACACAATCCCCACGACCCGAAAGGGACCACGAGATGAGCGCGACGAAGAACGCCCCCGGGCGGACCGCCCCGGCGAACGGCCGCGGCGGCGAGCCCGGCGAGCAGTCCCGCGGCGAGCAGCCGCGGGAGGACCGGGCCAAGCCGGTCCACGAGATCCGCTTGGGCCGCATCCGGGCGGCGGTGTGGCTGAACGACACCGAGAACGGCCCGCGGTACAACGTGCAGATCTGCCGCCTCTACAAGGACAAGGCCGACAAGTGGAAGGACTCGGCCAGCTTCGGCCGGGAGGATCTGCCGCTCGTCGCCAAGGTCGCCGACCTGGCGATGGTCTGGATTTATGAGAACCCGGCCGGGTCCGAGAAGTAACCACGGAGGTGACAGATGCCCCCTCCGAACCTGCTGCCCGTGCCCCTCGGGCAGACCGTCGCGACCCCGGCGGCGCTCGGCGTGCTGACGCAGCCCGACATGGTGGCCGCCCTCCGCCGGCACGCCGCCGGTGATTGGGGGAACGTCGACGACGACGACCGGGCGGCGAACGATGACGCACTCCGGACCGACGGGCGGCTCCTGTCGGTCTACCGGTCGGCGAACGGGACCACCTTCTGGGTGATCACCGAGGCCGACCGGTCCGTTACGACCGTGCTCCTTCCGGAGGACTACTGACCGGTTTTACTTCAGGCCCGATGCACCACCGGGCCTCCTTTTCGCTCTTTGAATCGGAACGCCGGGATGATGTTCGTCTGCTACAGCGTGACGCTCGGGATGTTGGGCCTGGCCTACCAGTGGCCCGACCTGTCCCTCCTCCTCGACATGCTGCTCGTCGCCCGGTCCGTGCGGCGGTAGCCGCCTGCCGTGACCGCCCCCGCCCGCGGGGCCGGTCAGGGTTAGACGCTCGCGCAGGACGACAGGTTGAAACCGCCTCCGCCCCGTCGTGGGGCCGGGCCGCCGGACAGGTTGATCTGCTGGGTGACGACCGCGACGCGGACTCTACGCTCAATCTGGTCGATGCGGACCACGCTGGCGATCATCGGAGATGCGGTCCTCACGACCGACACGGCGGGGCGGCGGACGCGGCCCACGAGTGGCGTATTCACAGACCCATCGGCGGGCGATGCCGGCGACGGGATCGTAGGCCAGGCCCAGCCGACTTACATCCCTGCGATCTGGGTTGTCACGAGCGACTTCCAATCCAGCCGCCACATCCGCCATCGGGCCGGCAGGGTGGGAACGAACAGCCACATCGACGCAGGCCATTCGGACCGGGAATCCACTTAAGCATTGATTTGAAAATCGGCTCTGTCTAAGTTGGTTTTGCCCCTTCCTCGTTGCGTCCAACCTCGGGCGATCAACGAGGTTGCCTCTCAGGCTCGGGGGCGGCGGCGACTGTCATTCACTGGCCCGAAAGCCGCGTGCCGTCTCGCGTTCGGTGGTGACGGGACCGGGGCCGGGGCCACTCATGCGTGCGTTCGCACAAAGTATTGTCGAGTCGGTCCGCCACCCCCTCGTCCTCCTGGACGCCGGGCTGCGGGTCAGTGCGGCCAACTCGGCGTTCCATGCCGCCTTCGGCGTCCCGGACGTTGAGGCACCGGGGCGGCCCCGCTTTGCCCTCGACGCCGGCTGGCTGGACATCCCCGGATTATTGGAGCGGGTCGAGCGGGTCGCTACCACCGGGCAGCCGTTCGAGGGGTTCGAGGTCGAACACGACCTCGCCGGGGCCGGGCCGAAGGCCCTCCGCCTAAACGCCCGCCGGGTGGTCAGCGACGAGGACGGCACGCCCATGATCCTCGTGGCCGTCGAGGACGTGACGGACAAGAGGCGGGCCGAGGCGGCTCTCCACCGGCTGAACGACGAGTTGGAAGCCCGGGTCCGGGAGCGGACGGCCCAACTCGAAGCCGCGAACCGGGAGATGGAGGCGTTCTGCTACTCGGTGTCCCACGACCTGCGGGCACCCTTGCGGGCCATCGACGGGTTCGCCCAGGAACTTCTGCGGACCTACGCCGACCGGGTGGATGACCGGGGCCGGCACTACCTGACGCGGGTCCGGGCGGGCAGCCAGCGGATGGCGGGCCTGATTGACGATCTGTTGCAACTCTCCCGCCTCAGCCGTGTCGAGATGACGTGGGGGTCCGTTGACCTGTCCGCCCTGGCGACCGCGGTCGTCGCAGACCTCCGGCATCTCCACCCGGACCGGCAAGTGACGTTCGTCCTTCAGCCGGGCGTGACTGCCCGCGGGGACGCCGGCCTGCTTCGGGTGGCCCTGGAGAACCTCCTCGGCAACGCCTGGAAGTTCACGTCCAAGAAGACTGACGCCACCGTCACGTTCGGGCAGCAGGGCGGCGAGGCCGGGTTCTACGTCCGGGACGACGGGGCCGGGTTCGACCCCGCGTTCGCCGGCAAGCTGTTCGGGGCGTTCCAGCGGCTTCACCACGATCGGGACTTCCCCGGTACCGGGATCGGCCTGGCGACCGTCCAGCGGGTCGCCCACCGGCACGGCGGCACGGTCCGGGCCGAGGGGGCGGTCGGCCAGGGTGCCACGTTCTACTTCACACTGCCGCCGGGGGACGACGCATGAGCCAGAAAGTCATCCTGCTGATCGAGGACAACTCGGACGACGAGGAGTTGGCCCTCCTCGCGTTCCAGCGGAGCAACGTCGCCAACGACGTCGTGGTCGCCCGGGACGGGGTGGAGGCCTTGGACTACTTGTTCGGCACCGGTCCCCACGCGGGCCGGGACGTGTCGATTCTCCCGCAGGTGGTGCTGCTCGACCTGAAGCTGCCGAAGGTGGACGGGCTGGAAGTCTTGCGGCGGGTCCGGGCCGACCCCCGCACCCGCCGCCTGCCGGTCGTCGTCCTGACGTCCTCCAAGGAGGAGGAGGACATGATCGGGAGCTACGACCTGGGGGCCAACAGCTACGTCCGCAAGCCGGTCGAGTTCGAGCGGTTCGTGGAGGCCGTCAAGCAGTTACAATTGTACTGGCTGGTGCTGAACGAGCCTCCGCCCAACCGGTGACGCCATGCCGACCCGACCTCTCCAGGTGCTCCTGGTCGAAGACTCCGAGGACGACGCGGAGCTGATCCTCCTCGAACTCCGGCGGGCCGGGTACGCCCCGTCCGCCGAGCGGGTGGAATCCGCCGACGCGTTCCGGGCCGCTCTCGCGGGCCGGGCGTGGGACGTGGTTCTGTGCGACAACGCGATGCCGGCGTTGGACGCCTCGGGGGTGCTGGGCCTCCTTCGGGAGTCCGGCCTGGACGTTCCCCTGGTGGTCGTGTCGGGGACCATCGGGGAGGAGCGGGCGGTCGCACTGATGCGGGCCGGGGCCACCGACTTCGTGATGAAGAGGAGTCTGGGCCGGCTGGCCCCGGTGGTCGAGCGGGAGGTCCGGCAGGCCGCGGAGCGGCGGGAGCGGCGGCGGGCCGAGCAGGACGCCTTCCGGCTTGCGGCCCTGGTCGAGTCGTCGGACGACGCCATCATCTCCAAGACGCTGGACGGGGCCGTCACCAGCTGGAACCCGGCGCCCGTTTCCACCCGTTCGGCGGACGGGGCGTACCCGGCCCGCCGGAGTTCGAGGAGCATCAGTTCCGCATCGTCCGCCGAGTCATCAACCACCAGCACTAAAATGGGAGAGGTCGTCATCGTGTCACTTTCCGG
>JANPKP010000675.1:0-12276 GCA_031426095.1 Gemmataceae bacterium
CCCCCCCCCCCCGGCCGCGGGCGTTCCCACCGGAATTATTGCTTCGCGTCGGGCAGTCCTTCGAGGACGCGGTAGACGGGCAGGTCGGCCGGGTGAACGCCGTTCGGCTCCAGCCCGCCGTCGCGGGCGTCGCGGAAGAACTTCCGCGCCTCGGCCGGCTGCGGCGGCGACTCGCTCATGCGGAGAACCGCGACGTGGAACAACCGCAGTGGGGTCGGGGCCTGGTTCAACGCCTCCTTCTGGTCTTTAGCGGCCTGGCCGTACTGCTTGGCCGCGATGCGGATGCGGGCACGGGTGTCGAGCAGTTCGCCGGTCACGCCCACTTCCCGGGTCGCCCGATCGACGAGCGCGAGGGCCGCGTCCGTGGACCTGGGGTCGGGGGCGAGAATCCACGCCAGGTTGTTCAGGGCCGTGACGTTCTTCGGCTCCTTCGCCAGCACCCACTCGTAGGCGGTGCGGGCGGCGGCGAGGTCCTGTTTGAGGGCGTAGAATTCGGCCGCCGTCAGCCGCAGCGACACCGAATCGGGGTCGGCGGCCAGTTGCTCGTCGAGCCAGCGGCGGACCGTCTCGAACTGCCGGCCGGTCGCCGACCCCCCGCGGAGGGCGGACATCCCGGCGAGGGTCCGCGTCCGGGCCGGGAGGTAGTGGGCGAACTGGTCGATCTTGGCGAAGGCGTCGGCGGTCCGGCCGTCGGCCGCCAGCAGCCCGGCGACGGCGACCACGGCCTCGGGCCGGGTCGGGGCGAGCGCTTCGTATCGCTCCACGGCGGCGTCGGCCATCCGCCGGGCGACGGGGGTGCCGCGGACCTTCGGCGAGCGGGCCAGTTCGTCGAGCAACTCCGCCACCCGGGCGGAGCGGGTGAGGAAGTCGCCGGCCGTGGGGTCGGCCGACCGGATGTACGCCTCGGCCAGCGCGACGCACCGCTCCGGGCGGCCGGCCTTCGCCTCGAACCGGGCCACCGCCGCGACCGCCCGGAAGTCGCCGGGGTGGGCCGCCCGGAGCCGGTCGGCGAACGCCCCGCCGGTGGCGAAGTCGCCGCCCGCGGTCAGCGTTTCGAGGGCCGCCACGAGGTAGTAGAGGTTGTTCGGGTCCGAGAACAGGAGCTTCTGGAGGCACTGCCGGCTCTCGTCCGGCATCCCGGCCACGCGGTAGAGTTGGGCCAGGTTGAACAGGTCGCGGGGGGTGCCGCCGGCCTTCGCCGCGGCCCCGAGCGCCTGAGCCGCCCGGGCCAGGGTCGCCTTTCGGTCGTCGTCTTCGAGGTAGCGGGCCAGGGTGGTAAGCACCGCCGCGGTGGCCCGGAGGTCGTCGGCCGTCGCCCCCGCGTCGTCGGGCGACTGGACGAGCAGTTCGAACGCCCGCCGCCGCTCGGCCGCCCCGCCGCCGCCGACCACGAGTAGCATGGCGAGGTTCCGCCTAGCCCAGCCCAGGCCGGTCGCCGGCAAATCGCCGCCATCCTTGAGGTACTCTTCCAGCACGTCCCTCGCCCCGGCCTGGGCCGAACGCGACAGCTTGACGGCCAGCCGTGCTTGGGCATAAGTCCGCTTCTGGGCCGGAGTGGTCGTCTCCGGCCGCCAGTCCGCCCCCTTGGGCGTCTCCTGGAACGTGGCGGCGAGCGCGAAGAAGGCCGGCTCGGGGAGGCGGGTGCGGGCCGCGGCGAGGGCGTCGCGGGAGGCCTCGCCCCCGGCGTTGGTCCGGTGGAGGGCGAGTCGCAGCCAGTCGTCGGTGGTCGCGGTCGCGGCGTCGGTGGCCGCCTTCAACAGCTTGTCGGCTTCGGGGAGGTTTCCCTGCCGCGTGTAGAGCGACGCGGCCCAGCCCAGTGCCCCCGGCTCGCTCCGCACGTGCGCCGGAAGCGTCCGGAGAACGGCGAGGGCGTCCGCCGGCGGGAGCTTGTCCGCGACCATGCCCAGCAGCCGGCGGAGCGGCTGGCCGGCCCACCGGGGGTCGGCGGCGAGTCGGGCCACTTCCTTCGCGGCCCGGTCGGGTTTGCCGGCACGGAACGCCTGGAGCAGCAGCGCCCGGTTGGTCTCGAACCGCGACGGTTCGAGCGTGACCGCCCGCTCGGCCAGCGCCAGGGCTTGCGCTTCGTCGCCGAGGAGGTGTTGCAGGTGGGCCAACGCCAGACACACGTCGGCCCGCTGCGGGGCGGCCCCGGTGGTGGCCGTGAGCTTCGCCGCGAGATCGCCCGCGGCGGTCGCCGGCGCGGCGAGGGCGTCGCACACCAGGGCGGACACACCACCCGGGCCGTCGAGCTTCCCCAGTGCCCCGCGGGCTTCGGCCGCCATCGGGGCGTCGCCCGCCTCGGTAGCCCGCTCGTACAGCCGCATCCACACGGCCGCGTCGGTCGGCCGGCGGGACGTGATCCGCCTCAACGTGCGGACCACGCCGGCCCGGTCGCCGACCCGGTCGTACACCTCGACCAGTCCGGCCAGGAGTTGAAGCTGGTCGGAGTCGGGCCACCCTTCAATCCGGGCCTCCAGCGGCTCGATCGGGCGGACGCGGGCCGGGTCGCGGGCGTACAGCGACGCCCGGGCGAGGCGGACGTCCGGACCGTCGCCGGCCGCCGCCTGGGCCTCGTCCACGACCGCGAGGCCGGCCGCCGTGCCCCCCGCGTCGGCCGTCGCCTCGGCGAGCGTGGCCCACAGGCGGGCGTCGCCCGGCCGGCGGCCGCTCTCGGCCCGGAGGAGCTGCACCGCCGCGTCCCGCTTGCCTCCGGCCGCCAGTACCTCGGCCCGCAACACGACCGGCTCCGGATCGGTCGGGGTGAACTTGGCGGCCGCCTTCAGCACCATCTGTTCGAGCCGGGCCCACTCCTCGACGGGTGCGTTCGTCGCCTTGAGCCCGCGGAGTTTCGTGCGGATCAGTTGGGCGTGGGCGGCCCCCGTGGCGTAGGCCGACTGGCACGCCGCCTCGAACTCGCGGACCGCCTCGTCGGACCGGCCCAGGCTCAGGTACAGGTTACCGAGCGCCACCCGGGACGGGACGTTCGCCGGGTCGAGGTTGCCGACCCGCCGGAGAGTCGCCTCCTGGCCGGCCCGGTCGCCGACCTTCTCGCAGCAGACGGCGAGGAGCATGTTCAACTGCACGTCGAGCCCCGGCAGGCGGACCGCCTCGCCGCGGAGCGATTCGAGCATCGCCTGGGCGTCGGCCCACCGGGCCTGACGCATCGCCAGCCGGGCCTTCAGGTACGTCACCTGCGTCGGCGGGGCCTTGCGGGCCTCCAGTTTGCGGACGAGGTCTTCGGACCGGGCCGCGTCCCCCTGCTGGACGAGCAGGTCGGCCAGCGGCACCATCAGGTCGAACCCCTCGGGCACGTTCCGCAGGCCGTCCTCCAGCACCGCGATCGAGGCCGGCACGTTGCCCCGCACGAGTTCGAGCCACGACAGGCCCCGCACCAGCCGCAGGTCTTTCGGGTAGACGTTGACGGCGTCGCGGAGCAGGGCGTGGGCGGCCGGCACGTTCCGCCCCTGCTGGAGGATTTCGGCCAGGTGGAGCGAGGCGTCGGCGTTCTCGGGGTCGAGTTCGAGGACGCGCTGGAAGTCGGCGACGGCCCGGTCGATGTCGGCGGCGGCGGACATCCCGCGGGTGGCTTCGTCGGCGGCGAACGTCTCGAAGCGGGCCCGCACCAGCCGGGCGTCGGGGTCGGCGGGGAGGGCCGCCACCATGCGGTCGAGGACCGCCCGCGCCCCCGGCGTGTCGCCCTGGTTGCGCCACACGAACTGGGCGAGCTTCTGGTACCCGCCCATCTGGTCCGGGGCGTGGCGGACGGCCGTCTCGTAGGCCGTGCGGGCTTCCGGCAGGCGGTTCAAGCCGGCCTGGGCGGCCCCGAGCTGCTGCCAGAGGAGCGGGTCGTTCGGTGCCCTCTTGAGCAACTCCTCGGCGTGCGGCTCGGCGTCCGTGTAGCGGCCGAGTCGGAGGCACATGGCGAGGGCGTCGCGGCGGACCTCGTCGCGGTCGGGGTCGAGCCGAAGGATTTTGTCGTAGAGGAACACGAGATCGGACGGCGTCCGCCCGCCGGGGGCCCGATTCTTGAGCACGTCCACGAGGCGAACCTGGGCGTCCACGTCGGCCGGCTTGAATTCGAGGTACTGGCGGTAGTAGTGGGCGGCCGCGTCGAACTGGCCCGCCTCCGCCTTCCGCTCGGCCTGGCGGAGCAGGGCGTCCGGGATGCGGCGGGCCTGGAGGGCGTTGGCCCCGACCAGGAGCCCGCCGCCGGCGGCCAGCACGAGGAGCAATTTTAGGAGGAACGGCTTGTTGATCGTCGGCATGGTGCGCGTCCGTGCGTCGCCGGGAACGGCCGGGTTGCCCCACCGCGTGCGTCCACACGCGGACCGTGTCGCCGGATAGTCGGCAATCGTAAGCCGGGCCGGCGAGGGGGGTCAACCCCAATGAAAAAGCCCACCCGGTGCACCGGGTGGGCTTTGCCACTGATTGCGACGCGACATCTACTTCGACGCCGACACCGGGGCGAACTTCCCCGCCTTCATGTCGGCCAGGAGCGGGCGGATCGTCTCGGCGGGGAGCACCCACGTCTCGACCCGGCCGGCCCGGGCGATGCCGAGGCCCAGCACCTTGCCGTCGAGGTCCACCACCGGGCCGCCGCAGTCCTTCGGGGCGATTACCATGTCCGACTGGAGGACGGTCTTGAACCCCGTCCGCCGGCCGGAGAGTTCGCCGCCCATCGAGTTCTGTACCTCCTCCCGGGTCTGCTCGCCGGGGGGGGTGAGCTTCACCTTGAGCTTCATCCCCTCCTCGCCGCGGAGCACCTTCAGGGTCACGGTGTCGCCCGGCCGGTACTCGTCGAGGATTTCCCGCAGGGTCGTCCCGCCGCTCACGTCGCGGCCGTCCACGGCGGTGATGAGGTCGTCCACCTTGACCCCGGCCTTGGCGGCGGAACTCCCCTTCATCATGCCCGTGATCTTCGCCCCGCCGGCCGACGCCTTGGCGCTCATGTCGAGCATCACGCCGAGGTAGCCGCGGTTCGAGTTGTGGGCCGGGACGAACTCCCGCGGCCCGAGGTCGCGGGTGGCGACGCTCACGATCCCCACCGCGACCGGGTCGGTGTACGGCCCGGCGGCAGCCAGCCAGTGGCCGACCGGCACCGGCTTCGAGTCGGCGAACGTCACCGGCTTGAGCCCCTCGGCGTCGATCTTGAGCAGGGCCAGGTCGGTCTCCTTGTGGACCGACACGAGGGTGGCGTCGTACTCCGTCCCGTCGGAGAGCCGGCACGTTACCTTGCCGCGGAGTTCGCTCGCCTTGGTGAGGACGTGGCCGGCGGCCGTCACGACCGTGCCGAGGGCCGCGTCGCGGTCGTCGCAGCGGACCCTGACGGTCGACTCGTTCGCTTTCGCGACCACCTTCTTGAACGGGGCGAGCAACTTAGTGCCGCTCCTCTCGACGTAAAAGCCCTGGGCCCCCGCCGGGGCACAGAAGGCGGCCGTGAGCAACGCCGCCGCGAGCAACCGGATGGACATCGTGCGGGACTCCCGAACGGGGTGCGGACGTTGAAAACCTGAGAGGGCGCGGGGGCGCGTCGATCCTCGCCCGGTTAAGGTGAGCGGGCGGCGAGTTTAACGGTGAACGTCAAGGTCTTGTCGGCCCGGGTGACGACCACGGGCACCTCGTCGCCCGGCTTGTGCTTGAAGATGATGGCCCGGACGGCGTCGGCCGTGGCCACAGCCTGGCCGTCGAACTTCGTGATCACGTCGCCGCCCTTGAGCCCGGCCTTCTCGGCCGGCCCCTCGTCGAGGACGTTCGCAAGCCGGGCGGCCGGGGCGTCCTCGTCGAACTCGACCCCGAGGATGGCCTTCGACGGCTTCTTGGGCTGGCCCACCTCGCCGCCCGCGAGCATCTCGTCCCAGTCCTTCTTGAAGGCGTCGGTCGGGACGTGGACGTTTTCGGTGAGCGACCAGCCGATCCGGCTGTGGATGCCGATGAGCCGGCCTTCGAGGTCGAACAGCGGGCCGCCGGAGTCGCCGCCGACGATCGTGCAGTCGGTCTGCATCCGCGTCTTGTCGTTCGACAGGACGCGGCCGAGGCGGGCGACCGGCGGCCGGGTGGGGCGGTACCCGCCCGGGTGGCCGAGGGTGACGACCCACTGGTTCTTGGCCACGTCGGCCGACTTGACCACCTCCACGGTCGGCCACTTGCCGTCCTTCGGGGGCTTGTCGGTGATCCGGATCATGCCGCTGTCCACCTTGTCGTTGCGGCCGAGGGCCTTCCCCTTCACCGTCTTGCCGTTCGGGAAGCGGATTTCGCACTCCCGGCCGGGGTCGCCGGAGATGTGGCCGGCCGTGAGGATGAGGCCGTCGGCGGACACGATCACGCCGCTGCCGGCCTCGCTCTTCTCGTCGGTGATGCGGACGATGATGCCGACCGTGGCGGGGCTAACTTTCGTGACGACCGCCCCGACGGCGGTCTCGAGCGCCTTCAGGTCTTCCACCGTCTCGGGCGGCGTGGTGCGGCCGACGGGCCACTTGGGCTCGGCTGCCCGGAGGGCGGGGGACGCGGCGAGGAGGAGCGCGAGTCCGAACGCGAACCCGTGCCGGCGCGACAACATGCGTGTCACTCCTAACGGAGGGGGGCGGGCGTCGTCACAAGGTATGATACCCTACGCCCGCGGAGAGGTGCCGGCGGCTTGTCAAAATTCGAGTTTGCCCGATGCCCGACGCGGACGCAAGGGGCTGGGCGGAAATCAGCGAAGAGTGTTTCACATTTCCGGCCGGCTGGACCGTGTCCGTCACAGGCCCGAGCGGCGGAATCATCGAAGAAGTGGCACTTCCCCCGCGTTACCGCCCAGACCGGGAGCGGCAGACGGATGTCGCAGCAGGGGTGACAGATCGGTAAAGTACGAGTGCGAAAAAGCGGTAGAATCCGGGGGCACTTGGAGCCGGCTCAGAACGTCGCCGGCCGGGCCGACCCAAAAGTCGGCCCGGCCGGACGCGCATTTCGACGGCTTGCTACACGAGCGATTCGAGCAGGTACTTGAGCTTGCGGACTTCGGGGCCGACGGGGAACGGGCCGCCGTCGCCGTGGTCGCGCACGTCCACCGTCAGGGCCCGGTCGTACTTGTGCCGGCCGAGCTGACTGATGATCCGGCCGTACTCCATCTCGCCCTGCCCGATGCGGACCTGGAACTGGTCGGCCGCCTTGCCCGTGTCGCGGAGCCGGACGTGGCGGACGAACGGGAAGAGGGCGTCGTAGTTCTGCGCCCCGTGCGGGCCGGCGTGGTAGTGGCTGGGGTCGAGCGTTAGCCCCAGCCCCGGCACCCGGCGGCACAGCTCGGCGGCCCCGGCCGGGTCGCCGGTCAGCGTCTCGCCGTGCGTTTCGACCGTGAGGATGACTCCTTCGGAGGCGGCGATCTTGCACCACTCCGTCAGCCGGGCCACCTCCGCGTCGAGGTCCGACCCGGCGGGCATCGCCGGGAGCGTGAGCAGCGGCACGGTGTTGAGGCGGGCGAGCCGGCAGACGGCCCGCAGTTGGGCGCGGGTCACGTCGCCGTCGGGCTGGCCGAAGACGACGTGGAAGGCGGCCAGCGGCAGGTTCGCCGCCTTGAGCCGGGCGGACGCCTTCAGCACGTCGGCCGCGACCTCCGACGGCTTCAGGTGCGGGCCGTCCTCGTGGATGGCGAGGTCGGCCTTCGGGAATCGCAGCTCGCGGACCGCCGCCAGGGCGTCGTCCAGCGACGGCTTCGAGAAACAGAGCGTGGAGCAAGCGACGTACACGGCAGTACCCTCCCCCAGACGCGGCCACGGCCGTGCGGCCCCGGCGGCCCGCGAGTGGGCCGAGCCGACGACCGCGAAAGCCGAAACCGTTCCCCCAAAGCGAGCCGGCCATACCCACGGCCCGCCGGGCGTGCAAGTCGAAAGCGGCGGGGAAAACGCACTACCCGGGCGGTGGAACGGTCGATACAAGCCGGCAACCGCGGACCGGGGGACGTGATGAAAGAATTGCCCGTCGCCGAGTGGCTCCGGTCGCTCGACCACATCGCCGAGTCGCTGGCCGCCGCCGTCGCGGCCCTCGACCGGCACGAAGCCGCCTTCGCGCCGCTTCTGGCGGCCGAAATGCCTTCATCCCCCGCAGCCGACCCGGCGGCAGGGTTGGCGGCGGCTATCGACGAGCGCATCCGCGAACACGACCGCCGCTGGGCCGTTGCCGCCGAACTGGCGGGGTCCGTGGACGCCTCGCTCGCCCAGCGGGAATCCGCGGTGCGACGCTGGCGGGAGACGTTTCCCCGTTGGGTGCCGGCCGTAGAACAGACCGCGAGCGGCCCGCCGGCGGGGGTTCTTGCCTGAGCGGCCGCGCGGGGGGCCGGGCGTGCCGAGCGTCGCCGTCATCATTCCTGCCGCCGGGCAATCGAGCCGCTTCGGCGGGCCGCAGAAGAAGCCGTTCGTGTCGCTCGCCGGCCGGCCGGTTTGGCTGCGGTCGGCCGAACTCTTCTGGAACCGCCCGGACGTGAGCCGCGTTTACCTCGTCGTCCCCCCCGCCGACCGGGCCGACTTCCGCACCACCTACGGCCACCTGCTCGCCAACGCCGAACTCGTGGACGGCGGGGCCGAGCGGTTCGAATCCGTGGCCAACGCCCTGGCCCGCGTCCCCGCCGCCGTCGATCTCGTGGCCGTCCACGACGCCGTCCGCCCGCTCGCCACCCCCGCGCTGATCGACGCCGTGTTCGCGGCCGCCGCCGAGAAGGGAGCGGCCATGCCTGCCGTGCCCGTCGCCGACACCCTGAAGCGAGTCGAAGCGGGCACGAACCGCATCACCGACACCGTGGCCCGGGCCGGCGTGTGGCAGGCCCAGACGCCGCAGGTGTTCCGCCGCGACTGGCTGGCCGACGCCTACGCCCGGCGGGCCACCCTCGCGGCCGCCATCACCGACGACGCCCAGCTCTTGGAGGCGATCGGGCACGCGGTCTACGTCGTCCCCGGGTCGCCGGCGAACTTCAAGATCACGACGCGGGACGACCTGGAGTTGGCGGAAGCGGTGCTGGCGGCACGCGGCCCGAAGGCCGACGAGCGGCCGGAAGGGGCATTCCACGACCAGGCGAAGTGGTGAGCCTTCCCGCTTTTTACCGCTTTTAAACGGCGCGTTCGGCCCGAACCCGTGGCGGACGAATGACTTGCTCGTTCCCGCTCCCACCCCCCCCGGGAGAACGGGAACGGCCGCCGATTCCGGCCCCGAGCGACTTGCTTTCCCGCCGTTCGATCTCACACTTACCCCGTCAGCCGCCGGCGAGTTCCTCCCAGAGCCTCTTGTAGCCCTTGAGGAACTCCGTGCCCGCGGCCACGTCGAAGCTCTTGGCCACCTCGCACATCGTGTAGCGGTCGTACCCGATCCCCTTGAGCCGGCGGAACAGGTCGCGGTACGGGTACTTGCCGGCCGCGTCGTTCACCAGGTCGTTGATGTGGCAGTGCTTGATGTGGCCCTTGAGCAGGTCGAACGACTCGCCGAGGGTGCCGTCGATCAGGTCGGTCGGGTTCGAGTTCCACGCCGCCCCCACGGCCGGGTGGCCGCAGGCGTCGAGGATGGTCCGCATGTTCCGCGGCAGTTGCGTGACCGCCCCGTGGACCTCGACCCAGATTTCGACCCCCGCGTCGGCCGCCGCCTGCCCGCACTCCTTGAGAGCCCGGCCGATCTGGGCGAACGTCTTGGCCGGGTCGCCGCCCTTCGGCACCCCGTTGGGCCGCACCTTCACGCCCTTGCCGCCGAGGTCGGCGACGAGTTTCACGAACTGCTTGCACTCCTCGACGTTCTTCTTGACCACGGCCGGGTCGGCGGCGTGGAACTCGCACGTGCTGCCGCTGCCCAAGAAGACGACTCCGCTGTCGGCGAACTGCTTCTTCACGGCCGCCCGCTCGGCCGGCTTGAGTGTGATCTCGACCCCGTGCTTGTGGGTCGTCCGGCACTCGACGGCCGCGATGCCGACTTCCTTGCACACCTCGAGCGTGGTGGGCAAGTCCCAGTCCTTCGCCACGTTGTAGGAAATGAGCCCGAGCTTGAACTTGGGCGGCGTGGACGGCTTCGGGTCGGCCTCGGCCCGGGCGGCCGCGACGCGGGGCAGGGCGGCACCGGCGAGGGCGGCCGCCGACGCGGCGAGGAACGAGCGGCGGTCGGGCGGGGGCATGGCGTCGTCCGAGGTTGTGGTAGGGTGGTCCGGTCACATGATGCCCGCACCCGGCGGCCGGGCCAAGCGGAATCCGCCCGTCCTCGCGGACCTCACTTCTTCACCTCGCCCGACGTGTGGTCGTAGGTCACCCGCCACCCCTCGGGGTATTCGCGGAACACGAGCGTGAACCAGCCGCCGCTCTCCTTCGCCTTCGTCGTCACCTTCCAGCGGCCGTGGGCGTGGGCCGCCTTCGGGGTGAAGACCTCGACTTCCACGTCCGAGAACGTGAGCGTGCCCATCTCCTTGCCGGGCTCCTGGTAGGCCGCCTTGTAGTGGTCGCGGAGGGCGTCCCAGCCGCGAACCGCCTTCGCCCC
Source organism: Gemmataceae bacterium (assembly GCA_031426095.1). Lineage (GTDB taxonomy): Bacteria > Planctomycetota > Planctomycetia > Gemmatales > Gemmataceae > JANPKP01. The sequence continues at coordinate 10,477 of JANPKP010000675.1, forward strand.
GGAGACGTAGAACAAGTCCTTGTCGCGGCGGTAGCCGGCCATGAAGCCGTCGAGGTCGCCCTTGTTCCACGCGGCCGCCTGCGCGTCGAGGACGGCCTTGATGGCTTCCGACGGGAGCGGCGGTGGGGTCGCGGCCGGGGAGCGGACGGCCGCGGGGAAGAAAACTCCGAGCGCGACGGCGAGGAGCAGGACGGCGGCGACGATTCGCGTGCCGGACATGGCGGCCTCCTTGTCGGGTGTGGTCTTCGTTGAGCCTCGGCACCACCCTACGACAGCCGTCCCGGGTTTACCACCGTCGGCCGCCGGGATAGAGTGAACTCACACGCGAACCCCGGAGTCGAACCGATGCAAGCCCCGTTGGAATGGCTGGCAAGCAACCACGAAGACATCGTCCGCGGGCTCGCGGACCTGGTGGCGATTCAAAGCATCAGCACCGACAACGAGCACCACGCCGAGATCGACCGCACCGCCCACCTGACGGCCGACCAGATGCGGCGGGCCGGGCTCAACAACGTCGAAGTCCTGAAGGTCGGCAACTCCCTCCCTTACGCCTACGGCGAGTGGCTCGAAGCCCCCGGCAAGCCGACCGTCTTCCTGTACGCCCACCACGACGTGCAGCCGGTCAACTTCATCGACCAGTGGCAGTCCGACCCGTGGAAGCTGACCCGCCGCGACGGCCGGCTCTTCGCCCGCGGGGCGGCCGACGACAAGGGGGCCATCTCCGCCTTCCTGGGGGCCATCGCGGCGTACCGCAAGACCACGAACCAACTCCCGGTCAACATCAAGATGCTGGTGGAGGGCGAGGAGGAGGTCGGGTCGAAGAACCTGCTCAAGTTCTTCGAGGTCCACAAGAAGCGGATCGCGTCCGACGTGATCGTGGTGTGCGACACCGAGAACATCGAGGTCGGGCTGCCGTGCCTGACGTACTCGCTCCGCGGGATCGTGGCCGTGCAGGTGGACGTGTCCAGCGCCCGCACCCCCGTCCACAGCGGCATGGCCGGCGGGGCGCTGCCGGACGCGGCCATCGCACTCAACGCCGTCCTCGGCCGGCTCTACTGGGGCAACGGCCCGCTGCCGATCCCGGGCATGAACGACGACGTCCGCCCGCTCACGGACAAGGAGAAGGCGGCGTTCGGCCGGCTGCCGTTCGACGAGCCCAAGACGCGGAAGGAACTCGGCATCGTCCCGTCGGCCCGCATGGCCTACGAGACGGGGGGCGGGGTGTACGAGCAGACGTGGCGGAAGCCGTCCGTGACGGTGATCGCCCAGGAGGCGAGTTCGCTCAAGGGGGCGTCGAACCAGGTCCTCCCGAAGGCGTCGGCCATCGTCAGTTGCCGCATCGTGCCCGACCAGAAGCCGGAGGACGTGATCGCGGCGCTGACGAAGTTCCTGACGGCCGACCCGCCTTGGGGCGTCGAGGTGAAGGTGACGCCGCACGGCCCGCCGGTCGACTGGTGGATGACCGACCCGAACGGCCCGGCCTTCGAGGCGGCGATGGCCGCGATGCGGGGCGGGTTCGACCGCGACCCGGTGGGCATCGGCTGCGGCGGGAGCATCGGCTTCGTCGGCCCGCTGGCGGAACTCTTCGGCGGGGCCCCGGCCCTGCTCATGGGCATCGAAGACCCGGCGAGCAACGCCCACGCCCCGAACGAGAGCCTGCACGAGGGCGACTTCAAGAAGCTGATGTCGTCCCTGGTGCGGCTGTTCGACAACCTCGGGAAGCTGACGCCGGCGCGGGTGAAGTGATCCCGGGCGAGCGGGGGGCGTGAGCCCCCCGAGTCTCGGCGTGGGTTCCACTCT
>JANPKP010000676.1:0-8046 GCA_031426095.1 Gemmataceae bacterium
AGCCGCCCGCCGGCGTCGCGGGCCGCCGCGGGGGCGGTGCCGGTGGCCGCCAGCACGCCGTCGAGCAGCGACGGCCCGGCCGCGGCCGGCGCGGCGGCCGCCGGCTCGGCGAGGCGGTCGGGCTGTCGGGCGGCCTGTTGCATGAGGAGTCAGGGGACAGTAGGCAGGAGACAGAAACCGAGAGGGCAGGAGCCAGAGGCAGGACGGGAAGGACGGGCCGAAGCCCCGTTCTCTTCCCCGGCTCCTGTCCCCTGACTCCTGACTCCTGATCGGCGGTCAGCCGATGGCCGCCGGGATGCGGGCGACCATCCGCAGCGACGTGGTCAGCTCCTCGAACTGGAGCCACGGGCGGAGGTGGGCCACCGCGTTGAACGACCCCGGCTTGCCCGGGATCTCCTGGACCATCACCCGGGCCTCGGCCAGCGGGTACTTGGCCTTCATCTCCTGCCCGGCGTTCGGGTTCGAGTTGACGTACTGCTTGATCCACCTGTTCAGCCAGTCCTCGCAGTCCTTGACCTCCAGGAACGACCCGATCTTGTCCCGGGCCATCACCTTCAGGTAGTGGGCGATGCGGCTGCTGGCCATGATGTACGGCAGGCGGGACGAGATGGCGGCGTTGGCCGTCGCCTCCGGCTTGTCGTACTTCTTCGGCTTCTGGGCCGTCTGGGCCCCGAAGAACACGGAATAGTCGGTGTTCTTGTAGTGGCACAGCGGGAGGAACCCGAGCTTCGAGAGTTCCGCCTCGCGGCGGTCGGTGATGGCGATCTCGGTCGGGCACTTCATGTCCGAGTCGCCGTCGTCGCTGACGGTCACGTGGGTCGGCAGCCCCTCCACCTTGCCGCCGCCCTCGGCCCCGCGGATGGCGACGCACCAGCCGTACTTGGCGAAGGCGTCGGTCATCTTGGTGCCCAGGACGTAGGCCGACGACATCCAGCAGTACTCGTCGTGCTCCATCGCCTTCGGCTTGCCGGCCGCGTCGTACTGGGCCTCCTCGTAGGCGAACGCCTCGACCGGCTTGGTCAGCGCCCCGTACGGCAGGCGGGCCAGGGTGCGGGGCATCGTGAGGGTGACGAACCGGCTGTCCTCGGACTCCCGGAACGACTTCCACTTGGCGTACTCGACCGTGTCGAAAATCTTCTCCAGGTCGCGGGGCTTGGTCATCTCCGTCCAGCTGTCGAACCCGAACAGCTTGGGGTCGGCGCTGGCCACGAACGGGCAGAAGGCCGCCGCCGCCACGTTCGACATCTTCGACAGGAGTTCCACGTCCTCGGGGTGGTTGCTGAACTCGTAGTCGGTGATGAGGGTGCCGTACGGCTCGCCGCCGGGCGACCCGAACTCGTTCTCGTAGAGCTTCTTGAAGATTTGCGACTGGTCGAACTCGACGGCCTTGTCCACGTCCTTGAACAGGTCCCGCTTGGACACGTTGAGGACCTTGATCTTCAGGTTGGCGCTCGTCTCCGTGTTCATCACGAAGTGGTGCAGCCCCCGCCACGAGCCCTCGAGCTTGGTGAAGGCCGGGGCGTGGAGGACGGCGTTGAGCTGCTTGCTCACGACCGCGTCGATGGCGGCGATGGCCTGCTTGATGGTTACGGTGACGTTCTTGCTGTACGTCACCGTGCCCTTCAGGGCCTCGTCGGTCAGGGTGCGGATCAGGTCCTCGGCCCGCGACCGTTCGGTCTGCTTGGTGGCCGAGATGACCTGGTCGAGGATGCTCCCACCGGCCTCGGTGGTGGTTGCGGCGGCTCCGGCCGCGGCCTGGGATTCGGCGCTCATCGGTATGGGATCCTGCGGTGGTGGTGGGGGATTCGTGGGGGTGTCGGGTGTCCCGGCGGGCGGGGGGCCTGAGCCCCCCCAGGTTTCGCGTCGGACGTTGCGGCCGAGGCTACTTGGCTTCGCCGCCGAGCTGGTCCTTGAGCTTCTTCAGCTCGTCGGTGTTCTGGAGCACCTTGTCGAGCAGGGTCTCCAGGTCCTCCGACCGGTCCACCTTTGTGAGCAGGTCGCGGAGCTTGTCCCGGGTCTCGAGGAGCTTGCGGACCGGCTCGACCTGCTGGGCCACGTTCTCGGGGGCGAAGTCGTCCATCGACGAGAACTTGAGCTGGACGCCGAGCTCCGACCCGTCCCCCTTGAGGGTGTTGGCCACCTTCAGGTTCAGCCCGGGGGTCATGCGGGCCATCACGTCGTTGAAGTTGTCCCGGTCGATCTGGATGAACTTCCGGTCCTTGAGCGGCTTGAGCGGCTCGGACGGGTTGCCGGAGAAGTCGCCCAGCACGCCGGCCACGAACGGCAGTTCCTTGACCACCATCGCGCCTTCGGTCTCGACCTCGTAGGTGATGTGGACCCGCGGCTTGCGGACCCGGTCGAGCTTCTTGTGAACGCTTTCGCTACCCATCGGGGCACCTGTCGGTCGGGGGTGTGAGGAACGTCGGACGCGGTCCGGCGGGCGGCCGGCGGCCGCCCCCGGGGGGGGGGTTACTTCTTCGCGGGGGCGGCCGCCTCCGGCGGCTTGATGCCGACTTGCTTGAAGAGCGCCTTGCGGGGGCCCTCCTCCGGCACCAGCTCCATCATCAGCTCGGGCAGGGCCATCCGGGCCCAGCGGACGGCCTGTTCCAGCGCGAACGGGACGAGCGAGTGCGGCTCGGTCCGGCGGAAGTAGTCGGCGAGCTGGAGGATGGCGTTCAGGGCGTCGTCCCGCTGGCGGATGACCGGGAGCTTCTCGCCCTTCTCCTCCTCGGACTCCGGCTTGCCGTTGCTCCCGGGGGCCGCGGCGGCCCCGTCGCCGTCGGCCGCCGCCGCCGCCGCCGCCGCCGGGGCGGCCGTCTGGGTGACGGCGATCTTGGCCCGGGCCACGTCCTTGACGGCGTCGAACACCTTCGTCAGGGCGTCCCGGATGGCCCCCGTGGGGGGGGAGTCGGGGCCGGCCTTGGCGTCCATCGCCTGGCCGAGTTTGCCGAACTCGTCGAGGGCGGCCGTCAGGTCGTCGTACATGGCCCGGTAGAACGGGGCCGGGGTGTCGTCGACCGCCTTCTGGAACTTCTCCGGGTGCATCGCCCCGGCCGCGATCTTCTTCTCCTTCGCCTTCGGGTCGAGCGTCTTGTTCGTGACCTGGGCCTGGAGGTAGTTCGAGTAGGTGAACCGGCTGCCGTCCCCGCTGTTGGTGAGCGGGATGCGGAAGAGCGGGGCGATCAGGGTGCCTTCGGAGTCGTCCCCGTTGAGCCCGGTCACGGGGGCGACTTTGGTGCTCACGCCGTCCTCGTCCGGGGCCGGGTGGAGGCCGTCCCAGAACGCCTCGACCAACCCGCGGGTGAGCTTGAACCCGTCCCGCAGGCCGGCGAACCCGGCCGTCCGCGTCAGCGCCTCGATCAGGTAGGCGGCGACCTCCAGGTCCTTCGAGGCGGTGCCCAGGGCCTTCGTGCTGTGGGTGACGACCGCCTTCCAGTCGGGCGGCTGGGGGTCCTCGGCCCCGCTCTCCATCTGCCGCTCGGCGGCCCGGGCGGCGTTGCGGGCGTCCTTCACCTGGTAGTAGAGCGAGCCCGGGCCGGCGTTCGCACGCAGGTCGGGGCCGGCGGGGGCGTCCCCGGGGATGGGGGCGAGCAACTTGGCGAAGTCGAGCACGTCCGGGGACGGCATCCGCTACCTCGGGGGGCGTTGGTCGTAAGTCGGCGGCGGCCGCCGGGGAAAGTCGTTGTGTGTCCCAGGTTGACGTAGCGGCGGCGTTGAGGCAAGAGAAAAACCCGCGACTCGTGCCCGGAAACGCGGGGCCGAGACGGGTACGGGCCGGACCACCCCGTTCTTTCACCGGGGCCGGGCGGGTTTCACCATTTTAATTGCCCGCCGGAGACGAGCTGGCCGACAGCCAGGTACCGCGCCCGGGTGGCGTCGCCCTTCAGGGGTTCGACAGCGGCCCCCAGCAGGAGAGCCCCGGCGACGGCGAGGGCCGTCAGGTCGTCCCGCGGCGGCACCGGCGGGAGGTTCGCCGGGGTGAGGCTGCCGCCGGACCAGAACGCGGCCGCCGCCAGGCACCCGGCGGGGGTGCCGTACCCGGCCTCGTCGGCCGCCGCCCCGGCCGCCCGGCGGGTGCCCTCGGCCGGCTCCTTCACCCACTTCTCGACCGCCATCAGCGCCCGGAGGACGGGTTCGGGGAACGGGGCCGGGAGCGTCTCCCGGAGGCACGCCAGCCCCCACCAGACGGCCTCCCGCTTGGGCAGCGCCGCGGCCAGGAAGCGGACCGCGTCCTCGGCCAGCCCCGGGTCGGCGGCGAGCGCCTCGTAAAAGGCCCGGACGCCCAGCCCCGGCGCGAGCTTGAGCCTGGCCGGCTCGGTCAGCGGGAGCGGTTTCGCGACGTCGGCCGCGAGGCGGGTCGGCGGTCGGGCGGGTACGGCGGTCGACATTCGGATGCACCTCCGACAGCATTACGGCCGGGGGCGGCCACTTCTTGTCCTGAAATCGCGGTTCGCGCCCGAATCGCACGCCCCCCGCTCCTCCCGCGTTACCGGGAAATGTGGGAGCGGTTTCCCGAAGTCCTCCGTTAGCAGCCGGATCGGGCGAGCGAAACCACGCCGATGCGGTAAAAACCGGGGGCGGTCACGCCTCGCCCTCGATGCTCAGGAGCTTCTGGGCCAGTTGCTTCATCTGGAGCGTGAACGGGTGGTCGGGGAACTTCAGGCAGAAGATGCCGGCGCTGCCGAGCCGCAGCATGTCTTCGGTGAGCAGGAGGATCGCCCCGAGGTCGGCGTGGTAGAGCCGCTCGATGTCCTTCCGCAGGGCCGCCAGGTCCATGCTCGCCAGCGCCTTGTTGACGACCAGGAGCAGGCGTTGGACCCCGAGCTTGCGGGCGACCTCGATGGTGACGGCGGTGCCGAGGAAGTCCTGCTTGTCCGGCCGGAGGATGAGCACGACCCAGTCGGAGATGGCGATGGACAGGAGCGTCTCCTCGTTCATGCCCGGGTGCGTGTCGATGAACAGGGCGTCGAGGTCGAGCTTCTCCAGCAGGTTCTCGAACCCGTCGTTGAGGAGTGAAACGTCGTACCCCTCGCGGAGGACCTTGGCGATCTCGCCGGCCTTGAGGCTCGACGGGATCAGGTAGATGTGCCCGCCGGCGGCCGCCACCTCCGGGGGGGAGATGTGGTACGCCGTCTCCTCGATCGGGCACTGGCCGTACAGGTAGTCGTTCAGGGAGCGGGTGATCTGCTTGTCGTCGAGGCCGAAGAGGACGTGGATGCCGGGGGATTGGATGTCGGTGTCCACGATCCCGACCCGCCGCCCGGTGAGGGCGACGGCGGTGGCCAGGTTGGCCGTCGTGTTCGACTTCCCCGTACCCCCGCGGTACGAGTGGATGGAGACGATCATTCCCATTCGGGCAGTCTACGGTTTCGGGGGCGGGGGCGTCTGCGCGGGGTCGGGGGCCGGCGGCCGGGCGACCGGCGTGAGGGCGGACGGCGGCAGCCCGGACGCGGCGGCCGCGTCGCCGTCGCCCCGCCGCGACCGCCGGCGGAGCTGGCTCGCCTTCTGCTGGAGTTGCTGGAAGTATAGGCTCTCGGTGATCTCCGTCACCTGCTCCGCCTTTCGGGACTCGTCGATCTCGACCTTGAGCCGCTGCACTTCTTGCGTCAGTTGCCGGACCCTCGCCTGGACCTCGCGGGCCATCTTCTCGAACACCCGGGCCAGCCGGCCGAGGGCGTCGTCGCGGGCGGCCACGGGCTTGAGCAGGGCGGGGTCGAAGTCGCCCGTCTCGACCATGGCGGCCGCCTGCGTCAGGTCGGCGACGGCCCGGAGGTAGGCCATCTCCTGGTCCCGCATCCGCCGCTTGTCGAGGCAGGCGTTGATGCGGGCGTGGAGCAGCACGGGGTCGTACGGCTTGGTCAGGTAGTCCTCGGCCCCCATCTCGATGCAGCGGACGACGCTCGCCATCTCGTCCACGGCCGAGATCATGATGACCGGCAGGGCCTGCATGTCGGGGTCGGCCTTGAGGGCCTGGAGCACCTGGTACCCGTCCATCTCGGGCATCATGATGTCGCAGAGCATGAGGTCGAAGCGGCTGGCGTGGGCGAGGGCCAGCCCCTCCCGCCCGTCGCGGGCCTCGGCCGTCTCGTACCCGTGCTTGACGAGCCGCCGGCAGAGCATGACGCGGTTCGGGTCGTTGTCCTCGACCACCAGGATGCGCTTGCGGCCGACGGGCACGGCCTCATCGGCCGGGACGGGGGCGGGTGGGGCCGGGGTAGGGGCCGGAACCCGGGTGGTTTGCGCGAGGGGTACGATCATCGTGTCCGACAACGACCGGGCCGCGATCGGCGGCGGGGCCGGTGGCGGCGGGACCGGTGGGGGGACGCCGACCGCGGGTGCCTGGGAAGGGGGTGGCACCGCCGGCGGCGGGGCGGCCGGGACACCCCGCCTCACCAGTGCGGCGTTGACCTTGCCGATGAGCGTGTCGAGTTGAACCGGCTTCCCCTCGAAGTCGTCGCACCCGGCGGCCAGAGCCTTCTCCCGGGCCTCGGCCGTGACGTGGGCCGACACCACGATCACCGGCACGGCCGCCGTCCTGGGGTCGGCCTTGAGCCGGCGGGTGGCCTCCCAGCCGTCCATGCCGGGCAGCCCGAGGTCCATCAGGACCGCGTCCGGCGGCTCGACGGCGGCGAGGATCAAGCCTTCTTCCGCGCTGCCGGCCACGACGACGGCGAAGCCGCGCCGCTCCAGCCGCTTGCGGAGCATCTCGCGGTTCACCTCGTTGTCTTCGACGAGCAGGATGCGGGGCATGGGGGAACCAGTAGACAGCGGCAGTTGGCAGCGGCAGTTCGAAACAGGAGGCAGGAAAAGTCGGTGGGTCGGCTTTCGACTGCCGCCTGCCAACTGCCGCTGCCTACCGGTTATCCCATCACCAGCACCACCCGGAACCCCGTCGCGGCGTCCCGCTGGTGGGGGGCGAGGGCGTTCCGGTAGGCCGCCCGGCAGCGGTCGCCGCCGTTCCGCCAGGAGCCGCCCCGCAGCACGCGGAAGCGGCCGGTCGCCGGCCCCGGCGGGTCGCGGAGCGGGCTGTCGCGGTAGTACCCTTCGCCGTACCAGTCGGCACACCACTCCCAAACGTTGCCGTGAACGTCGCTGAGGCCGAACAGGTTCGGCGGGTAGGTGCCGACGGGCGTGGAGCCGGCGGCCGCCTTCCCCGCGGGCACGTCGCCGAGCGGGCGGGTGGCGTCGAAGGCCGCCTGTTCCGCCGCGAGGCTGTCGCCGTGGGAGAACGGGGTGTCGGTGCCGGCCCGGCAGGCGTACTCCCACTCGGCCTCGGTCGGCAGCCGGTAAGTCCGTGCGGACTCGCGTTCCTCGGGCCGTTCCGAGAGTAATTTGCAGAAGCGGACGGCGTCGTCCCACGACACGGATTCGACCGGGTGTTCCGGCCCGCCCCCCTCGCCGGCCCGGAAGAGCGACGGGTTGGTCCCCGTCACGGCCGCGTAATCGGCCTGCGTGACCGGGTGAACGGACAGGTAGAATGGCTGGGTCAGCACGACCTCGTGGGCCGGCCCCTCGTTGGAGCGTCGGCCCGGCTCGGCGTCGGGCGAGCCGAGGGTGAAGGTGCCGGCCGGGATGACGACGAACCGCATGCCGACGGCGTTGGTCAGCGCCTTCGGGCGGTCCTTCTGGGCGGTCTGGAGGGAGTCGAACAGGAGTTCGCGGTCGAACGCCTTGCCGCGGGCACGACGGTCCTTGCGGGCCGCCCCGAGGCCGGCCAACTCCGCCAACGGGTCCGGTTCCGGATTCGCCATCGGTCGCCCTCGTGTCCCGCGTTCCCGCTGTCGCCGGCACGACCGGCCGGCGGTACGCCCGGCGTCGGCCCCACGGCCGAACTCGCCCGCCCCGGGGTGAAGTCTGCCCGCCGGCCCGCCGAAGATCGCATCGGGAGGCTATTGTATCGCGCTGCGGGGTCGGCCCGCGGGTGGTAAATTCACTAAGACCCGCCGGACCCGTTCGCCCGTGCCAGTACACCCGGCCCCCGGCCGCCCCACACCCGGACACGCACCATGACCCCGGGCCAACCGCCCCGCCCCGCCGACTGGCGCG
>JANPKP010000677.1:0-2972 GCA_031426095.1 Gemmataceae bacterium
CCAGCCCGTTTCGGGGGGGGGGCGGGGCGCGGGACGGCGCCGTCTCGCCCCGCCCCGCTCAAAGACGCCCGGGCCGAGTCGGCCCGCCGGACGGGGAGCCGTTCCGGCGGGCACGCCCCGCGGGGCGGCACGGCCACCGCCCCGCCGCGGCCCGCCGCCCGTCCCCGGTCATACCAGCAGGTCCCGCGGGTCGGCGATGGTACCGCTCAGGGCGCTGGCGGCCACCGTCAGCGGGCTGGCCAGGAACACCTTTGCCTCCTTGTGGCCCATCCGCCCGGGGAAGTTCCGGTTCGTCGTACTGATGCAGCTGATCGGCGTGTTCAGCCGGCCGAACGTGTCCGACGGGCCGCCCAGGCACGCCGCGCAGCTCGCCTCCCCGATCTTCGCCCCGGCCGCCAGGAAGATGCTCCGCAGCGACTGGCCGCCGATCGTCTCCGTGTCCAGCCCGCGGTCCACCTCGGTCGTCGCCGGCACGATGAAGGTGTCGATCCGCACCTCCCTGCCCTTCAGGATGCCCGCCGCCGCCCGGAAGTCGGTCAGCTTGCCGCCGGTGCAGCTCCCGATGTACGCCCGGTCGAGCTTCGTCCCCTTCACCTCGCTCACCCCGGCCCGGTTGTCCGGCGAGTGCGGCTTGGCCACCGTCGGCTCCAGCTTGCTCACGTCGTACACCTTCTCGAACACGAACTTCGCCCCGGGGTCCGTGTACACGGCCGTGTACGGCTTCTGGCCGGCGTTCCGCTTGTTCACGTAGTCGAACGTCACCTGGTCCGGGGCGATGATGCCGTTCTTGCCGCCGGCCTCGATGACCATGTTGCACAGGGTCATGCGCTCCTCGATGTTGAGGGCGAACACCCCGTCGCCGTCGAACTCCATGGCCTTGTAGGTGGCCCCGTCGCAGCCGATGTCGCCGATGGCGGCGAGGATCAAATCCTTGGCCATGAGGTACGGCGGGAGTTCGCCGTGGAAGACGAACCGCATGGTGGGCGGCACCTTGAGCCAGAGCTTGCCGCAGCCCATGACGAACCCGGCGTCGGTGTTCCCGATGCCGGTGGCGAACTCCCCGAACGCCCCGGCCGTGCAGGTGTGGCTGTCGGTCCCGAACAGCACCTCACCCGGGCGGGTGTGCCCCTCCTCGGGCAGGGCGATGTGGCACACGCCCTTGTAGCGGGACGTGCCGACGTCGTAGAAGTACGGCAGGTCCTGTTCCTTCACGAAGGCCCGCAGCACGTCCACGTTGCGGTTGGCCATCGCGTCCTTGGTGAAGATGTAGTGGTCGGGGATGATGACCACCTTCTCCCTGTCCCACACCTTCGCGTTGTCGCCGCCGAAGTGCTTCTTGAACACGCCGATGGTGCCGGGGCCGCACACGTCGTGTGTCATCAGCACGTCGGCGTTCACCCAGACGTTCTCGCCGGGGTCGACGTGGGCTTTGCCGGACGCGCGGGCCAGGATTTTCTCGGTCATCGTCATCGGGGCGGGCATATCGGCGGCTCCGGGGAGGGGTCTGGTGGTGCGTTCGCCCGCCGCCGTGGCGGTGGGGCCGGCGGAAGTCGGGGGGATGGAGTCATCATATCAGTCGGGCCGGGCCGAAGTGCGGGGGGCCGGCCGGGAAGTGCCCCGAGGCGGAGTCAGTCGGCGAACACGCCCGGCTCGACGCGGAAGAAGCGGGCCAGCTTGCCGACCTGGGCGCGGGTGAGCTTCCGCTTGCCGGACAGAACTTCGGAGATGGTCGACTCGGCGACCCCCGCCCCCTTGGCAACGGCGGTCTGGGTCGTCTCCTTCAGGTCGATCATGTAGCGGAGCATGGCGGCGTCAGACACTGGCTCGTCGGGGTAGTGGACTTGTTCATAAGCTTCGACGAGGTCGGTGAGAACGGCCAGATAATCTTGCTCGGCGGCGGTCAGCTTTTCCTGATCGACCAGTGCGTGGATCACGCCCGTGGCCGCGTCCAAGTCGTCCTCGGTGCGGATCGGGCGCAGGGGGAAAGCGGCGAGGAGAGCCAGGTAGCGGTCCTGGCCCTTGCCGTACAACTTGGTCAGGGCGTCACGGCCCTTCGTCCGGCGTTTGGTCTGCGGCATGTCAACCCTCCTTCCACTTGTCCCGGTCGTATTCTGCGTGTGTGAGGACGTGCCGCAGGTAGGCTACGCCCGTGTTGTAATGGATGGCCACGATCAGCCGGTACTTACCTCCGCCGATGTCGAAGATCACGAACCGCTTGTAGCGGTCGGCCCGCTTACCGAACACGGCCTTCACCGCGTCGAACGATTCCCACTCACCCGCTCTCGCGTGCTTCAACCATTCCTTCAGCGGGCCGCGTGCGTCTGGGTGGACCGACCAGAAAACCTTGAGCAGTTTCGGGGAAATGACTCGCATGGGACGACTTCCAAGTTGTCATGTTCGTGAGGATCCTTCCTTTCGCAACGCCACTCTAGCGGCGGTAAACACCCTTCCCATTCTCTTCGCATCCTGCGAACCCGTCAACGGCAATCGCCCCCGCTACAATGCCTCCCCGCACCCCGGAGCCCGCCGCCATGCCGATGCCGCCCGCCCCGCCGCTGCTCACCGCCGACCTGCCGGGCGTCGGCGGGCGCATCAAGGTCGAGCCGGACGACTTCGAGGTGGACGAACTGCCCGCGTACGAGCCGTCGGGGGCCGGCGACCACCTTTACCTCTGGGTCGAGAAGCGGGACGTGGGGCCCGAGTTCTTCGCCCGCACCATCGCCCAGAGGCTCGGCACCCACCCCGGGGCCGTCGGCACCGCCGGCCTGAAGGACCGCCGGGCCGTCACCCGCCAGTGGGTGTCCGTGCCGGCCGAGTGCGAGCCGCACGTCAAGCGGATCGACGGTCCGGTTATAGTCGTACATCGCCGAATGCGGCGTCAGCGTCGCGTAAAGCGCCGAGGCATAGGCGATCGATTCTTCCTGCGCGATCGTTCCGCGCAGAAATCCGCCGCCCGGATTTTTCGCCGACGC
>JANPKP010000678.1:0-1896 GCA_031426095.1 Gemmataceae bacterium
GTGAGCCCGAGGAACGACATGGCGGCTACCCCCGGATCTGCACACGGATTACGGGCGCGAATGCCCGCGTCACCAAGACGACGCCCGGGCCGGCCGGTTGCACCGGTTCCCCGGCGGCGGTAGAGTCGGCGGCATGACCGACCCGTTCTCGGCGGTGTACGCCGAACTCCGCCGGCTGGCCGCCCGCAGGCTGGCCCGCGAGCCGGCCGGCCAGACCCTCCAGCCGACCGCCCTGGTCCACGAGGCGTTCGTCCGCCTCGTCGGCCCCGGGGGCGACCCGGGGTGGACCGGCCGCGGGCACTTCTTCGCCGCCGCCGCCGAGGCCATGCGCCGCATCCTGGTCGACGCCGCCCGCCGCAAGGCGGCCGCCCGGCACGGCGGGGGGCGGGCCCGCGACCCGATCGACCCCGACCGCCTCGCCGCCCCCGAACCCGACGCCGACCTGCTGGCCGTCGACGCCGCCCTCGACAAGCTGGACGCCGCCGACCCCCGGGCCGCCGCCCTCGTCCGCCTCCGGTACTTCGCCGGGCTGACGCTCCCGGAGGCGGCGGCCGCCCTCGGCACGTCCGAGCGGTCGGCCGGCCGGCTGTGGGCCTACGCCCGGGCCTGGCTCCGCCGCGAGGTCGAGGGGGGCGGCGAACGCCCCTGACGGAATTCCCCGGAATCCTGGCCGGGTCCGCCCGCCGATCTCGCACGTACGGGTGGGCCGGTTCGCCCGCGTCCCCCGCCGAGAGGTTCCCATGACCGAGAAGGCGATCTTCCTCGAAGCCCTCGACGCCCCCCCGGCCGACCGGGCGGCCTTCCTCGACCGGGCGTGCGGCGGGGACGCCGCCCTCCGCCGGGGGGTCGACGCCCTGCTCGCCGCCCACGAGCGGTCGGGCCTCTTCCTCGACGCCGCGGCGGACGCCACCACCGACCCCGACCGGCCGCCCGCCGGCGAGGGGGTGGCCGCCGTCCTCGCCCTCCTGGCCCCGCCGGCCGGCCCGGGGTCGCTCGGCCGGCTCGGGCACTACGAGGTCCGCGAGGTCCTCGGGGCCGGCGGGTTCGGGGTCGTCCTGCGGGCGTTCGACGGGCGGCTCCACCGGGACGTGGCGATCAAGGTGCTGGCCCCGCACCTGGCCGCCACCTCGCCCCCGCGGAAGCGGTTCCTCCGGGAGGCCCGGGCGGCCGCGGCCGTCCGCCACGAGAACGTCGTCGCCGTCCACGCCGTCGAGGAGCACCCGGTCCCGCACCTGGTCATGGAGTACGTCCCCGGCGGCACCCTCCAGGGGGTGATCGACCGGGCCGGCCCGCTCGACCCGGCCGACGCCGTGCGGGTCGGCCGGGAGGTGGCCGCCGGGCTGGCCGCCGCCCACGCCCTCGGGCTCGTCCACCGGGACGTGAAGCCGGCCAACATCCTCCTCGACGGCGGCCCCGCCCGGCGGGCCAAGCTGACCGACTTCGGGCTCGCCCGGGCGGCCGACGACGCCAGCCTGACCCGGAGCGGGATGATCGTCGGCACCCCCCTGTACATGGCCCCCGAGCAGGCCGCCGGCCGCCCCCTCGACCCCCGGGCCGACCTGTTCAGCCTCGGCGGCGTCCTCTACGTCATGTGCACCGGCCGCCCCCCGTTCCGCGCCCCGACCGCCCTCGCCGTCCTCAAGCGGGTGGTCGAAGACGACCCCCGCCCGGTCCGCGAACTCGCCCCCGAGACGCCCGCCTGGCTGTGCGACCTGATCGCCCGGCTGCACGCCAAAGACCCGGCCGCCCGCCCGGCGTCGGCCGCCGAGGTGGCCGACCTCCTAGCCCGCGGGGCCGCCGGCCCCGGGCGCCGGCGCCCGCCCGGGCCCCCGCGCACACCCCGCCCCGCCGCGGGGGCCCGCCGCGGCGCCGCCGCCCCCCCGCCGCCCCGGCGCG
>JANPKP010000679.1:0-21039 GCA_031426095.1 Gemmataceae bacterium
GCAAGCTCGCCGGCGAGCGGTCGCAACTCCTGAAGGCCCAGTGCGGGGAAATCCTCAAGAAGGCGAAGCTGCTGCACGGGACGAGCAAGGAGGCCCGGAAGTTCGACCTCCACTTCGGGGCCGACGCCCCGCCGACCGGCACCGGCAGCATCCCGGTGTGGGTGAGGGACGGGTGGGACGTGCCGGAGAAGACGGTCTTGGCCGACGCCCGTGCGGCCGGAGACGCCGCCGCCGTGTTCGGGTTCGTCCCGAAGCGGCAGGACGAGGAGTTGAAGCAGGCCGTCGCCTCGTACTACGCCGCGACCGCGACCATCCAGGGCAAGGGCACCCCGACCACGCCGGAGGGGATCGAGGCCCGCAAGGCGATGGAGACGCGGCAGGAGCAGGCCCTGCGGACCCGCGACGGCCTCATCAACGACATCCTGAACGAGACGGCCGTGTACATGGCCGGCGGCGACCCGGTCGCCGGGGTGCTGCTGGAGGCGAAGGTGCTGGACGGGGTCCGGGCGTGCCTGGACCGGCTGTACCCGCAGTTCCACCTGGCGGACTCGGCCGACTGGCACAAGGTGATCGAGCGGTCCCGCAAGGGCGACGGGGACGCCCTGGCGGCGGTCGGCCACAAGGGCGACCCGGAATCGCACCCGGTGTCGAAGGCCCTGCTGGCGTTCGTCGGCAGCGGGAAGAAGGGGACGGACATCCGCAAGCAGTTCGGCGGTGCCCCCTACGGCTGGCCGCAGGACGCGGTGGACGCGGCCCTGCTCGTCCTGACCGCCGCCGGGTCGCTCCAGGCCCGCACCGCGACCGGGCCGGTCGGCAAGGGCGGGCTGGACCAGAAGACCATCGCCGCCGCCGAGTTCCGGGTCGAGTCGATCACCCTGACGAAGGTCGAGTTGATCGCCCTCCGGTCACTCTTCAAGAAGGGCGGGTTCAACACCGCCCCCGGCCAGGAGTCGGCCGACGCCGCCGCGTTCCTCGCCCGCCAGATCAAGCTGGCCGACGACGCCGGGGGCGACCCGCCGCTGCCGAAGCGGCCGGACACGGCCCACCTGAGCGACCTCGCCGGGCGGATCGGGAACGACCAGTTGAAGGCGATCCACGACGCCAAGGACCGGCTCGGCCAGGAGGTGGCCGAGTGGCAACGGGTGAAGGAAGTGATCGCCAAGCGGCTCCCCCGGTGGCGGCAACTGACGGCCCTTCTGCACCACGCCGCTGATCTTCCGGTTGCCGCCGGGGTCCGTCCCGAGGTCGAGGCGGTCGAGACGAACCGCACCCTGCTCGCGGACCCCGACCCGGTGCCGGGGCTGGTGGACAAGCTCACCGACGCACTGCGGGCCGCACTCAAGCAGGCCCACGAAGCGTGCGTGACCGCACTGGCGGCGGGTGAAGCCGCTCTGGAGGCCCACCCCGCCTGGGAGAAGCTCACCCCCGACCAACGCTACGCCGTGCGGGACAAGAACCGGGTCCGTCTGATCCCGACCGTCGCCCTGGGGTCGGCCGACGAAATCCTGGGCACCCTCGGCACCGTGAAGTTGAGCGAGTTGCGGGCGATCTCCGACGCCCTGCCGGGCCGGTTCACCAACGCCACGACCGACGCGGCGAAGCTGCTGGAGCCGAAGGCCCAGACGGTCACGCTGCCGAATGCCACCGTGAAGGACGAGGCGGAACTGCAAGCGTGGCTCGATGACGTGAAGGCCCGCGTCGTCGCCAAGCTGAAGGAAGGCCCGGTGATCCTGTGACACCCCTAAGCTCCGACCTCCGGCGGCAACTGGAGAGCGTCGTCGTCCAGGCCCGCGACGAGGCCGAGGCGGCTGCACGCTCGGCGTTGACCAAGCTGGCGGTGGACGCGGCCGAGCCGTTCGACCACTTCGACGCCAAGCAGCGGGACCGGCGGAATCGGCTGCGGGCACGCGGCCGGCAGGTGGGGGACGTGCGGCACGCGAACGCCACCCAATCCATCGACCTCCTGACCCAGGAACTCGGCTACGAGTACTGGCACCGGATGCTGTTCGCCCGGTTCCTGGCCGAGAACCACCTGCTCATGCACCCGGACGGCGACGTGGCGGTGAGCCTGGAGGAGTGCAAGGAGTTGGCCCCGGACGAAGGAGCGGCGGACGAGTACGTCCTCGCCGCTCGATACGCCTCCCGGATGCTCCCGCAGATTTTCCGCACCGACGACGTGCTGCTGGAGATCGAGTTCGCCCCAGAGCAGCGGCTGGCCCTGGAGCGGCTGCTCGCCGGCGTGCCCCGCGAGACGTTCCTGGCCGACGACAGCCTCGGATGGGTGTACCAGTACTGGCAGACGAAGCGGAAGGACGAGGTGAACAAGAGCGGGGAGAAGATCGACGGCACCACGCTCTCGGCGGTAACGCAACTGTTCACCGAACCCTACATGGTCCAGTTCCTGTTGCACAACACCATCGGGGCGTGGTGGTGCGGACGGCACGGGATCACGGGGCCGGCGGGCGGTGCGGGCGTCCCGGCCGGGCAGGCCCCGGTCGAAATGGAGTACCTCCGCTGGAAGGACGACGGCACCCCGGCGGCGGGGACGTTCTCCGGCTGGCCGAAGTCGCTGGCCGAGTTTACGGGCCTGGACCCATGCTGCGGCAGCGGCCATTTCTTGGTGTCGATGTTCAACCTGCTCGTCCCGCTGCGGATGAAGGACGAGGGGCTGTCGGCGGCTGAAGCGTGTGACGCGGTCCTCAAGCAGAACCTGTTCGGGTTGGAACTCGACCCCCGCTGCGTGCAGATCGCGGCATTCGCCGTGGCCCTCGCCGCGTGGAAGTACCCCGACGCAGGCGGCTACCGCGAGCTTCCACCACTGAACATCGCCTGTTCCGGGCAGGGCGTGACAGGCAGGCGAGACGAGTGGCTGGCGTTGGCGAATGGAGACAACCGGCTGCGATCCGGGATGGAAGGGCTGTACGACCTGTTTGAGAAAGCCCCGCACCTCGGCTCGCTGATTGACCCCCGGCGGGAAGGTGGGGATATGTTCACAGCCGGGTACGCCGAGCTACAGCCATTGCTGACGAAAGCCCTGGCGAAGCACGCCGGGGACGCAGACCTCCAGGCAGTCGGCGTGGCGGCTCGGGGGATCACCGCCGCCGCCGACCTGCTCGCCCGCCGCTACACGTTGGTTGCCACGAACGTGCCGTACCTCGGCCGGACCAAGCAGGCGGACCTGCTCAAGGATTACTTGGACGAACACTACGATGAAGGAAAGGCTGACCTCGCCACGGCGTTCGTACTTCGATGCCTCGGCTTGTGCCAGTCAGGCGGGAGTACGGCGTTAGTCACCCCTCAGAACTGGTTGTTTCTCGGCACATACAAAAGACTGCGTCTGCGACTTCTTGGAAAGATGGCGTGGGCCTTGGTTGTCAAGCTCGGCCCTAATGCCTTTCAAGACATGAATTGGTGGGCGGCAACTACTTCACTTGTTGGAATCACAAATGACCGCCCTCCCGCAGACCACATGCTTGCCGGGTTAGACGCCAGTTCCGCAAGGTATCCAGAGGACAAGCCTCAGGCTGTAATCAATAGTCCACTGTCGTGTCTTCAGCAGTCCCGCCAACTGGACAACCCAGACGCTAGGATCACATCAGAAGAGACTGGTGAGGGGCTGCTTCTTAGCAGCCTCGCAGACTATGGCAAAGGCAGCACTACCGGCGACGGCCCCCGATTTCTACGCTGCTTTTGGGAACTGGCCTGTCTCTCAGAGCGGAATAGCCGTTGGCTCAACTCGCCCAGCGGATCGGACTTTTGGACGGGTAGAGAGTATGTGACAACAGTACCGCTGAATTCGACGGTGTTGACCGAGCAGTTGGGGTGCCGGATACACGGTCAAGAGGTGTGGAATCGTCCAGGCGTGGCCCTTAGCAAAATGAGGACGCTACAGCCATTCCTATATGGAGGCGAAGTGTTTGATGATAACATCGGCGTCATTGCTCCTCATGATACTGAGTTAGTAGCCGCCGTGTGGTGTTACGCTGAATCGGGAGAGTACACCAAGGCGATTCGCAAAATTGATCAAAAAACTAACGTCACTGCTGCGACCTTAACCAAAGTACCCTTCGACATCGCACACTGGAAGGCAGTCGCTGCCGAGAAGTACCCCAACGGCCTTCCCAAACCTTATTCCGCTGACCCGACGCAGTGGCTGTTCAAAGGTGACATCGCTACTAGCACCGATCCACTTCAGGTCGCCGTCGCACGGCTACTCGGATACCGCTGGCCCGAACAGCCCGCCGACCCCGCCGCCGTAGACAAGCTCGCAGACGAGGACGGCATCGTCTGCCTGCCCGGCGTCCGCGAGGAAGCCCCTGCCGCCGAGCGACTGCGGGATGTGCTGGTCGCGGGCTACGGTGACAAGTGGTCTGAATCAGTGTTGACGAAGTTGCTCACCGACGCCGGCTGCAAGGCCGGGACCACGCTCCACGACTGGCTCGCCGGTTCGTTCTTCGACCAGCATTGCAAGCGGTTCGACCAGCGGCCGTTCGTGTGGCACGTCTGGGACGGCCGCAAGGAAGGCTTCTCGGCCCTGGTGAACTACCACAAGCTGAACCACAAGACGCTGGAGAACCTGACGTACTCGTACCTGGGGGACTGGATCACGGCCCACACCGCCGAGGCGAGGGCCGGGAAGGTCGGGGCCGACCTCCGGCTCGCCGCCGCCCAGCAGTTGCAGGAGAAGCTCAGGCTCATCCTCGCCGGCGAGCCGCCCTACGACATCTTCGTCCGCTGGAAGCCGCTGTCCGAGCAGCCCATCGGCTGGAACCCGGACCTGAACGACGGGGTGCGGCAGAACATCCGCCCGTTCGTGAAGGCCGGCGTCCTCCGCAAAGACTTGAAAGGCATCCTGAAGGACAAGGATCGAGGCAACGAGCCGCAGCGGGACAAGGCCGAGTACCCGTGGTTCTGGGCCGGGGACCAGCCGAACACGGAGCGGGTGAACGATGTCCACCTGACGACCGCCGAGAAGCAAGCGGCCCGCGATAAGCTGAAGCCGAAGGGGGCCAGGCCATGATCACCAAGGTGGCGATCCGCAACTTCAAGTCGCTCCGCGACGTTCACGTCGATCTGGAGCGGTTCACCGTCTTCGTCGGCCCGAACGCTTCCGGGAAGTCGAGCGTCCTCCAGGCCCTGGACCTCCTCTGCCATGCGTTCCGCCCCGCCAACGGGATGCAGCCCTTCGGTGGGGTGCCCATGCAGGGGTTCGGTGGTGCCCCCGGCCAGGGCGTGGAAGCCGAACTGACTCAGGCCGTGAGCCGGGGGTCGAAAGACCCGGTGGAGTTGGCGGCGGAAGCCGGGGGAGCATGGTATCGCTACCGCACCCGCTCCGCGTCGGCTCCACAGAATCCGCCGCACATCGCCCAAACGAAATGGGACGGTGAGGGGGCGGGAACGGCCCCCGCCCTCGACTCAAAGAACTGGAAGCAGTGGAAGCCGGAACAAGGCCGCACTACCCCGCTGCCGCTGTCGGTTCTGCTCCGACTGGAAGCCTCCAAGCTCGTACAGCCGGCCCCGGCCCAGCCTGATCCCACGGTCATGGCACCGGACGGGACCGGGCTTCACTCGGCCCTGGCGAGCATGACCCTGAACGACCCGGATTCTTGGCAGGCGTTGCAGGAGAACCTCAAGCGGATCATCCCCACCATCCGCCGGCTGCGGCACACGAAAGCCGCCCAGATGCACCAGCCGACCTCCGTGCTGTTCGACACAGTCGGGGCCGATTCCTTGCCCGCCACCCAGGTGAGCGAGGGCACCCTGCTCGTCCTCGGCCTGCTGGCCGCTCTCCACGCCTCGGGCAGGCCGAATCTCATCCTGCTCGATGACCTCGACCGGGGCCTGCACCCGAAGGCCCAGAAGGAGTTGATCACGCTCCTGCGGGGCCTGCTGGACACGAACCCCGACCTCCAGATCATCGCCTCGACGCACTCGCCCTACATGCTCGACTGCATGGGCGTGAACGAGGTCCGCATGACGTTCCTCAAGGACGACGGGGCGACGGTCTGTGCCGCCCTCACCAGCCACCCGAAGTTCCCGAAGTGGAAGGACGAGATGACGCCCGGCGAGATGTGGAGCCTGTTCGGGGAGAAGTGGGTTGCGGAGGAGGTCACCGCATGAGCCACTTGTTCGCCGTGGTCCATGAAGCCGAGGCGGATTTCCAGACTGCCACGGAACTGGCGGATCGCGTTTTGGTGGAAGCGATTGACTGGCTCGATGACGACCTCCTTGACGGGCAGCGGCGATGGGTCGAAATGGTGCCGGTCGAGCGGCGGCTGACGTGGAAGGCCATCAAGCAGTTGGCCCGTGAGGCTGGCATCCAGGCACACGGCCACTTCGATGCCGATACCGGAGAGAGAGAAGCCGGGTTGATCGACGCGGCGGCGGCTCGGAGGGCAATCCTATATCTGCGACATGCCTTCCCTGACCTGAGTGCGGTCGTGTTGATCCGCGATCAGGACAACCAGCCCGAAAGGCGTGGAGGCTTGGAGCAGGCCCGTGACAACGACCGGAGCGGGATTGTCATCGTTATTGGACTCGCGGTGATGGAACGGGAGTGTTGGGTGATCAGCGGGTTCGATCCTCAAGACGACGAGGAGTCGGGCCGGCTGGAAGAAGAGCGGCAAACGCTCGGGTGTGATCCGCGTCTCCACAGCCACGAACTGATGGCTGGTAACGACGATTACGCCCCCCGCAGCCCGAAACGTGTCTTGCGGAATCTTTGTGGCAACAACCGGGGCAGAGAACGTCAGTGCTGGACAAATACCCCGCTGGACCGACTGCGGGAGCGGGGCGGCGTGAACGGCCTGGCCGCGTACCTGGGCGATGTACGGGAACGGCTGGCCCCATTGATCGGCCACGTTGCGGAAGGATGAGACGGCTATGACGCAACCCAGCACCGTGTTCGCCGCCCTGCTGACCTCGGTCCAGAAGGCGGCGGACTTCAACCGCGACGACATGACCACGCCGGCGGCGGTCCTCTGGCCCGACGAGAAGCGGGAGTGGGAGCGGCTCGTCCCCCGGCTCCGGGCCGCGTGGCCGCACTTCCTGACGTTCGGCCCGTTCGACCAGGCCAACCGCTCCGGCCCGGCGATCTGGCTGCGGTGCGTGCTGGCCGGGAAGCTGCCCGACCTAGCGGTGCCGGCTGGGACGGTGCCGATCATCTACCTGCCCGGCGTCAGCCGCTCGACCCTGAGGGCGACCGAGGAGTGCCCGGCCGAGTTGAAGCCGCTCGCGGAACTCCAGTACCGGGGCGTGTTCTGGTCGCAGATCAATGGGAAGGACTGGACCGTAACCGCCTTCCTCCAGAGCAGCGGCGGGCTGGAACTCACCATGGCCCGAGATGCCGCCACGGCCACCTCGATCCGCCGGTCCATCGAACACCTGGCCGGGGTGCCGGTCGCGGACCTCAAGGCCAAGTCGGCCGGCGGCGAACTGAGCAGCCCGTACTTCGACGGGCTGGTGGTCGAGGACTTCGTGGACGACCTGCTGTGCTGGCTGTCCGACCCGAAGGGGTGCCGGGAGCGGTGGGAGGCGTCCCGGTGGGAGACGTTGTGCAGCCGGTGCCCGGCTGACTACGGGTTCGACCCGGCCCGCGACGGCGAACTGGCCGGGGCCGAGAAGCTCGGGCTTCAAGAGAAGGCCGCGTGGAAGACGGCCTGGAAGCGGTTCGCCACCGGCCCCGACCGCTACCCCGGCCTGGCGAACCTGCTGCGGCAAGCGAAGCCGAAGCCGAAGAAGAAGCCGGGCCTGTTCGATGACGAGAAGTCGGAGGCGTGGCCGCAGGACAACGAGGCGGACGAGGCCGAGCTTAGGCAGGCCCTGCTCGGCCTGGCCGCGTCCCCGGTGCCCGAGGCCCGCAAGCGGCTCGCGGAACTGGAGGCCGCACACAGCCCCCGCCGTGAGTGGGTCTGGGCGAAGCTCGGCCACTCGCCGCTGGCCCACGCGGTGCGGCACCTCGGCACGCTGGCCGACGCCACGAAGACGGCCCTCGGCGGGGCCACGGCGGCGGACATGGTTCGGGCCTACACCGAGGGCGGGTGGCGGGCCGACGCGGCGGTGCTGGACGCCGTCGCCGCCGTGACCATCCCCCAGGACCGGGACGCCGTGTGTGCGGCCGTCGCCCACGTCTACACCCCGTGGCTGCGGGACGCGGCCGAGGTGTTCCAGCAGCGTGTGAAAACCGAGCCGCTGCCTGGATCGGCCGTCCGCCGGCTCGGGGACGTGCCGGCCGGCACCTGCGTCCTGTTCGCGGACGGGCTGCGGTACGACCTGGGGGAGAAGCTGCGGGCGGCGTTGAGCGGCCGGGTCGGCCAGGTCGCCATGACGCACCATTACGCCGCCCTGCCGAGCGTGACCCCGACCGCCAAGCCGGCCGTGTCGCCCGTCGCCGGCAAGATCACTGGGTCCGTCGCGGGCCTCGACTTCATGCCGGCCGTCGCCCACGACGGCAAGGAACTGACTACCGACCGCTTCCGCAAGCTGCTGGACGACGCGGGCTATCAGGTGCTGGCCCTGGCCGAAACCGGCGACCCGAGCGGGCGGGCCTGGACCGAGTACGGGAACGTGGACCGGACGGGCCACGACGAGGGGATCAACCTCGCCCGGCGGATACCGGAACTGATCACGAACCTCGTCCTCAGGATCGAGGCCCTGCTCGCGGCCGGGTGGCGGGAGGTCCGGGTGGTGACCGACCACGGCTGGCTGCTGCTGCCGGGCGGCTTGCCGAAGAGCGACCTGCCGAAGTACCTGACGGCCACCCGGTGGCGGCGGTGTGCGGTCGTGAAGCCGACCTCGGCGGTCGAACAGCCGACGTTTTCGTGGTTCTGGGCCGAGGACGTGCGGGTTGCGTGCCCGCCGGGGATCGAGGTCTTCATGTCCGGCGTCGAGTACGACCACGGCGGGTTGAGCCTTCAGGAGTGCGTCGTCCCGCAACTGAGCATCCAAGCTGGTACGGCCCCGGTAGTTTCTGCGAAGATCGAATCCTTCAAATGGGCCGGGCTGCGGTGCCGGGTCAAGCTGGCCGGCAGCTACGAAGGGTGCCAGGTGGACCTGCGGGACAAGCCGGCGGACCCGACGACCTCGCTGGCGGCGGCGAAGCCGGCCGGGGCGGACGGGTCGGTCGCGGTGGTGGTGACGGACGACACGCGGGAGGGGAGTGCCACGACACTTGTGCTTCTCGACCCGGCCGGCCGCGTCATCGAAAAAACTGCCGTGACGGTGGGGGGCTAAGGCGTGGAACTCGACCATCTCGACCGTGTCGCCGCCGAGGCGTTCGACGGGTATATCGTCCGCAAAGACCTTGTGCGGCGGTTCGCCCGCCAGTACCCGGTGCCCACCTACGTCTGCGAGTTCCTGCTCGGCCGGTATTGTGCCAGCACCGACGAGGGGGAGATTCAGGAGGGGCTGGGGATCGTGGAGCGGCAACTCCGCGACCGCACCGTCCGCAGCGGCGAGGAGGAGTTGTTCAAGGCCCGTGCCCGTGAGGGCGGGTCGGTCAAGCTGATCGACATCCTATCGGCCCGGCTGGACGCCAAGACCGACTCGTACCTCGCCACCCTGCCGAGCCTGCAACTGAAGGACGTGGCGATCCCGGACAAGCTGGTCCGGGAGAACGAACGGATGCTGACCGGCGGGTTCTACGCCGAGGTGGACCTGACCTACGACGCGGTGATCGCCCAGGAGACGAACGGCCGGCCGTTCGGGATCGCCGGGCTGCGGCCGATCCAACTGTCGAAGCGGGAGGTTCTCGACGCCCTGGCCGAGGGGCGGAAGAAGTTCACCACTGCCGAGTGGAAGGAGTTCCTCCTGAGGAGCGTCGGGCTGGAGCCGTCCGCGATGACGGAGCGGAACCGGGACGCAATGTTGCTCCGCATGGTGCCGTTCGTGGAGAACAATTACAACCTCGTTGAACTCGGGCCTCGCGGGACCGGCAAATCGCACCTCTACCAGCAAGTCTCCCCCTACGCCCATCTGGTGAGCGGCGGGAAGGCGACCGTGGCCCGGATGTTCGTCAATAACTCGACCGGCCAGCGGGGCCTGGTGTGCCAGTACGACGTGGTCTGTTTTGACGAGGTGTCGGGCGTGTCCTTCGACCAGAAGGACGGCGTCAACATCATGAAGGGGTACATGGAGTCGGGCGAGTTCAGCCGGGGCAAGGAGAGTATTAGGGCCTACGGCTCGGTCGTGATGGTCGGAAACTTCGACGTGGACGTGCAGCACCAGCAGCGGGTCGGCCACCTGTTCGGCCCGATGCCGGCCGAGATGCGGAACGACACCGCCCTGATGGACCGCATCCACTGCTACCTGCCGGGCTGGGACGTGCCCAAGATCAGCGAGCTACTCAAGACGAATCACTTCGGCCTGGTCAGCGACTTCCTGAGCGAGTGCTGGAGCCGGCTGCGGGGCCAGAGCCGGGTGGCCGTTCTCCAAGGGCGGGTGGCGTTCGGCGGTGCCCTGAGCGGGCGGGATCAAAACGCCGTCGTGAAGACGATCAACGGGTTGCTGAAGTTGACGAACCCGTCGCCGGACGAGCCGGTCCCGGACGAAGACCTTGAGTGGGCAGTTCGACTGGCCCTGGAGTGCCGCCGCCGCGTGAAGGAGCAGCAGAAGCGGATCGGCACGGCCGAGTTCAGGAACACGCAGTTCAGTTACACCCTAGGCAAGGAAGGCGTCGAGAAGTTCGTAGTCACCCCCGAACTCCAGAGCGAGGACCACGTCGGCCGCGACCCGCTGCCGCCCGGTCAGGTCTGGTCGATCAGCCCCGGCGGGCAGGACGACGCTTCCGGGCTGTACCGGATCGAGGTGACCGAGGGGCCGGGCGGTGGGGTACGGATTCTGAACAAGCCGGCCCCGCCGGCGTTCGCGGAGGCGGTGCGGTACGCGGAGGCCAACCTGTACTCGCGGGCGGCGGAACTGGTCGGGGACCGGAACCCCCGCGAGCATGAGTTTTCGATCCAGCTAAGGGCGTTCGACGCCGGGAAGACCGGGCGGGGCCTCGGGGTCGCGGCCCTGCTGGCGATGTGTTCGTGCCTGATCAACAAGAACCTGAGGGGCGGGCTGGTCGTCGTCGGCAGCATCAACCTGGGCGGGTCCATCGACCCGCTGCCGAACGCCGTGGACGTGGTCGAGCTTGCTGTTGAGAAGGGGGCGAGCTTAGTCCTGATGCCGATTTCTTGCAGGAAACAACTCTTCGACCTGTCCGATGACGTGGCGACTAAGATCACGACCGTCTTCTATCAGGACGCCCGCGAGGCCCTGCTCAAGGCGATTGCCGACTGACGACCGGCGAAGATGCTCCGCAGTAACCGCATGGGTGGCAGGTGTAGGAGATAAATAGGAGAAGCGGGTCATGGGAATGCTGGAGGACTTGCTGTCGAAGGGGTACTTCCCGAAGGAGCTACCACCAGGGTTCACGACGGCGATTTTTGGGGCACTTCTCACTTCCACGACACCACCCCTTTCCTTCACCAACCCGAAGCGAAAGTCGGCAAACGTATGCCATTACAGCCTCGCCCGCTCCGGGTCATTCAGGCGTCGGTTGGGCATTCCGAATCCCGTCCCGCACTACAACTTATGCAAGGCGATTGCCGACAACTTCAGTGCGATTGACGGGATCATCACGGGGGCTTCGCTGACGGTGAGCAGGCCCGTATCAGACCCGAAGAAGGTGCGGGCGGTGGTCCCGGAACACCGAGAGGGGAAGCTGTTGGAGTTGAGGGCACAGAGAAGGGCCTCTGCAACGTACCTTCTTCGGGCGGACATCGCGGACTTCTACCCGTCGATCTATACCCACATCCTCCCGTGGGCGGTCCACGGCAAGTCCCTCGCCAAGCAGAAGCGGCGAGACTTGTCCCTGTACGGCAACCTCCTCGACCACTGGGTGCGTAAGGGCCAAGACGACCAGACCCTCGGCATCCCCATCGGCCCCGACACCTCCCACGTTTTAGCAGAACTCGTCCTGGCCGATGCGGAACGAGTCCTTCGTGTGGCGTGGCCGACTTTGGTCGGGACCAAGTTCTACGACGACTACGAGATCACCTTCACCAGCCACGCGGACGCCGAGAGGTGCCTCACCTCGTTGGAAAACGCACTCGTCTCATTGGAGTTACGGCTCAACACGGTCAAATCGAAAGTCGCACCGCTGCCCCAGACGCTGGACGAGAGGTGGTCGTCGCCAATCCGAGGTTTCCACTTCCGGGGCAAAGTCGGGCAGCAGCGAACCGACCTGACGGCCTACTTCAACATGCTCTTTGAGGCGATTGCGGGGAAGTGCAGCGAGGCCGTGGTGGGCTACGCCTTGTCACGGCTGGAGGGAGATGACATCAAGACCGTCCACCCGGAGAACAGCGAGTACGTCCAGCATTTGATCAGCCAGTGCATGGTGACTCACCCGGCATCAGTCCGCTTCGGGATCAGGCAGTTGTTGCGACTACGAGAGGCGGGACACACGGTCAGCAACGCGGTGCTGGCGGACACCTTAACGCAGATCGTGCTGACTCACGCCCCACTCGGGCATAGCAGCGAGGTCGCGTGGTCGTTATGGGCTGCGATGGGGTTCTCGGTCGTCTTGAATGCCGCTTGCGTCAGTGCCATATCCGCGATGCAAGATGCCGCTGTCGCCATCTTGGCTCTCGACGCGGCCCGAGTCGGTGCGGCACCGGGGGTGAACGCGGCAGCGTGGAACAGTGCGTACGATGCCAGTGAACTACACGACCGTCAGTGGCTGCTTGCTTACGAGGCCAACGTCCAGGGGTGGCTCCCTCCAGGGACGGTGGACTACGTTGGCTCCGATCCTGACTTTGTCTTTCTGAAATCGAACAGCGTGAAGTTCTACACCCCCTTCACGTCCGCGAGTTCCAAGGCCATTACCGGCCCGGAGTTGAAGGATTACGAGTAAGGTGGCTCGGAAGGCTTGGCATTCCGCACCCGCCTTTGCGGCCCACAGTTTCGCAGCCGGGACTCGGAGCCGTACTCCACGTAGGGCATTGCTTCTCATCGCCGGCACGGGGCAAGTTCGCGGCAGACGGCCTTAATGATCTGCCACGCCTGCGGGTGGCTAGGTTCCATCCGCCCCGCCCTGAAGGGACACGTCGTCTTCGTTAGCCTCAGAAAAAATCGCCCGCCGCCCTCAGAAAAATCCGGCCGGCGGTCATAGCTAATCCTGAGGTGACCTCACCGCCGCCCGCCCACCAACGCCAAACACGCCACCACCGCCCTCAGGGCACCTACGGCAAACAAAGGCAACCAGGGCAATGGGCACCGCCCGCTCAGGACTTCCTGGGCGGGCGGCTTCATTTCGTAGGGCGACGGCTCGGCAGGATCGTCTTAAACCTCGCCCAGGTTGAACCAGTAGGACTTGGCGTATCCTGACTTCTTCCACGAAGCCCACAAGCTGGCGAGGCAATGCTTGTATCGCTTGCAGAACTCATAAGCGGTGCTGGCCCGAGCCGCCCGCTGCTTCCCGTCGCACAGAAGGCCGAAGTTCGGGCCGAGTTGTGGGGCGTGCATCGACTCGACTACCTTCTGAGCCTTGATCGCCACCACCAGCACGGCCGTCCACCCGCCCCCGCCCCCGAACTTGAGGATGTCCATCAGCCAGCCGAACACCGTGCCGAACTGGTACTCGGCCCGGCAGAGGGTGGAGGCGATCTTGCGGAGCGTGAGGAGGGCACTCTTCTGGTGGTCGTCCGTGCTGGTCTGGTCGGTCGGTGGGTCGCTCCAGCGGGCCGGCAGAACGGGGTAGTCCCGGACAAAGTTTTCCCAGTCATCGGTTGCGGCTTTGGCGAGGCACCGCTTGAGCGTCACGTTGGCCCGATCAGCGTGCGACATCTCGACCCACTTCGTCTTCTGCTGCGGCTTGGGACGCACCCAGCCCTGGGGGATGCCGACGAACTCGGTTTCAGTGATGACGCCCATCGCCCGTAGCTCCTTGAGGACTTTGCCGGCGGTGTTCTTGGAGACGCCGGTCAGAGACACCACCGTTCCTGCCCCTACCAGCCGGCGTCCGGTCTTCCAGAAGCTCCGCTGGATGCAGGCCGTAACCAGCACGTTCAGCGGGACCGGACAGGCTTCAGCGGGAAGGCCGATCTGGATGTAGGCCCCTGCACGGCCCTCGCCCTCCTCGCCCTCGGCCCGGCCCCGCGTGTGGAACCAGTTGGGCGGGGCCTCGGCCGGCCGGTACTTGTCGTCCAGCAGGAGGTGATGCCTAAGTTCTTTGCGTGCGGCGTAGGCCCCTTCCTTGGACAGGCCCAGGTCGCGGGTGATCCGGGCCGTCTCATACGTCACCGGCTTATCGTAACTGGTGAGGAGACTGTAAACCAACCACCCGTGGAATGATAGCGGGCATTCCTTGGTCCGGGTTCGACCCCGGATGTAGCGTTCAGACACGGCGAACCTCCTGTAGACTGCTTTTGACCCTCACGGAGAAGGGGAATGACAGTACCTACCAGTAGAGTGGGAGTGCGATAGGACTTTTGGGAAATCCGGCCGGAAAATGAAAAATCGAGCCGCTGATTGGGGGGCGTAATGACCTGCGGTATATAACGACCTGGCGGTCACTAACGACCTAGCGGTGTAATGACCTGGCGGGTGTAACCACCTCTAATCAAAGATTTCGCCGTGAAACGCCTCCGGCAGGAAAACCCTCGCAGTCCCAGGACCATGCACAGGCCGGTAGTCATGCGGCAGCACCAGACCCGCGTCCCAGGACTCCAGGCCGGTCGCCAGGGCGGGGTCGGCTGACGCCTCCCGGTGGCCTCCGGGCCGACCACGGGTCACCGGCCCCGGCCCAGCACCATGCCCCAGGACTGCGGCGACTCCAGGCCCGTGTCCTACGATCACCCCCGGTTCCAAGGGCACGTCGGGCTGACGCCCTCCGAGTCGCCCTAAGCCCGAAACCGATTTCACGGGCGGTCCAGTACCCCGTCCCAAGCTCAGTCCCGGCCCAGCACCGCACATTGTGTTTGGACTCGGCCCAGCACCGCACGACAGTGACCCGGCGTCCAGACCCGGTCCAGCACCATACCGCCGGGGACTGCCGCCCACCAGTACCATGTCCCGCGAACTGGCCCCGGCCCAACACCGTGTCCTACGTCCTCTCCCTCACCCCCGGTCCCGCCTGCCCCCCGCCCCCGCTCGCCCCACCGTGTAACCAACCGTGTAAGTATCGCAAATCATTGTGCTGTATGGCGTCGGCTACTCTCGGTGACGCCATGTAAGTTTGGTACACCATGTTAGTTTGTCAGATCAGTGGATGTATGTCTTGTGATTCGGCATCCAGACCATGTAGATTGTTGCCACTGATGGAGGGATGGACCGGGCAGGGTCGGCATCAGGGCGGGCCGGTGAAGGGAGGATGTGGCAGGCGGGTCGAGTACGCGGGCGACCTGTGTCTGTGGTGCGACGAAGCTGACGAGGTTCCCGGGCAAGACGAGGACGAATTATGAGCCGTGTCTGCTGGGTTGTGGTGGCAGAGGAGGTCGAGGTCGGCGGCGTGCGGGTCCGGGTGTACCGGGCCGAAAAGAAGATACAGCGGCACCCCGGTGCCAGACCCCATGCGTGGACCCGCGAGGAGGCCGAGGAGGTGGCCCGGCGGCGGAACCAAGAGGTCATCGTCCACGCCACAGCCGCCCTCCGGGTCCACCGGCCGGAGTGTCTGAGGCATGAGGTATACGTGGGCAACCGGCCTGTGGCGAGCTTCTCGTATCAGGCGTTCGACCGCCTCCAGGAGCGACTCGCAGCGTCCATCGGGATCGTACTGGACGAGATGCTTGGGTTCGGCGGCGACACCCCCTGGGACCCGGTGGACGACCCGCTCGCCACCCTGGTGGCACACGACGAGGACGCCCTGCTGGCCCACGGCCAGGACGCCCAACAGATCAACCCGCAGGCGTGCGGCCCACTGGCCGACCGGCTGGAAGAGGTCACGCGAGACTGGGCCGGGGACCACGCCGAGATCGCCCGGCTCTTGACCGAGGCGTGCCGGATCGCCGCCGCCGAGAATTGCCCGCTGGAGTTCTACTGAGACTGCCGGGCTGACGGCTGGGAGTACCTGCCTGCTCCCGTGGACAGCCGCCGGCCCGGCCTGCCAACATCGAAATCACCAACAACTGGGGAATCATCATCATGGTGCTGGACGACCGGGACATGCAGGACGTGGAGTGTGGCGACGGCGTGACGATCAGCCACTACTGATACAGCCGCAAGCACGGCCTAGTGAAGTGCAACTTCCAGGCCGGGCGAGCTATGGCCGAGGTCGTCATCAGCCGTCGTGGCCTCCAAGCGGCACTCGACTCGCTCGGCAACATGGACCCCGACGACAGCCGCAAAGCCGACCGGGACGGCAACAAGGTGTGGTGGGGCTACGAGTACACGACGCTCGACGTGAGCGGCTACGAGTACGGCGGGGAGGTCGTGGCCGAACCGCCCCTGGTGACCTACCGGGACGACTTCTTCAGCGTGACGCTACCGAACAGTGCCGGGGTAGCCCTGGAGGCGATCATCCGCCAGCGACTCGCGGAGACACCATGAGCGGGAGGCCCAGCGGCGGGACAACGTCAGGACCGACACTACCTAAGCCGGACAATTTTGTCGGCTGTTTCCCCAAGTGCGAGCGGATGGCAGCATGTTCCACACCCTTATGGCGATCAGCCCTCGACTACAGGAATGCGTGCCCGGCGAGCGGGATGATCGGATCGCCGCCGTCGCCCGGCGGGTCCGAGAGGCGATGGTCCAGGGGCCGGTGGCCGGCCCGGTCTGCTGGGAGGCGTCGGCGGCGGTCACCGAAGCTCTGGTCAAGGCCGGCTACGGGGCCGTGCAGGTCCAGGGGCACGTCGTCGGGGAGCCGGTCGGGCTGCTCCTCGACTACGACCTCGGCCACTGGTGGACGGAGGTGGACGGCCTGGTCGTGGACGCCACCATCGACCAGTTGAACGTCGAGGGGGCGGCGTACCCGAAAGTGCTGGTCCGCCCGCGTGCCGACTGCCCCGAGTACCTTTCGGACGCCGAGTGGTCCGCACACCTTACGGCCAGGGAGTGGTGGTGCGACCGCTTGCACGCCGAGCCGCCGCCCGCCGCCCAGCCGGAGTACGCCCGCTGGACAGCCTTCCACACGCTCCTTCGCACCCTGCCGAGGACGCAGTGGGAGGTCGTCCGCCGCATCTACTACGAGGAGTTGGAGTGGGAGGAGGTGGAGGACGAGCTTGGGCTGTCCGATGTCGCCGTCTCCAAACGGTGGCGAGCGGCCCAGAAGCGAGTCCGCAAGAAGCTGTGGGCGGGTTCCCCACCGCTTGTCCTGGCCCCGGTAATCGCCCAGGTCGAGTCACTATCGGGCCAACACACCCCGGCCTGAAAAACCGACAAGAATGCCCGTCCTGGCACTGACAGCCACATTGGGGGCGTGCATGATTGCCCCCCGGTCAGATGCCCTGTCTTACCACGACTAACAACAAGGAGATCGCACATGGTTCAATCCAGCCATCCTGGCGTCCAGCAGAAGCAGCTTTCCAGCGACCGGAAGGAGCGTACCATCGTGGTCGTGAACAGGCGGCTCGACGCGGCCCGGTCACGGCTCCGGCGGATCGAAACGGCGATCAATCACGACTTCGCCAGTCCGACCCGCTGGAAGCGGGAATTCCGCAGGCCGATCCCGGCCGACTGCGTCAGCCACGACTTCTCGATTCCCCTGAGGCGGGGTACGCTCGACTGGACGGGCTACTGCCCCCGTCCCCTCGGGGAGAAACTGCTCGCCCGGCTCGCCAGGGCCACTCTGGTGGTGGAGGCGTGGGAGGGACGGCGTGACGCGGTCTTGAGGCCCGCCCGCATCCGCCGGCTTGCCCGGCAGTGCCCGGTCCTCGCCACCCGCCCGCGTGGCCGGCGGGTCGCGGTCGAAGAGATGGAGTTCTGGTCGGCCATCTTCGGTGAACAGGTGCGGACGGGATGGGCCGGCACGCTACCCCTCTGCGGCCCGGCCCGACAGACCTGGCTCGCCTACGCCGCCTGGCTGGACGAGCAGAGCGACCTAGTTACCGCCACCGCGATCCGTGCCGCTCTTCGCCCGCCCCCGCAGTACGTCGGGACGGTTGCCGGCGAGGTGGGGTCACTCGACCTGGCCGACCCGGTGACCCAGCGGTTATGGCGTGAGTCGCTCTCGCGGCGGGGGAAGGCCGTGCCATGCGGGCCACTCCTGGCCGTCCGGTGCCGTGCTTCGGATCGCTACAAGATCATCTGCCAGGCTGACTGACGACTTCGTGCTGCCCACCACTGGCACCGGGTGTTCCCCCGAGGTAAGCTCGGAGGACACCCGGAGCCAGCCGCAGATGCCGACAGCGAAGAAGATCAGGAAGAAGTACGCCCCCGTCCTCCAACTTCCGCCACTGTCCCCCGACGAGTTCGACGGCCTGAAGGCGAGCATCGCCGTCCACGGTGTCCTCGTCCCGATCCTGCTCACCGAGGACGGCCGGATCATCGACGGCAGCAACCGCAGGGCGATTGCCGACGCCCTCGGCTACGAGTGCCCCGAATCCGTCCAGAAGGGGCTGACCGAGGACGAGATCAGGGCACTCGCCCGGTCGCTCAACCTCGCCCGCCGTCATCTGAATCGTGAGCAGCGGCGGCAACTGGTCGCGGACCAACTCCGGGAGACGCCCGCCTGGAGCAACCGCCGGGTGGCGAAGAACCTCGGCGTGGACCACCACACGGTCGCGTCCGTCCGCCTGGAGCTTTCAACAGGTGGGGAAATTCCCCAGGTGGAGCGGACCACCGGCCGCGACGAGAAGTCGTACCCGGCCACCCGCCCGGCCCCGGTCGTCCACCGCCCGCCCGAGGAACGCCAGGCCCGGATCGCGGCCACCACGCTCCTCCACGGCGACTGCCGCGACGTGCTGCCGACCCTGCCCTCGGCGTCGGTCGATCTGGCCCTGTTCGACCCGCCCTACCCGGAAGTGAGCCGCGAGTACGGGCGGCTCACCGAACCCGACTGGCACGACCTGATGCGGGTCGTGGTCCGCGAGTGCCGCCGGGTGCTGAAACCGACCGGCTCGATGGTCGTAGTGTTGCAGTCGAACTACGAGCGGGTCGGTCGGATGCGACTCTGGCCCTACGAGTTCGTGCTGTGGGCGGCGAAGGAGTGGAACTTGATTCAGGACTGCTATTGGCACGTCCCCGACGCCCTGCCCTCGGCCGGGACCGACCGCGACACCGGGTTGTTGAAGACGAGCGTGAAGTGGAACGTGTGGCTCGGCCCGTCAGACTGCCACCGCAACCAACAGGCGGTTCTTCGGACGCCGACTGATACCGTCACCACCCGGCAACGGCCCTAGGATTTGAAGGCGGGGCCATCCGGCCGCACGCGGCGGACGGGGCGGATGCACATGACGGCTATCGAGCGGGGCGGGAGCGTCCCGCCGAACTGCCTGGTGATCCCTAAGAACCCCGGCTCTCCTGGCTCCGAGGACCACCCGGCGGTCACCCCGCACGCGGTGTGCGATTTCTGGGTGAAGTACCTGCTGCCGCCGGGCGGCACATTGTTGTCCCCGTTCTGCGGGTCGGGAACGGAGTTGCTCGCCGGGCTGAACCACGGTGCCGGGGGCGTGATCGGCATCGAGCGGGAGAAGCGGTACATCGAGATCACCCGCCGCCGGGTCGCGGCGGGCTGAGTTCGCCGGACCAGCCCCGGCGGCAGGCACGACACTCAGACGTAGCCGTAGTGGTCCCTCTGCTTGTCGCACGCGGCCCCGCAGTCCGGGCAGTAAGTGTTCACCCACCCCTTCGCACACTTCTCGCAGAAGAGCGTGCGGCAGGTGTCGCAGCAGTACACATCCGTCCGGCTCCCGGTCCCACAACTCGGGCACCTGCGGAACGGCGTCAGGTCCGCCTGGGTGCGGCGGTGGATACCCCAGATCGACATGGCCTTGCACTCCCCGATGGCTATTCGTTCCGAAACGCTCTTCAACGATTCGCCGCACGTCATCCGGGTTCGCCGGGTCGGGACGCGACCGGCTCAGGAGCAGCCGCCGAACTTGGCGTCCGTGAGCTTCGCCATCCGGTCGAACAACTCCCGCTCGGTGATTCGCCGGAACGCCAGCGACACGGTCGGCCGGCCGGCCGCGTACAGGTGCATCACCTTCTTCTTGAACAGGAACACCAGGGTCGCTTCCGACCCCACGTCCACGCCGCTCAACTGGTCGCAGAAGATCGTCTCGTAGGTGGCCCCGGTCTGAAGCACCCACAGGAAGAACTTCCGGGTGACCAGCACCACCCGGCGGTTCGTGCAGACCACCACCCCGCTCGTCCTCATCCCGGTGACCAGGGCGATGATCGAGGTGAAGAAGGCCAGCAACCTCGCGGTCAAGGACGGCGACGTGTAGTACACGTCCACCTTCTCCTGCCAGACCGGCACCTCGTCCGGCCGCAACGTGACGCTGATGTCCCGCCCGAACGTCTCTTGAAGGGTGGCGAGGAAGTGGTCGCGGGCGGCGTCGGCGGCTTTGTTCACCATCGTCGGCTCGGGCATGTTCGGCTCCGGTACGGGGCAAAAGAATCTGCTACGCCCCACCATGCGGACGCGGCTTGCGAACACTGACAGAAGTTCCGAGCTTTTTTGTCAGGGGCGACTCGGCCGATCCGCAATGTGGGGTGAGGCGGTGATCTCGCCCTGAACGTCGGCGGAAAATAACATGAGCCGTGGAGAGCGGTTCGGGCGAAAGCGGCGTGCGGCACCCGGAGCCACTCGACTCCGGGACGCGACCCATGTCTTTTACGGGAACCACGACGACCGATTTGCAGCGATGGGTCGATCTGCTCCAGGCGGGTCACCCCGACGCCCGTGCCGGTCTGCTCAACCGGGCGTGCGACCGGCTGCGGCTCTTAGCCCGTGCCATGCTCGGCGGGTTCCCGGCCGTCCGAACTCACGAAGAAACCGACGACATCCTCAACGGATCGCTGCTCAGGCTGCACGCCACCCTGGCCGAGGTTCGGCCCGAAAGCCTGAGGCACTTCTTCAACTTGGCCGGGCAGGCCATCCGACGCGAACTGATCGAC
>JANPKP010000680.1:0-5488 GCA_031426095.1 Gemmataceae bacterium
CCCCCCGTCTTTGAACGCTCCCCGGGTCCGATCCTCTTCAGCCGCGTCCCGGTCCGCGTTCATCCGCGTGCCGTCGCCGGCACCACCAGCAGCCGCCCGAGGGCGTCGAACAACTCCTGGGCGCGGACCGGCTTGGCCAGGTAGTCGTCGAACCCGCTCTGGAGGCACCGCTCGCGGTCGCCCTTCATGGCGCACGCCGTCAGGGCCACGATCGGGACGTGGCGGCCAGTGCCGACCTCCCGCCGGCGGGCCGCGGCCGTCGCCTCGAACCCGTCCACGTCCGGCATCTGCAGGTCCATCAGCACCGCGTCGAACGCCTCCCGGTCCAGGCACGCCAGCGCCTCCCGGCCGTCGGCCGCCACCACCACCGTGTGCCCCCGCTTCTCCAGTATGCGGACCGCCAGCTTCTGGTTGATGGCGTTGTCCTCGGCCAGGAGGACGTGCCAGCTGCCGGCGTCCGGGCGGCGGGGCAGGGCGGTGGTGCCCGACCGCCGGCCGACGCCGGGGGCCGCGGCCGCCCCGCCCATGGCGGCGAGGATGGCGTCGAGCAGTTCGGCCTGGCGGACCGGCTTGACGAGGTGGCGGGCGACGCCGAGTTCGCGGCAGCGGGCGGCGTCCGGCAGGTGGCCGGCCGACGACAGCATGAGGACGGTGGTGCCGGCCAGGGCCGGGTCGGCCTTGACGCGGCGGGCGAGCTCGAACCCGTCGGTGCCGGGCATGAGGGCGTCGAGCAGCACGAGTGGGTACGGCCGGCGGTCGGCCGCCGCCTGCCGGAGGGCGGCCAGGGCCGTTTCCCCGCCGTCGGCCGTCGCCGGCCGCATCCGCCAGCCGGCGAGCATGTCGGCCAGGATGCGGCGGTTCGTCCCGTTGTCGTCGGCCACTAGCACCCGCAGCCCGAGCAGTTCGGCGATCGCCTGGGCCGGCGGCGGGGGGACCGCGGACGCCGACTTGCCGAGGCGAACGGTGAAGTGGAACGTCGAGCCGACGCCCGGCGTGCTGTCGACCCAGATGCGGCCCCGCATCATGGCCACGAGCTTCCGGCAGATGGTCAGCCCGAGGCCGGTGCCGCCGTACTTGCGGCTGGTGCCGCCGTCGGCCTGGGTGAACGACTCGAACACCCGCCGCTGGCTGTCGGCCGGGATGCCGATGCCGGTGTCGCGGACGGCGACGTGCAACTCGGCTTCGTCCCCCGCCCCGGCCGGGCCGGCGGGGGCGAGGCCCACGTCGACCACGACCTCGCCGGCCTTCGTGAACTTGATGGCGTTGCCGACGAGGTTGACGACCACCTGGCGGAACCGCCCGGGGTCGCCGACGAGGGCGTCGGGCACCCCGGGGGCGACCCGGTAGGCGAGTTCCAGCCCGGCCCCGTCGGCCCGCACGGCGAGCGGCTTGAGGGCGTCGGCCAGGGTGTCCCGGAGGCCGAAGTCGATGGCCTCCAGGTCGAGCCTCCCGGCCTCGATCTTGGACAGGTCGAGAATGTCGCTGATGACCGCCAGGAGCGAGTCGGCCGAGACCTTGACCGTCTCCAGGTAGTCCCGCTGCTCGGGGCTCAGGTCGGTGTCGAGGGCCAGCTCGGTCATCCCCACGACGCCGTTCATGGGGGTGCGGATCTCGTGGCTCATGTTGGCCAGGAACTCGCCCTTGAGCCGGTTCGCCTCCTCGGCCGCCTCCTTCGCGGCCCGCAGTTCGTCCTCGGCCCACAGCCGCTCGACCCCGAGGGCGACCACGTCGGCCAGCGGCCCCAGCCCGTCGACGGTGGCCCGGGGGAACGCCCCCTTGCCGTACACCGCGAGGACGCCGACGAGCCGGTCGGCGACGACGAGCGGGTGGGCCGCGAACCCGGCCAGCCGCTCCCGCCGGACCCACGCCTGGCCGGGCACGAACGGGTCGCCGGGGGCGGCCGCGGACGAGTACGGCCGGCGGTCCCGGGCCACCCGGCCGACCCCGTCCGGGCCGACCGGCACGCGGTCCTCGCCCGGGTCGGCCGGGAGGTCGAGCCCGGCGGCGGCCCACAGGTCGAGGGCGTCGCCGGCCTCGTTCAGGAGCCACACCCGGGCCACGGCGGCGTCGAGGTGGGCGGCCGTCGCCCGGGCGCAGTCGCCGAGGACGGGGCGGAGGGCGTTGCCCCGGACGAGGATCCGCCCGACCTCGGCCGACAGGGTGGCGACGCGGGCCTGTTCGAGGCAGGCGGCCGGGGTCCAGTCGGTGACGTCTGCCAGCACGTTCACCGCCCCGACGACGGCCCCGGTGCCGTCGCGGATCGGGTCGGCGTTCACCAGGGCCGTCCGGCGGGTGCCGTCGGGCCGCTCGATAATGGACTGGCCGTTGCGGACCGACTCGCCGGTCTTGAGGGCCACGGCCAGGGGGCAGCAGGCGTGCGGGACGAAGGTGCCGTCCGGCCCGTAGAGGCGGTACGCCCCGCAGAACTTCTCCCCCGCGTCGCCGCACACCGGGCGGCGGCCCCACAGCCGGGCGGCCGCGTGGTTGTACCGCCGGATCACGCCGTCCGCGTCCACGAAGTAGACGGCGACCGGGAGCAGGTCGAGGGCGTGTTCGCTCTCGGCGAGGAGGGGGTGGAAGCCGGTGCCAAGTCGGGCGGAGACGCCGTTCGTGGCGGTCGTGGGCATGTGCGATCTTCCCGGGGAAATCGCTTTCGGGACGGCCGTCGTGACCGTGCATCAACGATTGCGGATGAATCCTTCGTCACGCCCCGCCCTCAAGCAAGCGACTCGGGACGGCTTTTCAAGGGTTCAACCGACTCCTCCTCCTGCCCCGGCGTGGAATTGTGAAGAAGGGCGGAAGGGGCTGTGCGCCGGGGTGAAAGTCCGGCCGGCCCTTGAATCGGCGCGGCCGCCGGTGGAAACTAACGGCAGACCTGGAACGTGCAACCCCGAACGCCCCTCTTATGGCCCCGTCCCCCTGGCTCTCGCTGCGACAGGCCCGCGAGGCCCTCCGGGCCGACCGCCCGGACGAGGCCCACCGCCTGCTCGAACCGCTCCTGGCGGCCGGCCACCGCAAGGCGTGGCGGGTCGCCCGGGAGGTGGCCGCCGCCCACGTCCGCCGGGCCGAACGCCTCTTGAGGAACGACAGCCCGGACGCCGCCTGGGCCGAGCTGCAAGCCGCCGAGGGGTTGAACACGGGTGAGGCGTCGGCCGCGGCGCTGCGTCAGACGCTCACGAGGTTCGGCGTCGCCGTGGTCCGGGCCGCCCTCGAAGCCGGCCGCCCGCCGGCCGCGTTGGAAGCGGCCGAACGCCTGCGGGAGAGGGGCGTGCGGCACCCCGACCTGCCGCCGCTCGTGGAGGCCGCCCAGGACTGGGTGCTGGCCGCCGAGACGGCCGACCGCGGCGACTTCCTCCTGGCCGGCGTCAACCTCGACCGCGTCCGCCCCCGGTTGAGCTGCCCGCCGACCGGCCTGGAGCGGTTCGCCGCCGACGTGGGCGGCCGGCACGAGACCTTCCGCCACGCGCTGGCCGAGTTGCACGCGGCCGTCGAGGCCGCCGACTGGCGGGCCGCCATCCGGGCCGCCGACGCCGCCCTGGCGGCCGCCCCCCAGCACCGCGAGGCCCGCACCCTCCGGGCCGCCGCCTGGGCCAAGCTCAACCCCGACACCCGGACGTATTACCGCTCCCCCGTCGAAGTGCGGCCGCCGGAGCCGCTGACGACCACCGCCCCCCGCCGCCTCGTGCCCGCCGCGTCGGCCGGCCGTTCCCCCCCCGCGGACGACGACGAGCCGCCGCTCCGCCGCCTGCCGCCGGAAGTGGAGTCGCTCGCCGGCCCGGTGCGCCCCGCGGGGCCGCCGGAGTGGCTGACCGCTTCCCAGCCGGGGGCGTCCGCGGGGCCGCCGAAGCGGTTCCTCCTGTGGGTGAACAACGCCGGCGGTTACCTCGTCTGCACGGCCAACCGGGTGACGTTCGGGCAGGGGGCGGGCGACGGCCCCGTGGACGTGCCGCTGCTCGCCGACGTGTCGCGGCTGCACGCCGAGCTGACGCGGGACGCCGAGGGGTACGTGCTCGAGAGTCAGCGGGCGGTGGCGATCAACGGCAAGCCGGTGACGCGGGCCGCCCTCCAGCCCGGCGACCGGGTGACGCTCGGCCCGTCGTGCCAGTTCGTGTTCCACCTGCCGAGCCCGGTCAGCCCGTCGGCCCGCCTGGAGTTCGTCAGCGGGCACCACTTCCCGCTGGCCGTGACCAGCGTCCTGCTGATGGCCGAAGCCCTGATCCTCGGCCCCGGCCCGAAGGCCCACGTCAGCCTCGCCGGGTTGGGCGAGCCGGTGGTGCTCTTCCGCGGGGCGGGCGGGCTGGGGATGAGCTTCCCGGGGCCGTTCCGGGTGGAGAACGAGCCGTGCCGCGACCGGGCGGCCGTGCCGGTCCCGGCGTGGGTCCACGGCGAGGCGTTCGGCTTCGGGCTGGAGGCCGTCGCGGCCCGGTCGTGAGACGGCAATCGCTACCAGATTTTACCGCAAAACGCGCGGCGCGTCCGCTGTTAGCCGTTACCCAAAATTGACTTGCGGATACCGCTACCGGATTTACCGGTAACGCGGGAGAGAGCCAACCGGCGGGGCCGAATCAAATTATGCGAATGCGTCCTGCCCTCTTGCATCGCGCCGATAGAATGTTACCATACTGACCGAACGGAAGCACACCGGGCGGCCGAACCCAGGCGGGGCGTGACATGATTCCCGTCCAAACGATCCTCTACCCGACCGACTTCTCCAGCTACTCGAACCGGGCGTACCTCCACGCCGTCGGGATGGCCGAGCAGTACGGCGCGAGCCTGACCATCCTCTACGTCTACTCGCCCGACTCGGGCGACTCGGCGGCCGCCAGCCGCCGGCACTGGAAGGCCCAGCTCGAAGGCATCCGCCCGGCGAACCCCAACATCGCCGTCCACCACGAGTTCCTCGAAGGCGACCCGGCGGACGAGATCGTCCGCTACGCCGGCGACGCGGGGATCGACGTGATCGTGCTGGGCACCCACGGCCGGACCGGCGAGGAGCGGCAGCGGATGGGGAGCGTGGCCGAGCGGGTGATGCGGGACGCCCCCTGCTCGGTCATGGTGGTGAAGCTCCCCCGCGGGGTGCCGGCCGCCGAACGCCCGTACGCCACCGCCGGGGTGTGACCCGCCGCGGTCCGAACCACGGTCCCGCCGCGGCCCGGGCGTCGAAGCCCGGGCCGCTTCGTTTCCCGGCCCCCGCCCCGTTGCACCTCCCCCGGCCGGTGGTTACCATGTCAGCCGTGTTCCCCCGTCTCGCCCTCCCCTCGGGTTCCGCCAATGCCCATCCTCGCCGCCTGCCCCTCGTGCGGAAAGTCGGGTAACGTCCCGGACCACGCCGCCGGCCGCTCGGTCAAGTGCCCCGGCTGCCAGACCCGCTTCAACGTGCCGACCCCGGCCGCCCCGCCGCCCCCGCCGGCCGACCCGTTCGCGTTCGACGACGCCCCGCCGCCCCCCGCCCGCGCCGCCGCGGCCTCGCGGCCGCCCGCCCCGGCCC
>JANPKP010000681.1:0-1513 GCA_031426095.1 Gemmataceae bacterium
CCTCCAGGTCGGCCGCAGATATCGCCTTTCGGGCGGCCTCGATCTCACGCCACTTGGTTTCGACGATTTGGTCGAGGATGGTCGGCATATACTAATCTTGCCCTGGGATTTCTAGGGTTTCCGCCGCCACGCTGGCCGGACAATGCACGGCAACTGCACGGTATCCGCCATGAGCCGCCCCGCCACCATCTGGTTCCGCGCCTCGACCGGCTGGTACATGACCACGGTCAACGCCGTCCAGCACAAGCTCGCGAAGACCGAGCCCGAGGCCCGTAAGGCTTTTTATAAGCTGATGGCCGGCGACGCCCCCGCCGCCCACGCGAAGGCCAAACGGCACACCGCCCGCTGGCTGTGCGACAAGTACCTCGACCGCACCCGCCCGGCCAAGGCGGCGGAGACTTGGCGGGTCCAGCACGGCCACCTGCAGGCGTTCTCCAACGCCTTCGGCCGCCGCCCGGCCGACTCGCTCAAAGCCCACGAGGTGAACGAGTGGCTCGACGCCCGGCCCTGGAACAACTCCACGCGGGGCTTGGTGGTGACGATCCTGAAGGCCGCGTTCAACTGGGCGGTGGCCGAGGACTACCTGCCGGCCTCGCCGCTCAAGAAGCTCAAGCGGCGGCGGATCGCCCGCCGGGAGCGGGTACTCACCCCGGACGAGTCGGCCCGCCTGCTGGAGGCCGCCACCAGCCCGTTCAAGGACTTCCTCGCCATCCTGCTCGCCACGGGCATGCGGCCGTTCAGCGAGGCGGCCAAGCTCACCGCTGCGATGATCGACTGGGGGCAGGGCAGGGTGGTGCTCCGC
This sequence comes from Gemmataceae bacterium, assembly GCA_031426095.1. GTDB lineage: Bacteria > Planctomycetota > Planctomycetia > Gemmatales > Gemmataceae > JANPKP01. The sequence goes on from JANPKP010000681.1 coordinate 803, forward strand.
GAGCACAAGAACGCCAAGAAGGGGAAGAGCCGCGTCGTCTACTTCCCGCCGGACACGCTGGCCCTGCTCGCGGGCCTCGCCCGCCGGCACCCCACTGGCCTGCTGTTCCGCAACGTCCGGGGGGCGGCGTGGAAGCGGGACACGGTCCACTCCCGCCAGTCGCGGCTGTGCCTCAAGCTCGGCATCCCCCACGCCAGCGTCTACAGCGCCCGCTCCGGGTTCATCACCGCCGCCCTCTTCAAGGGGGTGCCGGTGGAGGCGGCGGCCGAATTGGTCGGGACGAGCGCCAAGATGATCTGGTCGAACTACGCGGGCATCGACAAGAACGCCGCCGCCATGGCGTCGTTCGCGGCCCGGGCGGTGTCCTGAGGGACGAAAAAAGCCCCGGCGCTCGTCGCGCAGGGCCCCTCCTACAGGTGTTTGAACTCGTCCTCGTCCTCGGGCTCGAACGCCTCCGCCCGGCACCCGGCCAGCCAGCGGGCCACCACCGCGTGGCTCAAGGCCAACCCCCGGTGGGGGCAATCCACCCGCTCGCTCGCCGTCCAGACGATCAAGGCCGCCCTCAATTACGCCCGCCTGGAGGGACGTCTAAGAGACCCTAACTTTACTTGCCGGGAGGCACCGGTTCCCCGACTCTGACGGCATCCCGCGTCGGAGGAACGGCCGTGGCCCGCAAACTCTTGCCGGACGGCCTGTGGGCGGTCATCGAGC
>JANPKP010000682.1:0-6475 GCA_031426095.1 Gemmataceae bacterium
GCCGACGAGTAGGAACACCCCGGTCGTCATGGACGCTGCGACCCCCCGCCCGCGTCGGTTCCCGCATCAACCCCGGACGATGCCGACGCCCGTCACCACGTACTTGTACGTCGTCAGTTCCCGCAGGCCGCACGGGCCGCGGGCGTGGAACTTGTCGGTGCTGATGCCGATCTCGGCACCGAGCCCCAGCTCGAACCCGTCGTTGAAACGCGTGCTGGCGTTCACCATCACGGCCGCCGTGTCCACCCGCTGCGTGAAGCGGCGGGCGGCCGCGAGGTCGGCCGTGACGATCGCGTCGGTGTGCTTCGAGCCGAAGGCGTGGATGTGGTCCACGGCTTCGTCGAGGGTATCGACCACTTTGACGGAGAGGATGAGGTCGAGGAACTCGGCCCGGTGGTCGGCGTCGGTGGCCGGCGTCGCGTCCGGCAGAAGCTTCCGCGTGCGGTCGCAGCCGCGGATCTCGACGCCCTTCACCTTCAGCGCGGTCCCGATTCGCGGCAGGAACCGGTCGGCGACGGCGGCGTGGACGAGCAGGCTCTCGGCGGCGTTGCACACCCCCGGCCGCTGCGTCTTGGCGTTCACCACGATCCGCTCGGCCATGTCGAGGTCGGCGGCCGCATCGACGTAAACGTGGCAGTTGCCGTCGTAGTGCTTGAGCACCGGCATGGTCGCCTCGCGGGCCACCCGGCGGATGAGCGACTCGCCGCCGCGGGGGATGGCGAGGTCGATCAGGTCGCCGAGCCGCAGGAGGTGGCCGACGGCCGCCCGGTCGGTCACGGGCACGAGCTGCACCGCGTCCTCAGGCAGCCCGAGCGTGACCAATTCGTCGGCGAGTATGCGGTGGATGGCGGCGTTCGAGTGGATCGCCTCCTTGCCGCCGCGGAGGATGACGGCGTTCCCGCTCTTGACGCAGAGCGCCGCGGCGTCGGCCGTCACGTTCGGCCGCGACTCGTAGATGAAGAAGACGACGCCGAGCGGCACGCCCACCTTCACCACTTGGAGGCCGTTCGGGCGGACGCTCCCCTCGCGGACCTCGCCGACTGGGTCGGGCAGGGCGGCCACCTGCCGCAAACCCTCAGCCATCTGCTTGATGCGGGCCGGCGTGATCGTGAGGCGGTCGATGGCGGCGGCTTTCAACCCGTAACCGGGGGCGGCGGCCACGTCCTTCGCGTTGGCGGCGGTGATCTCGGCCGAGCGGGTTTCGAGTGCGGCGGCGGATGCCAGCAGCCAGCGATTCTTGTCGGCCCCGGAGGCTGACGCGAGCAGGCCGGACGCCCGCTTGGCCCGGCGGGCGAGGTCGAGGCAGAGCGCGGGGAAGGCGTCGGACGGCGTCCCGCTGTCGGGGAACGTGGCGGGCGGACTCGTCAGCAGTTCGGTCGGGAGGTCGGCACTCACGGCGAAACTCGGGGGAGGGAACGGACCGTGACTGATTGTAGCAGGTCCGGCCGCTCACCGGCGAGACCGATTGATCGCGTCGAGCAGCACGGCCGCGTCGCGGGTCGGGGCCACGTCATGGACGCGCAGGACGTGCGCGTGTTCGCGGGCCGCCGCAATTGTGGCGACGGCCACCGATGCGGCCGCCCGCTCGCCCCTCGCCCGACCCGTGATTTGGCCCAGAAACCCTTTCCGCGACACTCCCAGGACGACCGGCCGGCCGAGGCGGGCGAGCGACCCGAGGTTCGCAAGCAGATCGAGGGTGTGGGCGAGCGTCTTGCCGAAGCCGATGCCGGGGTCGAGGGCGACCGCGTCGGCCGGGATACCCGCGGCGGCCGCGAACCGCAACCGCTCCTCGAAGAAGTCGCCGACCTCGCCCACCACGTCGCCGTAGCGTGGGTCGGCCTGCATTGTTTCGGGCGTCCCCTGCATGTGCATGACGACCACGCCGGCCCCGAACTCGGCGACGACGCCGGCCATGTCCCCGTCGCCGGCCAGCCCGTAAACGTCGTTGACGACGCTCGCCCCCGCCTCCAAGCAGCGGCGGGCGACGGCGGCCTTATTCGTGTCGACGGAAACGGGAACGCCGGCGCTCTCCGCGAGGGCGGCCACTACGGGGAGGAGGCGACGCAACTCCTCGTCGGCCGGCACAGGCGGCGACCCGGGTCGGGTCGATTCGCCGCCCACGTCGAGGATGTCGGCCCCCTCGGCGACGAGTTGCAGGCCGTGAACGACGGCCGCCGCCGGGTCGAGGAACAAGCCGCCGTCCGAAAAGCTGTCCGGGGTGACGTTCACGATACCCATGACGAGCGGCCGGGTGCCGATGTCGAAGCGGTGGCGGCCGCACTGCCAGACGAGGGGGGGCATGGTGGGGCTCGGGAATGCAGAAAGCCCACCCGTGATCACGGGTGGGCTCAGGGATTGTGTTCGCTCCCGATCACTTCTTGGCGAGTTCGGCCTTGATGGCCGCCGTCAGCTCGTCGGCGTTCGGGTCGACGCCCGACTTGTACCGGCCGACCACCGTCCCCTTGCGGTCGATCAGGAACTTCTCGAAGTTCCAGGCCACCTCGCCGGGGAATTTCGGGTCGGTCTCCTTGGCCGTCAGGTACTTGTACAAGTCGGCCTTGTCCTTCCCCTTGACCACCACCTTCGAGAGCATGGGGAACGACACCTTGTAGTTGTTCTCGCAGAACTTGGCGATGTCCGCGTCCGTCCCCGGCTCCTGCTTGCCGAAGTCGTTCGACGGCACCCCGATCACCACCAGGCCGTCCTTCTCGAACCGGCCGTACAGCTCTTGCAGGCCGGTGTACTGCGGAGTGTACCCGCACTTGCTGGCCACGTTCACGAACAGGACGACCTTGCCCTTGTACTGGGCCAGGTCGACCTCCTTGCCGTCGAGGCTCTTCATCTTGAAGTCGAGCGCGGTGCCACTCATCGGTTTCTCCTCCGCGACCCCCGCGCCCGAGCAGCCGGCCAGGGCCACCGCGGCGGTCAGTATCGTCGCTCTCATACGTCGTTCCTCTTCCACAGTGAAGCGGACGGTCCATTCGTAGTCGGCCGAGTGGAGACGTGCCACGGGCCGGGTTTATTTCACCGAAGTCACTCCCGACCCCGTCTCACGGTCACGGCGAGAGGCGGTCGCGGGCCCACGCCCCGTCCGGCCGGCGGGCGAAGCGGACGCGGTCGTGCAGTCGGCTCGGGCGGCCCTGCCAGAACTCGATGACCCGCGGCACCACCCGATAGCCGCCCCAGTTCGCGGGCCGGGGAATATTCCCGTCGGCGAAGCGGGCCAGCAACTCGGCCTGCTCTCGTTCCAAAAGCGCACGGTCGGGGATGACCTCGCTCTGCCGCGACGCCCACGCCCCGAGCCGGCTGCCGGCCGGCCGCGACGCGTAATAGGCGTCCGACTCGGCGGCCGTCACCACATCCGCCGGCCCCTCGACACGCACCTGCCGTTCGAGCTGGTGCCAGAGGAAAACGAGGGCGACGTGCGGGTTGGCGGCGATCTCCCGGCCCTTGCGGCTCTCGTAGTTCGAGAAGAAGGTGAAGCCCCGCTCGTCGTGCCCCTTGAGCAGCACCACGCGGGCCGCCGGCAGCCCGCCCGCCCCCACGGTGGCGAGCGTCATGGCGTTCGGCTCGGGCAGGTCGGCTTCGAGCGCCTGGTCGAACCAGCGGCGGAACAGGGCAACGGGGTCGTCCCCGGCATCGGCTTCGGAAAGGCCGCCGCGGGTGTAGTTCTCGCGGAGGTCGGCGAGGTTCGGCATCGGTGACGGCGGTCCGTAAAGGGGACGGGGGTTACTTCTTGCCCAATTCATAGTCGGCGGTCGGCAGTTCGAGCGCGAGTCCGCCCTCGGGTACGGGAAGTTTGAGCGCCCAGAGTACGCCCTGGGTGACGACGCGGCGGTACTCGACGCGCTTCCAGTTATCGTGGTAATGCAGCCCGCTGAAGCCGAACGACCGCCCGCCGGCCGGCCGCTCCCACGCCCACGCCACCGTCTCCGGCTTGCCGTCGAGCGTGGCGGCGAGGATCGGTTTCGCCCCGCCGTCCTCCGGGAAATGGAGGCGGAAATAGAACTCGTCGCGGACCTCGAAGTCCTTCACGCCGGCGGTGATGGGGTGCTTCAGGTCAGTGACGGCGACGGCCGCGTCGGTGAACTTGTACTTCCGGTCCGGTCCGCCGTGGCAGCCGCCGAACAGGGCCACGAAGGCGTCCACCGGGGCGATGTCGCGGGTGCCCATGCCCCAGTGGAGGCAGACCAGCCCGCCGCCGCGGGCCGCGAAGGCGCGGAACGCCTCCAGCCGCTTGGCGTCGGCGGACACCCACTTCGCCCCTTCGGTCAGAAAGATCACGACGCCGTCGGCCCGGCCGATCAGTTCGGGGCCGTCCGCCCACTTCGCGTCCGCCTTCACCACGGTCGGTTCGACGCCGGGCACCGTCTTGAGGCAGTTGGCCAGCAGTTCGACGCCGGCCATGTACTCGTGCGTCTTGGCCGGGTGCGTGTCCGGGGCCGAGCCGACGAGCAGCACCTTTTTCGGGGCGTCGGCCGCGACAGCAAGAAGTGCGGCGAGCAGGATGGTGTGGCGCATGGAGTCATCTTCGCGGGACGGCCGGGGTTCGTGTAGGGTGGTGCGGTGGTTCCGTGTCCCACGCCCCGCCACGAGGCCGCCGCCGCATGTCCGCCGAGAAGGCCGTCGCCCTCGTGGTCCGGGGGAGCGACTGGAGCGAGACCAGCCGCATCACGACGCTGTTCACCCGAGAGTTCGGCAAGGTCCGCGGGCTGGCCAAGGGCGGGCGGCGGCTCAAGTCGAGCTTCGAAATCGCCTTCGACCTGCTCACCGTCTGCCGGGTCGTCTTCCTCCGGTCGCGGTCCGGCGGGCTCGACTTGCTCACCGAGGCCCAACTGGTCGAACGCTTCCCCGCCGTCCGGGCCGACCTCCACGCCCTGTACGCGGGGTACTACGTCGCCGAACTCCTGGCCGACGGCACCCAGGACTACGACCCGCACCCGGTGCTTTACGACGCGGCACTCGACACGCTCCGGGGGCTGGCCGATGCCCTAACCTCCACTTCCGCCGCCGATTCGCCCAAAGCGTCCGCCACCCCGCCGGGCGTCCTCGACCTCGTGACGCGGTTTGAGCTTGTCTGGCTCCGGGAGCTGGGATATAGCCCGCGCCTCGAAACGTGCGCCGGGTGCGGGGTGGACGTGGCCCCACAGCCGGGGGCGGCCCGGGTGCCGTACAGCCCGGCGGCGGGGGGGGCGACCTGCCCGGCCTGCCGGCCGGCGGCCCGCGACCTCCGCTGGCTGTCCGTCCCGGCGTGGTCGGCGCTGCGCGACCTGGCCGCCGACGAGGGCGGGTCGCCGCCCCCGGGTTGGGGCGACGGCGTCCGGCGGGAGTTGAGGCCGCTGTTCGGCCAGACTGTGAGCTACGTCCTCGGCCGCCGGCCCCGGCTGCTGGCGTACCTCGACGGGACGACATAACCCCGCCAGGACCGGCTGGGGTTGGTGGGGTTCGGGGCGAAGGATCGCAGGGGGAACAGGCGTCATGACCCAGCCCGCCGGCCGACTGTTCGCCGCCACCCTCGCCGCCGTTTTTGCGGGCGGGGGTACCGGCTGCACGTCGTGGAAGGAGACCCGGACGCAGACCGCCCGGTTCGTTCACGGCACCTACGACGACCCCAGGGCCGAGGAGAAGCTGGCCGAGGGCAAGCGGCTCTACGACGCCGGCGAGTACGCGGCCGCCCGCTCCATCCTGAAGGACGTGGCCGACAACAAGAACAACGCCCTGGCCACCTGCGAGGAGGCCCGGTTCGTCCAGGCCGAGTGCCGGCGGATGGAGAAGTCGTACCCCGAGGCCGTGGACACTTATAACAAGCTCCTAGTCGACCACCCGACCGGGGCCCACCGGCAGGCCGCGTGCGCCCGCATGTTCGAGGTGGCCGACTACTGGCTCGACGACTTCCGCAACGAGATCGAGGCCCGCAAGGGCGAGCACGGGGTGCTCACCAAGTCCCTGAGTTGGCCGAACGTCGCCGACAAGACCAAGCCGACGTTCGCCGCCGAGGACCGCGCCCTCGAAGCCCTCGACCACGTTCACACGCACGACGTGGTCGGCCCGACGGCCGACCAGGCCCTGTTCTGGTGCGGGTACGTGAACTACGTCCGCGGCAACTTCCAGGAGGCCGACCACTACTTCAGCCAGCTGGCCGAGCTGCACAAGGACAGCCCGTACCGCCCGCAGGCCGTCGCCCTCGCCATCCAGGCCAAGAACAACTCGACCGGCGGGGCCGTGTACGACAACCGCAAGTGCGCCGAGGCCCTCCAACTGATCCACCAGGCGAAGGCCACCATCCCCGAGATGAACCAGAACCCGGAGATGGCCCAGGCCCTCACGAAGGCCGAGCTGGCCGTCCGCGCCCAGCAGGCCGAGAAGGACTTCAAGACGGCCGAGTACTACGAGCGGACCCACCACCCGGGGTCGGCGTACTTCTACTACGAGCTGGTCCGTCGGCGGTACAGCGGCACCCGGTACTCGGACATGG
>JANPKP010000683.1:0-11380 GCA_031426095.1 Gemmataceae bacterium
CGCGCCGGGGAGTCCGCGGCGGGGCGCGGGGGAGCCCCCCGCGGGCCCGCGTGACGCTAGTGCGCCCCCCGCGCTCCGCACCGAGGACTCCGCGTCGTGGCTACGCGGGTGTCACTCGTCCTTCGCGGCCGGGATGGGGGCCGTCGCCCCCTTCCCGTCGGCGGGGGCGGCCGTCGGGCCGAGGTACTTCAGGAGCCCGTCGTAGGTGTCGAGCGGGAACTCCTTCTGCTCGCCGTCCGGGAAGTGGCAGCGGCCGCAGCGGTCGTTGAGGATCGACTTCACCTTCACGGCCCCGCCGTCGGCCCGGTAGTCGGCCGTGAGCGGCTGGCCGGCCAGGGCCGCCGGGGGGGGGAAGGCGTCGTCGTCGTAGGCCTTCTTGCGGGCGTCCGGGGCGGCCCGGGCCCACGCCAGCACGGCCGCCCGCTCGCCGTCCCGCTCGGCCGTCAGCGTCCGCTTCTCGTCCTCGTCCCCGCCCTTCATGATCTTCTTGTAGTCGGCCCCGTCCTTGTCGAAGAACGCCGGCACCATGTTGACGCCGGCCTTCCGGCCGCCCCACGGCCGCCCGCCCGCCGGGGCCGGGCCGGTGAGGAACTGCTCCAGCTCGGACGGCCCGGCCGACACCCCCGCGGCGGCCTTCGGCGGGGCCGTGGCCGGGACCGGGGCCGGGGCGGCCGCCTTGAGCTGCTCCTTCTCGTCCCGCTCATTCTTCAGGAAGGGGGCGACCTTGGCCACGTACAGCACCCCGCCGGCCCCGGCCGCCAGCAGGAACAGAGCGCCCAACACCGCCTTGCCCCGGTTCCCGTACAGGTCGAAGAGGCTGAACACGATCTGCCACGACAGCCCCAGCCCGACGACGGCCCCGGTGGCCAGGATGGTCATGGCGAAGTACGGCCCCACGCCGTCGAGGCGGGCCAGCCACCAGCACGAGACGTCCGCCACCTGGGCCACGAGGACGACCGGGGCGATCACCGCCCGGACGGCCGCCGGGTAGCCGGTGAACGCGAACGTCAGCCCGGTCAGGGCGAACAGGACGGCGAAGCTCAGGAGGTGGGCGTGGGTCGACTGGGTGAGCTTCTCCAGGCTCATGAGCTTGCCCGAGTCGACGTACCCGCCCTCGGGCGGCACCGCCTGGCTCGTCGGCAGGTACTTCATCAACTGGTCGTAGGTCCGCAGGGGGTACGACCCGGCCTCCGACCCCTCCTTGTGGCAGCGGACGCACCGGGCCAGCAGGAGGGTGCGGACCTTCACCGTCTCCGGGTTGTCCTTGTCCGTCCAGTCGGTCGTCAGCGGCTGGCCGACGCGGTCCTTGGGGAGGGTGAAGCGGTCCTCGTCGTGGGCCTTCTTGCGGGCGGCGGGGGCGGACGTGGCCCAGGCCAGCAGGGCCAGCCGCTCGCCGTGCCGCTCGGCGTCCAGCCGGGCCGCGTCGGCCGGGTTCTCGGCCCGCCGCTTCTGGTAGTCGGCCGCGTCGAGGGCGAACAGGGCGGGGGTCATGTTCTTGCTGGTGAGGTCGTCGGCCGTCGGGTCGCCGGACAGCAGCTCCTCGAACTTGCTCCTGGGCGGCGGCCCGGCCCCGTCCTTCTCCCCCTTCTGCCACCGCTTGCCGGCGAACACGGCGATCACGTTCTCGGCCGTCGGCAGCCCGCTCCCGTCCCGGTCCGAGTGCTGCATGTGGAGCTGGACCATCGCCGACACGTACCCCAGCCCGACGGCCATGAGGAAGGCGGCGACGACGAGCTTGGCCGGCCCCGGGAGGTCGCGGAGGGAGAAACGGACGGCCGGGTCGCGGCGGACGGCCCAGAAAAGGCGGCGGAGCATGGGGAAACCCCGGCGGTGGGAGGGTGGGGGCGGCTACTCGGGGAGGGCGCGTTCGGTCAGGGCCAGCACCTCGTCCCGGGCGGCGGCCAGCGGCTTGTTGACTCTCGCGCCGGCGGCGAGCTTGTGGCCGCCGCCGCCGAACGCCTCGGCCAGCTTCGACACGTCGGCCGACCGCGCCCGGAAGCTCACCTTCGTGCCCCCCTCGGGCTGTTCGAGGAACACCAGGGCGATCTCCACCCCGATCACGCTCCGGGGGTAGTTGATGAGGTCTTCCGTGTCGCCCGGCACGGCCCCCGTCGCCTCGTAGTCGGCGGCGTGGACTTCGAGGTAGGCGATCTTCCCGCCGGCCCGCGTGGCCAGCCGCTCCATCGCCTTGCCGGTGAGCCGCAGGCGGGCCAGCGACGACGCCTCGAACAGCCGCTCGTAGGTCGCCGTCGGGTTCGCCCCCGCTTCCGTCAGTTCGGTGGCGAGGGCGAACGTGGCCGGCGTCGTGTTCGCGTGGCGGAACCACCCGGTGTCGTGGGCCAGGGCCAGGAACAGGTTCTGGGCCATCGCCGCCGTCAGCGGCACCCCGAGCGCCCGCACGAGGTCGTACACCATCCGCCCGGTGGCTTCCGCGTCGGTGTCCACCACCCGCAGGCCGCCGAGGTCGTCCTGCGTGCGGTGGTGGTCGACCACCGCCCGGGGCAGGGGGGACGCCTTCAGATAGTCGGCGAAGTCGCCCAGTTGGTTCCACGTCCCGGTGTCCAGCACGACCACGCAGTCGCGGTCGGCGAACGCGGCGGCCCCCCCGGGCTTGTACTGCGCGATGTGCGTCCGCGTCGGGTCGGGGTACTCGTACCGCGGCGGGTGCTAGCTGGCGATCACCACCCGCGGCTGCTTGCCGCGGGCCCGCAGGGCGTCGGCCAGGGCGAGTTGCGCGCCGAGGCCGTCGCCGTCGGGCCGGATGTGGGTCATCAGCAGCGGGCGGTCGTGGGCGAGGAGGAAATCGACCAGCGGGGACCAGTCCACGGGCATGTCGGGGGGCTTCCTGACGGCGGGATACCGTCATTGTAGCGACTCCCGGCCGGCCCACAGCGGGGAAATCGCTACCGCATTTTACCGCTTCTGGCGCGTTGCATCGGGCGGAAGTCTTGGTTACTGCAAGACTTGCTCCTCCCGTACGGCCCGGGGGTGGTAAAGTGGTATGACTTCGTATGTGTACTCGCCCCTCACCCCCATTCCCGCGAACCTTCCCCCGCGTCATTTGCTCTTGCCTGTCGCCGAGCGTGAGTCTATCCTTGATTACCGGACGGACTCGTCCGTTAACTAAAACCCCACCCGCAGGTACGGCATGGACCCGGCTCCCGCCCGCAAGCCCGGCCGGCCCCGCGACCCGGACCTCGGGGGCCGCCGCAAGGCCCAGATCCTCGACACCGCCGCCCGCGTCTTCGCCGGCGTCGGGTTCGCGGCCGCCGACGTGCAGGTCATCGCCGACCGCGTCGGGGTCGGGAAGGGGACCGTGTACCGCTACTTCCCCACCAAGGAAGCCCTCTTCCTGGCCGCCGTCGAGCGTGGCCTGGAGGAGCTGAATGCGGTTATGGACGGGGTGCTCGCGGCGGAGGCCGGCGACCCGGCCGGGGTCGTCCGCCGGGCGGTGCGGGAGTACCTGGGGTTCTTCCACCGCCGGCCGGAGATGGCCGAGCTGTTCATCCAGGAGCGGGCCGCCTTCCCGCACCACCACCGGCCACTCTACTTCGTCCAGAAGCAGGGCGACGACTGCGACTGCCAGCACGCCGCGCTGTTCGAGCGGCTGGTCGCGTCCGGCGTCGTCCGCCCGATGCCGCCGGAGCGGTTCTTCGACGTGGTCGGCGACCTGCTGTACGGGACCATCCTCACGAACCTCCTGGCCGGCCGCCCGGCCGACCCGGACGTGCAGGCCCGCGACATCCTCGACGTGCTGTTCCTCGGCATCGTCACCGACGCCGAGCGGGCGAAGGCCGGAACCTCTCGCCCCGGCCCCCTCCCCTAGGAGGGGAGGAGGAGCCGGACGTCTCTCTTTCTCCCCTCCCTTATAGGGAGGGGTCGGGGGAGGGGTTGCGACCACCCATCCCAGATGGGAACAGAACAACGACCGACGTTTTCAGGCTCACGGAGGTGACGACATGAACGCACCGACCCCGCCCGATTCGCCCGCCGGCGCGGCCCGCCGGCGAGACCTGATCGACATCGCCATCATCCTCCGCCACCGCCCCGCGGCCGTCGCCCGGCCGCCTCGCAAGTGCCCCCTGGGGCGGGCGAGGTTTGGGGCGGCCGGGCTGTTCGCCTTCGTCGCCCTGCACGCCGCGCTGCCCGGCTGCTCGAAGCCGGCCGCGGAGGCCACCGCGTCCGCCGAGCAGCCGCCGGTCGTCGTCACCACCGTGCCGCTCAGGACGGTCCGCCTCCAGCGCTCGGTGCCGGTCGTCGGCACGCTCCACGGGTACGACGACGTGCAGCTCACCACGAAAGTCGACGGCCGCGTCAGCCACGTCCTCCGCGACGTGGGCGACACCGTGATCCCGGGCGAAGTCCTGCTCGAACTCGACCCCACGGACTACGAACTCGCGCTGTCCGAAGCCCGCCGCGGGCTGGAGGCCGAACTCGCCAGGCTCGGGCTGGAGGCGCTGCCGGTCGGGCCGTTCGACCCGGTGAACGTCCCCGCCGTGGTGCGGGCGGCGGTGAGCGCGGACAACGCCAAGAGCCGGTTCGCCCGGGTGAAGGGCCTCTTCGACGGCGGCACCACGTCCCGCGAGGACTTCGACACGGCCCGCACCGACCTGCGGCTGGCCGAGGCGAACACGCTGCTCGCGCTCACCGAGGCCCGGGCCACGCTCGCGGCCGCCCGGCTCAAGGCGGCGGCGGTGGCCACGGCCGAGCAGAAGCTCCGCGACTGCCACCTGCTGGCCCCCGAGCCGCCGGGGTGGGCGGCGTGGGCGGCGGCCGTCGGCCCGGCGGCCGGCCCGCTCCGGTACGCCGTGGCCCAGCGGATGGTCGGCGAGGGGGAGATGATCCGCACGATGCCGACCACGAACGTCTTCCGCCTGGTGGTCGACCACGTCCTGAAGCTGAAGGCGGCGGTGCCCGAGAAGCACGTCGCCGAGGTGAAGGTGGGCCAGCCGGCCGAGGTGACGGTGGACGCCTTCCCCGGCCGCCCGTTCCGCGGCGTGGTGGCCCGCGTGAACCGCACCGTGGACGCCGCGAGCCGGACGTTCGGCATCGAGGTCGAGGTGCCCAACGGCGACGGCGCGCTCAAGGCCGGCACCTTCGCCAAGGCCACCGTCCTGACGCGGACCGACGACGCCGTCCGGGTCGTCCCCCCGGCCGCCGTGGTGGCGTTCGCCGGGGTGAACAAGGTGTTCGTCGTGGACGGAGCGAAGGCGAAGGCGGTCGAAGTGAAGCTCGGCCAGCGGGACCGCGAGCAGGTGGAGGTGACGGGGGAGTTCCCGGCGGGGGCGGTGGTGATCGTGTCGGGGTTGAGCCAGGTGGTGGACGTGCGGGTGATCGCGGCCACGAACAAGGACCTGGCCGAGGAGGTGAAGGCCGGCCGCTTCCGCCAGGACTTGCTCTACCGCCTGAAGGTCGGCACGGTGAAGCTGCCGCCCCTGCGGGAGCGAAAAGAAGACCTGCCGCAACTCGGGGCGCACTTCCTCAAGGAGCTGTCGAAGAAGCACGGCAAAACACCGGCCCGGCTGGCCCCGGCGGCGTGGAAGGCGTTCGAGGCCTACGACTGGCCGGGCAACGTCCGCGAACTCCGCAACCTCCTCGACAGCATGATCGTCCTCGACCTCGACGGCGAACTGACCCTCGACGACCTCCCCGAGGACGCCGGCGTGAAGCCGCCCGGGGCCGACGACGCCCCGCCGACCGGCCCCGACCGCCTCGTGGGCCGGCCGCTGGAGGAGGTGGAGCGGTACTACATGGAGAAGGCCCTGGACCTGACCGCCGGCAACCGCGAGGAGGCGGCGAAGCTCCTCGGCATCGGCGAACGGACCTTGTACCGCAAGCTTCAGGAGTGGAAAAAGGGGCCGGACGCGGCGGGCGCGTGAACGCACGGGAGGCACGACATGGCGACCGCGGCTTCGACCCTGACCGACGATACCGTTTACCCCACCTCGGACGGCAAGCCGATGGCCGAAACCGACGTTCACCGCGACCAGATGTTCGACGCGATCAAGACGCTCGACGGGCACTTCGCAGACCGCCCGGACGTTTACGTCACGGGCAACCTGATGGTTTACTTCGAGAAGGGGGACGGCCGCCGGCACCGCTCGCCCGACGTCATGGTGGTGTTCGGCGTGCCGAAGAAGCGACGGGACTTGTACAAGACGTGGGAGGAGGACCGCTTCCCCGACTTCGTCCTCGAAATCACCTCCCGCAGCACCCAGTCCGAGGACACGGACGAGAAGTACCTCGTCTACCGCGACATTTGGAAGGTGAAGGAATACTTCCTGTTCGACCCGGTCGAGGAGTACCTTGAGCCGTCGCTCCAGGACTATCGGCTCGTGGACGGCGAGTACCAGCCGGTTCCCCGCCAGCACGGCCAGTTGGTGAGCGAGGTTCTGGGCCTGCGGCTCGACCGAGAAGGGTTGCGGCTTGTGTTTCGCGAGCCGGGCGGCGGGCGGGTCATCCTCCGCCCGGACGAGGCACGGGCGCGGCGGGCGGAACTGGCCCTCGAACTGGCTCAAACGAAAGCCCGCTTCGCGGACGACGCCAGGGATTCGGCCGAAATGGAGCGGGACTACGAGAAGGCCGAGCGGGAGCGGGCGGAGGCGGTTGCCGAGCGGGAGCGCGGCGCCCGAGTCGAAGCCGAGGCCGAGGTGGCAAAGCTCCGAGCCGAACTCGACGCCCTGCGGCGGAACCCGCCGGGGTGATCGCGTACTCGTCCAGCCATCCAAGCCAGAACCACCCCACGATTCCCCATGCCGCGCATCCACCAGCTCCCGCCCGAAGTCGTCGCCCGCATCGCCGCCGGGGAGGTGATCGAGCGGCCGTCGTCCGTCGTCAAGGAGTTGCTCGAAAACGCCGTCGACGCCGGGGCCACCCGCATCGACATCGACCTCGACGTGGGCGGCATCGACCTCATCCGCGTGGTCGACGACGGGTGCGGGATCGCGGCCGACGAGCTGCCGCTGGCCTTCGCCCTGCACGCCACCAGCAAGCTCGCCGACGCCGACGACCTGTTCCGCATCGGCACCCTCGGCTTCCGCGGCGAGGCCCTCGCCAGCATCGGCGGGGTGGCCCAGGTGACGCTGCAATCCCGCCCGCAGGGGGCCGCGAGCGGGGCGGAGGTCCGCTGCGACGGCGGGACGCTCGGCCCGGTCCGCCCGTGGAACGGGGCGGCGGGCACGCGGGTCGAAGTGCGGCACCTGTTCCACACCGTGCCGGCCCGCAAGAAGTTCCTCAAGAGCGTCGGCACCGAACTCGGCCACGCCTGCGAGACGGTCACCAAGCTCGCCCTCGCCAACCCCGGCCTGCACCTCACCCTTCGGCACAACAACAAGCTCGTGTACGAAATCCCCGCGTCGGCCGGGCTGGCCGACCGGCTCACGCTCTTCTTCGGCTCCGAGGTGACGGACGCCCTTTACATGCTCGACAGCGGCCCCGGCCCGCTGCGGCTGACCGGCTTCGTCGGCGACCCGAAGTGCGACCGGGGGAACGCCAAGCTGCAATACCTGTTCGTGAACGGCCGGCCGTTCCGCGACCGGAGCGTGGCCCACGCGCTGCAAGAGGCTTATCGCGGGCTGCTCATGGTCGGCCGTTACCCGGTGGGCGTGCTGTTCCTCACGGTGCCGCCCGACCAGATCGACGTGAACGTGCATCCGACGAAGGCCGAGGTCCGCTTCCGCGAGAACTCGCTGGTCTACTCGCTGGTGCGGGCGACGGTGAAGAACCGGCTCCTGAAGGAGAACCTCGTCCCCCACCTCCAGGTGCCGACCGGGGCGGACGAGGTGCCGGACGTGCCGTACTCCCAGGCGGTACCGCCCGAGTCGCTCTTCTCGCCCCGGCGGGAGGCGGCCGAGCGGACGCTGGCCCCGTGGGAAGTCGGGGCGGTGGGCCGCGACGTGCCGCCGGTGCCGTCGCCGTTCGACGCGCCCCCGCGTGGCCGCGACGCGGAGCCCTCGGAGCGGAGTGCGGCGGAACAGGTGAGTCCCCCAGAATCGCCCGCGCTCCGCTCCGCGGAACCCGCGGAGCGGCCGCCCGAGAAACCGGCAGCCCCGTCACCCGCCCCCTTCCCATTGCCCCTCCCGCCGGCGGGCACGGCGTTGCAGGTCCACGACTCGTACCTCGTCCTCGAAACGGCCGACGGGATGCTCGTCATCGACCAGCACGCCCTGCACGAGCGCATCCTGTTCGAGCAGCTCCGCAAGCGCGTGCGTGACGGCAAACTCGAAGTCCAGCGGCTGCTCATCCCCGAGCCGATCGACCTGCCGGCCGGGCAGGCGGCGGTCGTCTTCGACGCGGCCGACGCCCTCCGCGAACTGGGGCTGGAGGTGAGCGACTTCGGCGGCAACACGGTGCTCCTTTCCAGCTACCCGACGCTGCTCGGCCGCAAGCCGCCGCACGAAATCTTCCAGGGCGTCGTCGACCACCTCCTGACGCAGGACCGGCCGCCCGCGAAGGAAGCCTTACTCCACCTCCTGATGGCGACGATGGCGTGCAAGGCGGCGGTGAAGGCCGGCGACAAGCTCAGCCCCGAGGAGATTACGTACCTCCTGCACCTTCGGTCGATGGCCGAGGACAGCCACCACTGCCCGCACGGCCGGCCCACGTCGCTCCTGTTCAGCCGGCAGGAACTCGACAAGCAGTTCCGGCGGATTTGAGGCCCCGGCCCGCCCGCGGCCGCGGGTGGGCTTCGCCCATTTCTTCGGGTATCATGCCACCCACCCGCCCGAAGGAACCCCCCGCCATGCCGCACGTCCCGCCTCGCCTCGCCGCCCTGCTCGCGCTACTGCTCGCCGCCGGGCCGGCCCCGGCCGTCATCATGAAGCTCACCCCGCTCAAGGAGGTGATCGCGTCCGAAGAGTTCATCTTCGTGGCCAGCGTGGACAAGGTCGATGCCGACAAGCCGGCCGTCGTGTTCACCACCGCCGCGGCCGACGCCTTGAAGGGCAAGACGCCGTTCGAGCGGCTGCCGGTGAACCTCACGGGGGACGCGGAGGCGAAGAAAGAGGGGCACGCGAAGGTGCTGCTCGACCGCCTCGACGCCGGACGCAAGCTCGTCGTGTTCGCCAGCAAGCGGGGGAAGAAGTTCAACGCGATGGCCTTTACGGAAGGCACGTGGTTCTCCCTCCAGGGCACCACCGACGACGACGGTAAGACGGTCCGGTGGGCGCTCCTGCACGCCGAGCCGTTCCTTCGGCGGACGTTCGTCGGCACCACCGCCGAGCTGAAGACGGTGGTCGAGGACGCCCTGGCGAACAAGGCCGAGCCGCCGAAGCCGAACGAGAAGGAGCCGCAGGGTTACGGCCCGCCGGTCGAGAAGAAGGGGAGCGCCGTGCCGCGGGCCGGGGGGCCGGCGCTATTCGGCGTCATCCCGTCGGTGGTGCTCGTCGGCCCGCTGGCGATCGTGGCGGCCCTCTTCCCGGGGCTGTTCGCCCGGCTCGCGGTCGGCATGAAGCGGTGGCGGGCGTTCCTCACGGTGGCCAGCATCAACAGCACCCTCGCCGTCGTCTACTACTTCGTCCGCGACTACCTGCCGGACGTGAAGGCCGTCGGCGGGCCGGCGTTTACGGCGTACCTCCTGGCGGTCACGGCCGTCGGCCTCCTCTGGGCCGGGCGGCGCTACCGACGGATGTCGGCCGCCGACCCGGTGGTGACCGCCCCGCCGACCTCGCGCGAACTCGGCACGCTCGCCGGGGCGACGGCCGCGACGGGCCTGCTCGCGGCCGGGTTCGCGTGGTACGCCGGGAGCCGGGCGGCGGCGTTCGAGCTGCCGATGCGGGAGTTCACGTTCATCGCCGTCGGCCTCGCGGCCGCCACGCTTTACAGCGGCTACCGTGCGCTCACCCGGCACGCCGACCGCAAGCCGGACGGCACCCCCGCCGACACGCGGGTGAGCCTGTCGGGCGAGGCGGTCGGGCTCGGGGCCCTTTTCCTGTGCGGTCTCGTTACCATCGCCCTGTCCTGGAACGGAAACGCGGTCGGCGGCCCCGTGGCGACGGGCACCACGGGCGGCGACGCCGACTCGCCGGTCGGCCCCCGGCTCGCCGACGTGAAGGTGTTCGAGGTGCCCGACAGCAGCCAAGTGATGTCCGGGCTGACCGTCACGGCCGATCGCATCGTGTTCGGGGCGATGCGGGTGAAGGCGAAGGCCGAGGGGCAGGTGTTCGCTCTCGACCGGACGACGGGCAAGGTGGCGTGGACGTTCGAGGCCGACGACGACCTCCTGCCGGTCTTCTGCACGCCCACGGTCGCCGACGGCAAGGTGTTCACCGGCGAGGGGCTGCACGAGGACAAGAACTGCCGCTTCTTCGCCCTCGACGCGGCTACCGGCAAGCCCGCCTGGAAGACGCCGATCACGACCACGAGCCACACCGAAGGGAACCCCCGGGTGCGGGCCGGGAAGGTCTACTTCACTGCCGGCGACGACGGCCTGATCTGCGCCGAAGCGGCCACCGGGGCCCGCGTCTGGGCGTTCGACGGCAAGCCCCAGGGGCTGCACATCGACGGCCCGCCGGCGGTGGCCGGGAACCGCGTGTTCGCCGGCAGCGGGCTTTACACGCGGGCCATCTTCGCCCTCGACGCCGACACGGGGAAGCAGCTCTGGCGGACGCCCGTCGCCCTGCGCTCCTTCGGCCCGCCGCTGGCGCTGGGCGACAAGGTGGTGTACGGCCTCGGAACCGGCAACCTCGGGTCGGACGTGTGGCGGTACGACGAGGAGGCGGGCCAGCCGCCGGACGCGGAGCCGGCCGGGGCGGTGGTGTGCGTGGACGCCGCCTCCGGGGTCGTGGCGTGGAAGTACGACCTCACCCGGTCCGTCCACACCTCGCTCGCCGCGGACGCGTTCTCCGTGTACGCCACGGCCCGCGACGGGTTCGTCCACTGCCTCGACCGGCGGACGGGCAAGCTGCGGTGGAAGACGGGCATCGGCGGGGCGGTCACGGGCGGCCCGGCGGTGGCGACGGCCGGCGGCTTCCCGGTCGCCGTGTACGCCGCGTCGCGGGAGGGCACGGTGGTCTGCCTCAACCCGCACACCGGGGCCCCGGCGTGGGAGCGGCCGCTGCCCGGCTTCCACTGGGACGGCACCGAGGCCAACGGCGTGATGGCCACCCCCGTCGTGGTGACGGTGGCCACCCCGGCCGGCAGCAAGCGGACGGTCTACGTGGGGGCGATGGTGAATTCGGCGAACACCGGGAAGAAGACGGCCGCCGTGTTCGCGTTCGAGGACGAGATCGGGGAATGAGGGCAAGTGCAAAGCCCCGGGATGGCCATCCCGGGGCTTTCGCGTTGACCCTGTTGCGTCAGAAGAACAGCCGGTTCACGTCCAGCACGATCACGAACACCATCAGGCTCAGGATCAGGGCCAGCCCGATGTAGGTGGCGACGG
>JANPKP010000684.1:0-2275 GCA_031426095.1 Gemmataceae bacterium
GGGTGATCTTCTTCGCCGTCATCCTGTTCGTCATCTTCACCACCAACGTCATCTTCCGCGGGCTGGCGTCGTGGGCCCTCATCCTCTTCTTCGGGATGGTCGTCCTGACGCTGGCCCTGCTCGGCTGGTGGGACACGATCTTCGGCTGGGCCGGCGGGCTCGACGTGCGGCTGAACATGGGCGGGTACCTCGTCATCTCCGTCCCGCTGTTCCTCATGTGGACGTTCGTGACCCTCGTGTACGACCACCAGAAGTTCCTGATCTTCGACCAGAGCCAGGTGCGGATGCGGGCCGACATCGGGGACGGCGAGACGACCCACGACGTGACCGGCATCACGCTGGAAAAGAAGCGGGACGACGTGTTCCGCCACTGGCTCCTGGGCATGGGGTCGGGCGACATCCGGGTGCGGGTGGGCGGCCCGAACGCCGTCGTGTTCGAGGTGAGCAACGTCCTGAACATCAACTGGAAGCTGGAGACCGTGCAGAAGCTGCTGAAGGAGAAGCAGGTGTCGGTGGCCGGGCGGTGATCCGGCGGACACGGGACAAGGGGACACGAGACACGAGAAAGACGGCGACCGCCCGAAGTTTGGTCCCGTGTCTCGTATCCCCTTGTCCCGTGTCCCTCCGATTACCCCGCGCACAGCAGCTTCAGCACCGCCATCCGCACGGCCAGGCCGTTCGTCACCTGGTCGAGGATGGCCGAGTTCGGGCCGTCGGCCACCTCGGGGGTGATCTCCACCCCGCGGTTGATCGGCCCCGGGGCCAGGAGGAGCACGTCCGGCTTCGCCCGCCGCATCCGGTCGCCGTCCATGCCGAACAGGAGGCGGTACTCGCGGATCGACGGGAAGAGCCCGCGCCCCTGCCGCTCGAACTGGATGCGGAGCAGGTTCAACACGTCGCAGCGCGGCAGGATGTCGTCCAGGTTGTGGGCCACCTCCACGCCGAGCGTCTCCACCTCGGCCGGCACCAGCGTCGTCGGCCCGCACACGATCACCTTCGCCCCGGGCGCCTGCTGGCCGTGGATGTTGCTCCGGGCCACCCGGCTGTGGGCGATGTCGCCGACGAGGCCGACCGTCAGCCCGGCCACCCGCCCGAGCCGCTCGCGGATGGTGAGGATGTCGAGCAGCCCCTGGGTCGGGTGTTCGTGGGCCCCGTCGCCGGCGTTCACGACGTGGACGTGCGGCAGGAGGTGGCGGGCGAGGACGTGCGGGGCCCCGGGCGACGAGTGCCGGACGACCACCGCGTCGACGCCCATCGCCTCGATGTTCTTGGCCGTGTCGATGAACGTCTCGCCCTTCGCGGTGCTGGAGCCGCCGGGGGCGAAGTCGATCACGTCGGCCCCGAGCCGGCGGGCGGCCAGCCCGAAACTCACGCGGGTGCGGGTGGACGACTCGTAGAACAGGTTGACGACCGCCTTCCCCTTCAGGTCCGACCGCTTCTCGACGGCCCCGACGCCGACGCCGACGAACTCCCGGGCGGCGTCCAGGATGCGGGTGATGTCGGCCGCCGACAGGCCTTCGAGCCCGAGCAGGTGGTTCATGGGGGCTTCCGGGGAGGGGCGGGCAGAGGTTTTCGGAAGGGTATCGGCCGGCGGGGGGCGCGGCCAGCGGGCGGGCGGTTGCCGGGCGGCCGGCGGCGGGGTAACGTGAGGGCCGACACTCCCCCCGGCGAAAGAGGTGACACCGTGCGATTCTCAACGTGGGCGGTTCTCGGCATCGTGGCGTTGTCGGCCTTCACGCCACCCGCCCGGGCCGAGCATTACGAGGTGTTCATCGTCGCCGGCCAGTCGAACTGCGACGGCCGGGGGCCGGCGGCCGACCTCACCGGGCCGCTCGCGAAGTACGCCAAGCCGCAACCCGACGTGCCCATCGCCTACTCGTGTTCGACCCTCCGCGGGCCGGCTCTCGCGAGCGACGGGTTCAAGCCGCTGCAACCCGGCTGGAGCGTCGCCCCCGGGGCCAAGAAGCCGAAGGCGGTGCCGAGCGGGACGTTCGGCCCCGAGGTGTCGTTCGGCCGGGCCATGGCCGACGGCCTGCCGGGCAAGCACGTCGCCCTCGTCAAGTTCGCGGAGGGCGGCACCAGCCTGTCGAAGGACTGGAACCCGGACGTCAAGGGCCGGCTCTACGACGCCTTCACGGCGTTCACCGCCAAGTCGCTCGCAGACCTGAAGGCCCGCGGCCACACCTACCCCGTCCGCGGCCTTATCTGCCACCTGGGCGAGAGCGACGCCGCACTGTCGGCCGAGGAGTACCAGAAACTGCTGACCGCGTTCATC
>JANPKP010000685.1:0-11062 GCA_031426095.1 Gemmataceae bacterium
AACGTGTAATTGATAAGTCGCTTTTCTTCAGGACTTTATTGGTAAAAGGGATCATTGTTCCTTTCCGTGCACCCAAATCAGCCGAAGCGTATAAAACCATCTGGACCAAAGAGGGCTCACCATTAATCGTATTTACCATCATCGACGTGTGCGTGACCGGGTCGCAGAAGGCGCTGATGCTGCCGCCGGGGCTGGCGTTCGTGAGCGTCAGCGACAAGGCGTGGCGGAAGATCGACGCGACGCCGGTGCGGAGTTTCTACACGGACCTCCGGCGCTACCGGAAAAGCCTGCTCGAAAGCGACACGCCCTTCACCCCGGCCAACACGCTCATCAAGGCCCAGCGGGCGAGCCTGAAGCGCATCCGGGCGGAGGGCATCGAGAACCTGTGGGCGCGGCACGCGACGATCGCGGCGGCCTGCCGGGCGGGCGTGCAAGCGATGGGCCTGAAGCTGTTCGCCGAGCGGCCGAACAACGGGCTGACGGTCATCACGGTGCCCGACGGCGTGGACGGCAGCGGCACGCTCAAGAAGCTGGAGAAGCAGTACGGCTTCAAGCTCGCCGACGGCCAGGACAGCATGAAGGGCAAAATCTGGCGGCTCAGCCACATGGGCTACACGGACGCCTTCGAGGTGCTGGGCGCGGTGTCGGCCCTGGAGCTGGTGCTGCTCGAAGGCGGCTTCAAGCTGGAACCCGGGGCCGGCGTCGCCGCGTACCAGAAGTCGCTGGCGGGGAAGTAACCTCACGAGGAGCGGGCGGCGGAACAACCCGCCGCCCGTGTCGATCAAAGCCCGACGAACTCCTCAAACGTTTCGGGACCGACACCGAGTCGGCCGAGCGCCTCGCTGCACAGGCTGCCAAGGCCGAAGCATTCCTCGGCGTCCACGGCGTGTCCGTAACTGCGAGGGCGACAACCAAGCCGGCCAGTACCGCGAGCCGGGCCGATGTCGAAGCACACTTCCCCGTTCACGACACTGGCTCGCGTAGTGATCCGCTCCACCGCACGGTAGAATTGCCGAAGCCGGTGACGGCGGAAGTCGCCGACCTGTTCAACCGGCTGTTCGGGCGGGGGTGATCCATGAACGCGACGACCGAGCAGCCCGCTGACTTCGTGGCAGGCCACGATTACCCGTCCCCGGTCACGCACGTCATCGGCTTCGGTTACTCCGACGGCGTGACGGACGGCATCCTCAAGACGCGAGGCGGGTCGGTGTACCGCTTCCATCTTGTGGACGAGGACCACAACCCGGACGGCCTCGACCGCCGGACGTTCCGACTGGCACGCCTGCCGGCCACCGCCTTCACCGATATCGTCGCCCTGTTATCGCCGTTCGTGGACGCCCGCTGGCCGTGCTGGGTGCCACTGTGGGAGTTCCCATCGGACGACGTGCGACGTTCGGTTGACGAGAAAATCGAAGGGTGGCTGGATGCCGCGGGGCCGGACGCCTGGCTCGTGAAGGCGCAAGACCTTCTCGACACTATCGCCTCGTACCCGTTGTTAGTGACAGGGGCGTGAGCGGCCATGATAAAATGAGGCCCGGCCGGGGACACGCAATCCCTGTCAGACATTCCAAGAGCCGGGCATGACAACCATCACGATCGGGTCGATGCCAGCCGCCGCCCTCGTTGAGTCCGGCGGTCTGGTCGAAGTACGTGACGCCTCTGGCGCTGTCATCGGCTTCTTTGCCTCGGCCAGTATGGACTTGGCTGACAAGGACGTACAGGTGGCCACCAACCTGTATCCCTCCAAGTCCGGTGAATGGCGGTTCATGACCACGGCCGAAGTGTTGAGAGACTTGGAGCCGCTGGTACGAGCGAAGTAGGTCGGTCGAGATCATCCGAACGGTAGGCGGTTGGTGCCGGCCGCCGCTCACGGCACGCCCCAGTAGTAGACGGCCACGCCGGCGGCGGCCCCGAGCAGCACCACGAGCAGGCCCCACCTGCCGCGGCTCTTGAGCGAGGTCCAGAGGACGAGGCCGGTCGCCGAGATCAGGATCAGCAGCACGCACGTCGCGTCGATCACCCACGCCCACGCCGGGCCGGCCGACTTCCCCTTGTGCAGGTCCGTCGCCACGCCGGCCCAGCCGTGGGCCTCGAACTCGGCCTTCGCCGCCCCGTCGTCCCGCCTCACCTCGGCCAGGACTCGCAGCCCGGGGCGGACGAACTCGACCTCCACCGCGTCGTCCATCTCCTTGAACGACTGGACCGCCCCGGTCGCGCCCAGGTCGGCCCGCAGGGCTTCGACCACGGCCAGCCTGTCGAGCGGGTTGAGGGCGGCCGCGGGCACCGTGCCCTCGGCAGTGCGGGTCCGCGGCTCGCCGAGGCCGAACCAGTTCTCGTGGTTGAGCATGAACCCGGTGACGGCGAAGAAGAGGATCAGGACCAGGCCGGACAGGGTGAGGTACAGGTGGGCCGTGCGGGCCCACTTGAGCAGCCAGCGGCGGGCGGCCGACATCGGTCACTTCCCCTTCCCGTAGGTCACCGCGGTCGGCCCGGTCTCGTCGTTCTTCTCCATCGCCGCCTTCGCCGCCTCCGCCCCGCAGGCGATCTCCCCGGACTGGCGGACGTGCCTGCCGTGCTCCCGGTGGGCCTCCACCCGCACGGTATACTTGCCCTGCGGGAGGGCGTCCCCCTTGTCGTCCTTGCCGTCCCACGTCAGCGTGTACTTGCCCGGCCCGCGGGTCGCCCGGGTGACGGCCTTCACCAGGGCCGCGTCGCCCTTGCCGATCTTCCACCAGTCGGTGAGGTCCCGCAGGTACTTGGGGGCGTTCCCCCACACGCCGAGCGTGCGGACCGGCTTGCCGTCGGCCCCTTCGACCCACACGGCGACGTACGGCCGGCGGTAGCGGCGGGCCCCCCCGCCCAGCTCCGGCAGCTCGACCCCGACCGTGACCTGATACCCGTCCGGCCACGGGTCGCCCTTCGGGGCGGCCGGCGGGTCGGCGAGCGCGGCCGACGTGCGGGACTCCGCGACCGGAAGCTCGGGCAGACCCGCACTCCGAATCAGCCGGCCGTCGGGGGTGACGAGCAGGCACGACGCCCCGGGGGTGGCGGCCACGAGCTCCAGGCCGGCGTCCGGGGGGAGGACGCAGAGCGTGGTGGCGAGGCAGTTGGCCGTGAGATTGTCGGCCGCGACCACCGTGGCCGACGCCACCCCGGACGCCGGGCGGCCGGTCCGCGGGTCGAGGACGTGCGAGTACGACCGGCCGCCGACGGTGAAGCCCCGCTGGTAGCCGCCGCTGGTGGCGACCGCCCCGCCCGCGAGCCGGAGCCCGGTCAGCGGCGGCGAGTTGTCCGCGGGGCGGAACGGGTCCTGAATCCCGACCGCCCACCCGGCCCCGCCGGCCGGGGTGCCGCGGACCGCGAGGTCGCCGCCGATGTTCAGGAGCAGCCCGCGGACGGCCGGCACGCGGTCGCGGACGGCGTCGGCGGCGGCCGCGAGGATGTACCCCTTCGCCCCCGAGTTCAGGTCGAGCGGCTGGGCGGTGAGGCGGATCACGGTCGGCCCGGCCGGGTCGATCACCCAGCCCGGTTGGCGGAGGTCGGCGGCGATCGCGGAAAGCACGGCGGGGTCCGGCTCGCGGCCGGCCTTCGCGGCGTCCTTCCAGGCGCGGGCCAGCCCGCCGACGCGGCCGCCGAACGCCCCGCCCGAGTCCCGCCCCCATCCCTCGTAGGCCCGCAGCACGGCGAGCAGGTCGGCCGACGCGGGCACGGGGCCGGTCGCCCGGTTCAGCCGCGAGAGTTCGCTCCCGGGGTCGTAGGTGCTGAACACGCCCCGGAGGCGTTCGACCTCGGCCAGCACCGCCGCCTCGGCCGCGTCGGCGTCGGCCTCCGTCGCGGCGGCCACCGTCAGGTCGAGCGAAGTGCCGAGGACGTGGTCGTGATGGTACGTAAACTCGGCGACGTCCGGGCGGTCAGCCCCGTCCCCCCGGCCGACGGCCGAGAGCCCGAGCCCGCCGCACGCCAGCAGGAGGGCGGCGAGGGCAATGCGGGGGCGGGGGCGGGGGGCCGGTGCGACGCCGGGCATGGCGTTCCCTTCAAAAGCCGGGGCACGGTTGCGGGTTAGAAGTGGCTTTTAGCGTAATCCGGGGGGGGTGAAGGTGCAATGAGCGACCGGCCGGGCGGCTTGTAATTGTTACACGCCGCCGCGTCCCGGCCTGCCGCTTGTAGTTGTTACACCCGTCCTTCGGCCCCCCTCCCGAATCCGCACGCCCGGCCCGATCCCGAACACGCACCCACGCCGCACGTTAACCGCTCCCATCTCGGCCCGGCCGGCGGTCGGCCTGTTCCCGGCACAGGTTTCGCGGTTAGACTTCCGACGCCACGCAACGAATTGATTCGCGGCCGCGGCGTCCCACAACTTATTCCAGCGGAGGTCAAGGGAATGACGCTTCGTCGGCTCGCACCCATTGCCGCGCTCATCCTGACCTCCGTCGCCGCGCGCCCCGCCGCCGCCGCCGGGTATCAGACGGCCAACTTCAGCGTCGACGCCCCGAACGCCGACCTCGCCAAGCGGTTCGGCGACGCGGCCGAGTACTTCCGCCGGGAGAAGGCCGCCGAGTGGCTCGGGGCCGAGATGCCGCCGTGGCCGCAGCGGTGCCCCCTGCGGATCATCGTCTCCCCGAACGGGGCCGGCGGGGCCACCACCTTCACCTTCGGCCAGCGGGACGGGCGGCCGGCCGTCATGCAGCAGGAGATGGAGATCCGGGGCGAGGTCAAGCAGCTCCTCACGAGCGTCCTGCCGCACGAGGTCACGCACACGGTGCTGGCCCACCACTTCGGCCGGGCCGTGCCGCGGTGGGCCGACGAGGGCGGGAGCGTGCTCAGCGAGAACGACGACGAGCGGTACTCGCACGACGTCCGCTGCCGCGAACTCCTGAACGCCGGGCGGGCCATCCGCCTGAAGGTGCTCTTCAAGATGACGGAGTACCCGCGGGACATGATCGTCCTCTACGCCCAGGGGTACTCGGTGTCGGCGTGGCTGGTGGAGAAGGGCGGCGGCGGCACGGCCGGGCGGGGGCGGCTGCTCCAGTTCCTCGGCCTGGGGATGAGCGGGAACAGCGCCGAGAGCTGGAACGAGGCGGCCCGCCGGGTGTACGAGATCGACACCGTGGACGCCCTCGAAGCGACGTGGCTCGACTCGCTCAAGGGGTCGACCCCGAGCCGGACGGCGGCCCGCGGGTCGGCCGTGGCGTCGGCCGCCCGGCCGAAGGGCGACGGGTACGCGGCGGCCACCGGCCGGGCCCGCTCCGACCTCCGCAGCTCGGCGTCGGCCATCCCCGTCCTCGACCCGCCGGTCACGGCCCGCGGGGCGACCCCCGAGAGCGACCGCCCGGCGTCGTTCGCGAAGGCGACGGCCCCGACGGGTTCCTACGCGGCCTCGGCCCCGACCGGGGTGGCGGCCCGCCCCCGCCCCTACGCCCCGGACCGGCCGCTGCCCACACTCCTGCCGCCGGAGATGCCGCGGCGGTGAGGGCGACTTTGGCTCCTGGATGACTCGCAAAAGCCCACCCGTCCCGACGGGTGGGCTTTGCCCTTTGATCCCCCTTCCCACCGCCGGCCGGCCGATTTACGCTAGCGGCAACCGACCCGCCCGCCGCCCCGAGGGACACGCGATGACGAGCCCGCTGTGGGAGTTGAAGAAGGAGTTGCTCAAGGAGGGCGTCGACCTCGTCCTCGACGACGCGGAGGTGGCCCGGGTCGTGGCCGCGCTGCCGGCCGGCGGGCCGGTCCCGCCCGACGCCCTGGCCGCCCTGGTCGAGATGCGGACGGAAGCCCGGCGGGTCAGCCCGGCGTTCGACGCGGTGCTGTTCCCGGCTCTGAAGGCGGCGTTCCTGGCCGACGGGAAGATCGACCCGGCCGAGCGCTTCACGCTACTACGGATGCTCTACGGCGGCGGCGGGATCGACTCCGGCGAGCGGGAGTTCCTCCGCCAGTTGCGGGCCGAGGCGACGGAAGTGAGCGAGGAGTTCGAGCTGTTTTACGAGCAGGTCATGCGCGACTATCATCGCTCGGTCTGACGCCGGCCACCGGCACGTTTCCCCCTCCCACTCGGTGCCCCATGCTTTCCCATTCCCGCCCCCCGCTCCTCGCCGGGCTGACCGCGTTCGCCCTCCTCGCCGCCGCGTCCGCCGCCCCCGCCCAGGTCAAGAAGCCGCCGGTGCCGGGCAAGAAGGCGAAGGGGCCGGAGGTGCCCGAGGTGAACCGCAAGGTGCTGGCGTACTGCGCCGAACACCTGGGCGAGAAGGTGGACAACGGGGAGTGCGCCATGCTCGTGGTGCGGGCCTTCGAGGCGGCCGACGCCCGGACGCGGCGGGACGTCCCGAAGCCCGACGTGGATCTCAAGGACGACGATTACGTCTGGGGCAAGCTCCTCGGGCCGAAGGACGCGGTGCTGCCCGGCGACGTGATCCAGTTCCGCGACGTGCGGATCACGACGAAGGCCGGCAACCGCACGTCCACGTTCACGATGGGCCACCACACGGCCGTCGTGAAGGAGGTGGTCGCCCCCGGGCACTACGTCGTGCTGCACCAGAACGCCGGCGGGCCGGGCGTGCCCGAGGAGAAGCGGAAGACGGTGCAGACCGGCGACTTCGACCTGAACAACAAGACGAAGGGCGAGTTCTGGGTCTACCGGCCGCTAGCGAAGTGAGCGAAAGTGGCCGGCGGCACCTTGCGGCGGCCGGGCGGATGCGTCATGCTCGGGCCGTCCGCCCCGCCTCCCACCCGCCCCACTCCCAGCTTCCCAGGTGCCCCGATGCGCTCCCTCTCCCGCCTCCCGTTCGCGGTCACGCTCGCCACCCTCGTTGCCGCCACCGCGGCCTCGGCGGCCGACTTCGCCCCGCTCGTCGGTAAGGACTTATCCGGTTGGAAGACGCGGGCCACGAAGGCCAAGCCGGCCGAACCGCTCGACGGCAAGACGGAGGCCGCCGGCGGCCGGTTCAAGCTCGCCGCCGACGGCACGCTCGGCATCGACCCGAAGGTGAAGGGCGACGTCTGGATCGAGACGGCGAAGGAGTACGCCGGCGACGTGACGATCCGCTTCGAGTTCAACCCCAGCCCCGGGTGCAACAACGACACGATGTTCCGCGGGGCCAAGTTCGACCTCAAGAAGGCCGACATCAAGGGCTTCAAGGAGGGTGAGTGGAACACCTTCGAGATCGTGTCGGCCGGCGGCAAGAACGAGTACAAGGCGAACGGCGAGGCGATCAAGTCGCTCCCGGCTAAGGGGGACAAGAGCCCGTTCGCCCTCCGGGCCGAGGGCGGGCCGGTGCAGTTCCGCAAGCTGGAAATCAAGGAAGGGAAGTAGCCCGGGG
Source organism: Gemmataceae bacterium (assembly GCA_031426095.1). Lineage (GTDB taxonomy): Bacteria > Planctomycetota > Planctomycetia > Gemmatales > Gemmataceae > JANPKP01. The sequence continues at coordinate 7,314 of JANPKP010000685.1, forward strand.
GTGCCCATGCCGCGTCCGCTCTCGCTACTGCTGGCGCTGCTCGCCGCCGCCCCGGCGGCCCCGGCCGCCGACCCGCCGCCGTCGTGGGTCGGGGAGAAGGTGTTCGCCCACCGGCCGGGGTCGTCCACGATCTGGGTCGACCCGCCGGGCGGCGGGCCGGCCATCAAGACCGCGCTGATGTACCTCGACTGCACGGTGGACGAGGACGCCAAGGGGTACGTCTCGATCCGCCTCCAGGTGGAGGGGAAGCCGACCAAGGGGAAGATCGCCAAGGCCGACGTGGTCCGCCTCGGGGACGCCCCGGCGTACTTCTCGACGCGGCTCAAGACCTACCCGAAGTGGACCGACGGGGTGATCCAGCGGGGGTGGGCGTACCACCTGCTCGACCGCCAGGAGGAGGCCCTCAAGGACTTCGACGCGGCGGTGGCGGCCCGCCCCGCGTCGTGGTTCGTGTGGAACAACCGCGGCCTGATCCGCACGGCCGCCGGCGACCTCGCCGGGGCCGTCCGCGACTTCGACGAGGCGGTCAAGCTGGAGCCGAAGCTGCCGGCCCCGCTGTACAACCGCGGGCTGGTGAAGCTCAAGCAGAAGGACTACTCGGGGGCGTTCAAGGAGTTCGAGGCGGCCGTCCTCCTCGACCCCGACTACGGCCCGGCGTACCTCGACCGGAGCCGGGCGCACGAGGGGCTGGGGGAGTTCGACGCGGCCCTCGCGGACGCCGGGACGGCGGCCCGGCTGATGCCCGACAAGTCGTGGGGGGCGGCCCGGCTGGCGTGGCTGCTGGCGACCCACCCGGACGCGGGCAAGCGGGACGGGGCGAAGGCCCTCGCCGAGGCCCGGACGGCGTACGACCGCGGGCACGGGAAGGAGGCGGAGGTCCTCGCCGTGCTGGCGGCCGCCTACGCGGAGGCGGGCGACTTCGACAGGGCGGTCGAGTGGCAGGCGAAGGCGCTGGAGAACCCGCAGTACGTCAAGGAGTCGGGCCCGGCGGGGGAGGCGCGGCTGGCGGGCTACCGGAAGCGGGTGCCGTACCGGTTGGTGAAGCCGGAAAAGAAGTGAGGCGGCCGGCGCGCGAAAGCCCGGGGACGGTGGTCCCCGGGCTTCGTTCGTTTACGCCGCCTCGTTCCGCTGCACCTGGAGGGGGCTGAACAGGTAGCCGGCGGGGGTCGGCATCGCGTTCGGGCCGACGGGGCCGTCCCGGCGGCCGTCCCACTGGTGGGCCCGCACGGCGGCCAGCACCCGCTCGGCCAGTTCCAGGGCGTCGCGGCCGTCCTCGCCCGTCACCCGCGGCGTCCGGCCGGTCCGCACGCAGTCGGTGAAGTGCTTCAGCTCGGACGTGAGCTGGTCGTGCTTGCGGTCGCCGTCCAGGTTCAAGACCTGGAGGAAGCGGCCGAACACCTCGTCCTTCAGGCGGGCCCGGGCGGCGGCGTCCATCTGGTCCGGGCGGATGCCCACCCGGCGGACCTCCTCGCCCGGCTGCACCAGCGTCAGCCGGCGGTTCACGAAGTCGATGCCGGCGTACCCCTCGGGGGCCCACACGCGGAGCCGCCGCTTGGGGCGGGCGCTGATGCGGCTGGCGGTCACGTGGGCGACGCAGCCGTTGGCGAACTCCAGGCGGGCGTTCACCATGTCCTCGTGCCCGCCGAACACGCTCGCCCCGACGGCCGACACGGTGTGGACCGGGCTCCCGCGGTTGAGCGCGAGCAGCAGGTCGAGGTCGTGGATCATCAGGTCGAGTACGGCCCCGATGTCCACGCTCCGCCCGGTGTACGGGCCGTGCCGCTCGGCCTCCACGAACTTCGGGTGGATGGGGCGGCGGGCCAGCTCCTCGATCGCCGGGTTGAACCGCTCGATGTGGCCGACCTGGAGGGGCACCCCGGCGGCGGCGGCCCGCTCGATCAGGTCGTTGGCCTCGGCCACCGTGCGGCAGACCGGCTTCTCGACCAGGACGGGCACCCCGCGGTCGAGGAAGGCGGCGGCGACGGCGTGGTGGTGGACCGTGGGCGTCACCACGCTCACGGCGTCGACCTTGTCCAGGAGCGGTTCGTAGTCGTCGTAGGCGGCCGTGTCGAGGCGGGCGGCCACGGCGTGGGCCTGGGCCGGGCTGGCGTCCACCACCCCGACGAGTTCCACGTCCGGCAGGCCGGAGAGGATGCGGGCGTGGTGCTGCCCCAGGTGCCCGACCCCGATCACCGCCATGCGTAAGCGCGTCATGCCGTCCCTGGCTTTCTCGGTTGGGGCGGGCGTCCGTGCCCGCCGTCACACCCGGTTCGCGTCCGCCCGGCCGCCGTCAGGCGGCCCGGCGAAAGGCGGCCCGCGGGGCCGCCAGCTTGTTCGCGGCGGCGGCCGCCAGCCGGCGGGCGAGGGCCACGTTCAGGGCGTGGCCCGAGCGGTACCCGACGACGTGGCCGGCGAGGTCGAACCCGCACAGGGCCAGGTCGCCGATCAGGTCCAGAACCTTGTGCCGGGCCGGCTCGTCGGCGAACCGGAGGGTGTTGTCGATCACCCCGTGCGGCCCGAACACGACCACGTCGGCCGCCGTCAGGTGCCGGCCCACGCCGGCCGCCCGAAGGCCGGCGGCCTCGGCGTCTGTCAGGAAGGTTCGGCAATCCGCCACCCCGCGGACGAACTTTTCCGCGCGGACCGCGGTGGTGAACGTCTGCCGGGGCACCTCCGCCCACGGCCCGTAGTCGAGCGAGTAGGTGGCCGTCAGGCCGGGGCCGTCGCCCGGGTGGAGCGTGACCGTGGCCCCGCCGGCCGCCACCGTCACCGGGGCCTCGGGGGTCAGGATCGGGCGGCGGGCGGCCTGCACCACCGTGCCGGCGGCCAGGAGGGCGTCCACGAACCCGCGGGCCGAGCCGTCGAGGCCGGGGGGTTCGGGGCCGTCCACCTCCACGACGCAGTTGTCGATCCGCAGCCCGGCGAGGGCGCTTAACACGTGCTCGACGAGCGTCAGGCTCTGGGCCGGCGGGCCGAGCGTCGTCCGCCGGTCGGTGCCGGTGACGAGGTCGGACCGGGCCGGCACGGTGGGCCGGCCGGGCAGGTCGGAGCGGCGGAAGACCACCCCCGCGTCGGCCGGGGCCGGCAGGAAGCGGGCCGTGACGGCCGACCCGGTGATGAACCCGACGCCGGCGACCGAGGCCGGCCGGGCGAGCGTCCGCTGCGAGCGGGAGCCGATGACACGCACGGGAGCCGTCCCCTCCGGCGCGGCCGCCGGCGTGCGCGGTCGTGGGTCGGGAAGGGCGGGCCGGCGTCCGACGACGCCGGCCCGCGGGGACGACTTACTTCTGCTGGCCGCCGGTCGGCGTCACCAGGCCGCCGGCGGGCGGGTTCAGGGCGTCGGCCGGGATTTCGCCCGGGGCCTTGTACCACTCGTTGAGGTACTGGACCACCATCTTGGTAATGTCCACCTGCGGGGCCACGTAGAAGGGCTGGGCGGCGGCCGGCCGGAGCTGCATTTCCTTCGACTGCGGGGTGCCCTTCTCCTCCGGGCTGGAGAAGTCGGGGTACGCGAACACGACGTGATAGCCGTTCACCTGGGCCACCCGGTCGACCACCGACTTGATGTGGTCGTACACCTGGCCGACGGCCTTGCTCCCCTCGTCGTTGAACACCCGCTGGATCTCCCGGTCCTTGTCCTCGATCTTGCGGCTCAGCTCGGTCAGCTCCTTGACCAGCGGCTCGGCCAGCTTGGGGTCGACCATCTTCTTGGCGATGTCCTGCTTCTTGATGTACTCGCCCCGCCACTC
>JANPKP010000686.1:0-1835 GCA_031426095.1 Gemmataceae bacterium
CCCCGGCCCGCCCGCGGACGCTCACCCCGGCCGAGTTCCTCGACCCCGCCCTCGGCGACCTGTCGAACACCGACTGCGTCTTCCTGTGCGACGTGCCCACCCTCACGCCCGCCGCGGCGGCCAAGCTCGACGCCCACCTGCGGCGCGGCGGCGGCGTGGTCGTCGGGCTGGGGCCGAACGCGGCGGCCAACCGCGAGACGTACAACCGGCTGCTGTACGCCGACGGGAACGGGCTGCTCCCGGGGCCTCTCGGCGAAGTCGTGGCGGCCGGCGGGGCGGACGACCCCGGGTTCCGCCTCGCGGCCGACGACGAGGCGTTCCGCACGCCGCCGCTGGCCGCCTTCAAGGGGAACGACCGGGCCGAACTGCTCGACACGCCGTTCCGGAGCTACGTCCGCCTCGAACGGCCGAGCGAGGGGCGGGGGCGGCAAGTGCTGTCGTTCGTGCCGGCGGGCAAGGCCGCGGCCGTCGAGACGCGGCCGCCCGACCCGGCGGTGGTCGAGTGGAACCGCGGGCGGGGGCGGGTGGTGGTGTTCGCCAGCACCTTCAACGCCGACTGGACCGACTGGCCGCGGCTCCTGAGCTACCTGCCGTTCGCCCACGAACTCCTGCGTTTCGCGGCCGGCAGCCCGGACCGGCACACCCTCCGCGTCGGCGACCCGCTCGAAGACGTCTTCCCGGCCGCCGCCGTCGGGCTCACGGCGACCCTCGCGGGGCCGGACGGACTCTCCGCCTCGCTGCCCGTGGTGGGCCGCGATGAGGCGGGGGCGGTGCGGTTCGCCGACACCCGGCGGGCGGGGCTCTACCGGTTCGGGGTCGGCGGCGTCCGCGACCGGGTGTTCGCGGTGAACGTGGCCCCGTCGAACCCGGCCGGCGGGTCGGAGTCGGACCTCCGGCGGCTCACCCCGGCCGAGTTGAAGCAGCTCCCCGGCGTGCAGGTCGTGACCGACCCGGCGGCCGTGGTGCCGGCGGACACGGGCGAGAGCGGGCCGGCGGTCACGGCCCCCCGCCCGTGGGGGCCGGCGGTGGCCCGCGTGCTGGCCGTCGCGGCCCTCGCTCTCATCCTCGCGGAAGTATTCCTGGCCTGGCGGCTGGGGCCGGCGCGGGCGGCGGGGGCGGGACCGGGGCGGCCGGTCGAACGCCGGTGGTGGGTGCGGCCGGTCAGCTCGGCGGCCGGGGCGGCGGTGCTGCTGGCGGCGGTCGCGGCGCTGGGGACGTGGCTGCACGCCGAGCGGACGGGGCACGTCCTCGGCTTCCTCCCCGACGACTGGCGGCGGGCGGCCGAGGACGCGGCCGGCGTGCCCCTCGCGGCCCCGGGGGAAGGGACGCGGTGGCGGCTCGAAACGGCCACCGGGTTCGTGCCCAACGCCGCCCTCGACCGGCGAATCGCGTGGGGGCTGGCCGCGGCCGCGTGCGTCGGCGTGGCGTGGGTCTACCGCCGCGAACGGCGGGCCGTCGGGCCGGGGCGGCGGGTGGTGCTGCCCGCCCTGCTCCGCCTCGCGGCCGCCGGCGTCGTGTTGTTCCTGGTGCTGCCGCAACCCCGTCTCGCTTTCGACCGCGAGGGCTGGCCGGACGTGGTGATCCTCCTCGACACCTCGGCCAGCATGGGCACCATCGACGAGTTACGCGACCCGGCCGTGCTGGCGAAGGCCGACGAGCTGGCGAAGGCCGCGAACGTGCCGGCCGCCCACCGGCTGCGGCTGGCCCAACTCCTCCTCTCGCGGCCGGACGCCGACTGGCTCGACCGCCTCCTCGCCCGCCGGCAGGTGAAGGTCCACGTCTACTCCGTGGCCGACCTGACGCGGCCGCTCGCAACCGCCGAGGAGCCGGGCGAC
>JANPKP010000687.1:0-29664 GCA_031426095.1 Gemmataceae bacterium
GGAACTCCGGCTCGCCGCCGCGAGGGCCGACCTGACGGCCGCCGAGTCCCGGATCGGGAAGGAGAAGGAGAAGCTGAAGTTGTACGAGCGGATCACCCGGGCCAAGCTGGCCTCGGCCGACGCCCTGGTGAGCGCGTACACCATCCAGTTGACGGCCCACTCGGCCATCCTCCAGCGGGAGCAGACCCTGGTGGACAGCGCCACCGGCGGGGCCCAGGCCGTCAACATGACGCAGGCCCGGGTCGCCGAGTTGGAGGGGCTGCTGCTCCAAGCCCGGGCCGAGAAGCTGGTCGCCGAGACGGCCGTCGACGCGATCAAGCAGGGCAGCTTCTACAACTCCCGCGAGCTCGTCGGGGACCTCGCCGCGTACCAGGAGAAGCTCGACGACGCCAAGGAGCGGATCCAGCTCACCGAGCAGCGGGTGCTGCAGATCCGCGAGCGGGTGAAGCGGCTCACGTACCGGGCCCCGTTCGACGGCAAGGTGGTCAAGGTCCTCAAGGCCGCAGGCTCGGCGGCCTCCCGCGGGGAGACGCTGGTCATCGTCGAGCGGACGGGGGCTTTCCCGGTCGTCGACGCCTACGTGACGCAGGCCGAGGCCAACTCCCTGACCCAGGGTGGGGCGGCCGCGGTCTGGCTCCCGTCCCTCGACAAGACGTACCGGGCGCGGGTGACCAAGATCGACCGGACGAGCGGGTTCCAGACCGAAATGCAGGCCCACACGAAGGACTCGCAGCTTCGGTACAACTGGCGGGGGGCCCAGGACCGGTCCGCGTCCGTCCAACTGGTCATCGACCAGGAACTCCCCCCCGAGGCGTGGGCCGAACTCGCCGGCGGGATGCCGGCCACGGTCAGCGTCGCCACCCGCCCGTCGGCCTGGCAGAAGGCCCGCACGATCTGGGCGAAGGCGTCGCCGTGGTGAGCGGAGCCGTCGAGCCCGCCCGCGGCTGCGGCGGGCTCGGGCCCCACGACAGCCATAACCCACGACCGCCGACGCCCCCGACCGTCCCCCCGAGTTCGCACCCATGCGGCACCTTGACGTTCAACGCCGTTTCCGCCTTTCGCTCGCCGACCTCGGGCGGTGCGCACTCCTGCTCGGCGGCGTCGCCGTCCTCCTCATTACGCTGCCGAACAACCTCTACTGCGCGGAGAACGAGCGGATTATTCTCGCCCTCGGCGTCCTCGGGACGTGGCGCTACCTGTGGTGGGCGGTCCACTTCGTCCGGGCCGAGATTTACGGACGATTTTTCTTCCCGAAGCTCCGGCGGCGATCGGAGGCGCTCTGGGAGGGCGGCTGGCGGCCGAAGCGCGTCTTCTACATGATGACGACCTTCCGCGAGGTGCCGGCCACCACCGAGGCCCTGCTCGCGAGCCTGATCGAGGAGACGCGGACGACCGGCGTCCCGGCCCGCGTCTTCTTCGGCACGTCGGAGGAATCGGACGAGAGAATCATCACCAAGTACCTCCGCCGGCACGCCGAGGGGGTGGACATCGAGGTGACGTTCGTCCGCCAGAACCTCCCGGGGAAGCGCATCGCCATCGGCCTCGCCCTGCGGGCGATGTGCCGCAACGGCGTGGGTGACGACGACGTTTGCGTGTTCATGGACGGCGACACCTACATGCACCCCGGGATGCTCCGGAAGTGTCTGCCGATCTTCGCCCTCTGCCCCGAGGTGGACGGGCTGACGACCGACGAGTCGGCCGTCATCAACGGCCCCCGGTGGATGCAGTGGTGGACCGACATGCGGATGGCCCAGCGGCACCTGGCCATGCAGTCGATCGCCCTCTCGGGTAAGCTCCTGACGCTGACCGGCCGGTGCTCCTTCTTCCGCGCCCCCGACGTGATCGAGGAGCGGTTCATCCGCATGGTCGAGGCCGACCACCTGGACGACTGGCTGTGGGGCCGTTACCGGTTCCTCTCGGGCGACGACAAGAGTACCGCTTACGCGCTTCTGAGCAAGCCGGGCGGGGCCGTCCTGCGGTACGTGCCGGACGCCCTGGCGACGACGACCGAGTTCGTCGAGGGGGGCGGGTTCGCCCGGATGCGGCAGAATCTCTTGCGGTGGTCGGGGAACATGCTCCGCAACGGACGGCGGTGCGTCGACCTCGGTCCAGAGCGGCTCGGGTGGTTCACCTGGTGGTGCTTCGTGGACCAGCGGCTGGCCATGTGGAGCACCCTCGTCGGCCCGGCAATGACGCTCACCCTCGCACTCGCCCACGGGGTGGAGATGGTGTGGGCCGCCCTCGTCGTCATCCTCGTCTCCCGGCTCCTGCTGTCCGTGGTCCTCTGGTACTACGCCGGGCGGGTGGTCATCGCGTTCCCGGGGTTGCTCTACTTCAACCAGGTGACGAACGCCGGGGTGAAGGTGTACATGCTGTTCCGCCTCGCCAAGCAGCGGTGGCGGAACCGCGGCGACCAGCGGGTGACGGAAGCCCGGGGGTGGCTGCCGGCGTACCAGAATTTCATGGGCTCGTACCTCATGATGCTGACCGTGAGTGCGTTCGTGTTTGGTTTGTGGCTGGTCTTCGTGATCCCGGGGGTGCCGAGGCTGGCCCTCGTCCGCCACGCCTTCGGACTCTGACCGACGACCTGAAGTGGAACGAATACTCGATACGGGCGGTGCCATGCGACCGAGTCTACGCCGCGGAACCGACCGACCGCCGCCCCCGCCCGTGGGGCGGCTCGCGCCGGTGCCCCGGTTCGGCCTCGCCCGCCGGGTGTCCCCCGGGGTCGCCGTCGGGACACTCGTCATGGGGGCCGTGTTGGCCCACGCCGACGGCGCGTTGCCGCCCCCGGACGCCGCCCCCCAAGTCGTAGGGAACGTGTTCGACGAATACGCTCCCGGCGGTTCTAAGGAAGTCCACGGCTCTGAAATGCGTGCCCTGGTGCCTGACCGGAGGCCCCGCCCCCCGACCTCCCCGTCCGACGTAACGCTCCCCCCGGGCGACCCCCGGGCGTGGATGTGGGACGACGGGTATTGAAGCGAGTGCCGCCCCCTACCGGATGGGGGGCGGCGGCCGGCGGGCCGTTCCGGCTCGTCATCCCCCGCCGTTGATCGGCGGGAAATCGCCTGGTGTGAGTCCGCCCAACCACCTTGAAGGAGCGCCCCATGTTCGACCCGTCCCGCCTCGGAACTCCCCAGATGTCTCCGGCCGACCCCGCGTCCACCTGGACCGGCCGGGTCGCCATCGTCGGCGGTTGCGGCCACGTCGGCTTGCCCCTCGGAATGGCCTTCGCCCGGGTCGGGGTCGCCGTCGACCTCGTCGACCTGAGCGCCGACAAGGTGGCGATGGTCAACCGCGGCGAGATGCCGTTCAAGGAGGAGGGGGCCGACGACCTGCTCCCCGAACTGATCGAGTCGGGCCTCCTCCGGGCCACGACCGACGGCGACGCCATCGGCCGGGCCGAGGCCGTGATCGTCACCATCGGCACCCCCGTGGGCGACTTCTGCGACCCGTCGATCGGCGTGTTTGACCGTGCGATGGACGGCGTGCTGAAGAAGATGCACCCGGGCCAGTTGCTCGCGCTCCGCAGCACCGTGTTCCCAGGCGTCACCGAGCGGCTCGGGCGGCGGATGGCCGAGGCCGGGCTCGGCGGCATCGACCTCGCCTTCGCCCCGGAGCGCATCCTCCAGGAGAAGTCGCTGATCGAGCTGGCCGTGCTGCCGCAGATCATCGGGGCCCCGAAGCTGCGGGCGGCCCGGCGGGCGGCCGACCTGTTCGCCACCATCAGCCCGAAGGTGATCTTCACCACCACCATCGAGGCCGAGTTGGCGAAGCTCTTCTGCAACGCCTTCCGGTACATCAACTTCGCCGTGTCGAACCAGTTCTACATGCTTGCCGAGCAGCACGAGGCCGACTTCCACCGCATCCAGGCGGCCGTGAAGGAGGACTACCCGCGGATGAAGGCGTTCGCCAAGCCGGGGTTCGCGGCCGGCCCCTGCCTGGTTAAGGACACCTGCCAGTTGGGGGCGTTCAACCACGGGGCGTTCCCGCTCGGGCAGGCCGCCCTGGAGGTGAACGAGGGGATGCCGTACCAGCTCATTCTCAACCTCAAGAAGAAGTACGACCTGAAGGGGATGACGGTCGGCGTCCTCGGAATGGCCATGAAGACGAACAACGACGACCCCCGCGACTCGCTCTCGTACAAGCTCCGCAAGGTGCTGATGATGGAGTGCAAGGAAGTCCTCTGCACCGACCCGTACGTGGACGACGTTCGGCTCACGCCGTTCGCCGAAGTCGTCGACCGGTGTGACCTCCTGATCGTGGCAACCCCGCACGACGTGTACAAGGACGCCGACTACCGCCAGCCGGTGATCGACGTGACGAACACGGTGAAGGGCGGCGGGCGGAAGCACGCCGGGCACGAGCACCCGACGCGGCCGCACGTCCACGCCAACGGGAACGGGCTGCTCAAGGCGTCCGCCAGCTAATCGAGTCGTGCCGAAGTGACGCCGGGCCCACCCGCTCCCGCGGGTGGGCTTGGGACGTGTCGTTGCCACGCCCCCGTTCGGGCGGGCCGCACCCCTCGCCCCTCAGCCGAGACCTCCCCGATGATCGCTCGGTTCCGCAAGGCACTGATGACCCGCCCGACGCCGCCCGGCCGCACCGTTCGTACAGCCGGCGAGCGGGTGCGGCTCCTCGTCGAGGAACTCGAAGCGCGGGACGTGCCCAGCGCTCCGGGCGTCCTCGGCACCACGCCCACGCCCCTTCTCGCCGGTGGCCAGGTGCCGTCGTGGACGGCGACCGTGGGCACCACCACGTCGGTGAACGCCGTCATCAGGGTCGGCTACGACCCGGCCCGGGCCCCCACGGCCGCGTCCGCCGGGAACATCGCCAACTACCTGCTGACCAACGTGACCACGGGCACCGCGTTCAGCACGACCGGGGCGGCGGTCGGCATCACGTCGGTCACCTTCTCGACCACGTCCCAGACGGCGACGCTGTCGCTCTCGGCCCCACTCGCCGTCGGGCCGGACACCTACCGCCTCACGGTCCTCGACAACGTGGTGAGCGTTGCCAGCGGGCTGAAGCTCGACGGCGACAACGACGGGGCCGCCGGGGGGAACTTCGTCCGCACGTTCGTGGTCGCACCCAGGACGTTCTCGCTGACCGGCTTCCCGGCCGCGACGACCGCCGGGCAGGCCGGGGCGTTCACCGTCCAGGCGCTCGACGCCGGCGGGAACGTGGCCGCCGGCTACCGCGGTACCGTCCGCCTCACCAGCTCCGACTCGAAGGCCGTGCTGCCCGCCGACTACGCCTTCACGGCCACCGACGCCGGCTCGCGTACCTTCACCGGTACCCTCATCTCGGCCGGCACCGGGCGTTCAATCACCGTCAACGACGCGGCCACCACCACGATCACGGGCAGGCAGTCGGCGATCGCCGTGAGCCCGGCGGCGGCGGCGGTGTTTACCTTGTCCGTGCCGACGAACACGACGGCGGGGGTCGCGTTCGGCTTGACAGTGACGGCCAAGGACGTCTTCGGGAACGTGGTGACCGGGTACATCGGCGCCGTCCGCTTTACCAGCACCGACACGCAGGCGGGCTTGCCCGTCGACTACACCTTCGTGGCCGCAGACGCCGGGGTGAAGACGTTCAGCGTGACGCTCAAGACGGCCGGCTCGCGGTCGGTCGTCGTCACCGATACGGCGGGCGGGTGGTCGAAATCGGCATCCACGTCCGTGGCCGCGGCGGCCGCTACCCGGCTGGCCGTGGTGGTCCCGGCGACGGTCACGGTCGGCAGCAGGTTCACCGCGACAGTGACGGCCAGGGACGCCTTCGGGAACACGGCCGGCGGTTACGTCGGGACGGTCAAATTCGCCACCGACGACGCGCTCGCGGGGCTGCCGGCCGACTACACCTTCACGGCCGCCGACGCCGGCAGGCGCGCCTTTTCCGTCACCTTCAACAACTTCGGTTCGCACGACCTCACGGTGACGGACGCGGCCGCCAGCTTCCTGACGACGGTGCCGGTGGCGACCTCCCCGGTGCGGTACGCGGTCACGTCGAACACCATCTACGTGAACGGCCCCGTGGTCGTCACCCTCAGCGATTTGCGGGCGGTCGTGCCGGCGAGCGCCCTCGTGCTGGTGGATGCGGCGGTCGGCGTCTGGTTCCTGAGGGCCAACCTCGTCCTGCAACGGGGGGCGGCCCTTCGCCTGAGCGGCACGGCCGTCGGCGGGGACGTGAACGAACTGCGGCTGATGAGCAACAACGTCGCAGGGGCGACTAACAACACCGTCAAGATCAGTGCCGACTGGGGGTCCATCACTATCGACACGGTCCGCGTCAAGTCGTGGGACGAGGCCGTCGACGACGTCGATACCGAGTACGCGACTTACGGCCGGTCGTTCATCCAAGTCCGGTCGTCGCTCGACGCCGACGGGGTGACGGCCCGGGAGTCGCGGATGGACGTGCGAAGCAGCGACATCGGTTACCTGGGGTCGGACGCGTCCGAGGCTTACGGCCTGTCGTGGAAGGTGATCGGCGACCCCGGGGCGGCCATCACGGACGCCTTCGGGAACCCGACGTACGAGCTGTTCGAGAAGGTGAACGTCCTCGGCGACATCACCAACTCGCGCCTCCACCACAATTATTTCGGCATGTTCTCATACGGCGCGTACGGGATGCGGATCGTGGGGAACGAGAGCGACCACAACGTGGGGTACGGGCTCGACCCCCACGACGACTCCGACGACCTGCTCATCGAGGGGAACCACGTCCACCACAACGGGTTCGACGGCATCATTGTGTCCAAGCGGTGCGACCGCGTCGTGTTCCGCAACAACGTGTCCGAGTACAACGCCCAGAACGGCCTGTTCTTCCACGTCGAGTCGAACGACGGGCTCATGGAGGGGAACGTCGCCCGGTACAACGGGCTCGTCGGCATCATCGTGTACGCCAGCGTGCGGGCCACGGTCCGTGACAACACCTCGACCGGGAACGAGTTCGGCCTCAAGCTCTTCGGCGGGAGTTCGGACAATACGATCGTCGGCAACGACATCGGCAACAGCGTGCAGTACGGCATCAACCTGACGACGGGGGTCGATCCCCGGCTGTACGGCGACGGCCGGCAGCGGAACAACACCTTCCGGAACAACACCGTCCACGACTCGGGTTCGTACGCGGTCCGGGCGGTGGATTCGGACGACACCCTCTTCCAGGGGAACACCTTTACAGGCAATGACGCCACCCTGTCGTTCGAGAACAGCCGGCGGAGCCGGCTCGACGGAAACAACTTCCAGGCCGGCCAGGTCGTGGCGGTCGATACGACCAATGCGTTTCCCGCGTCCGTCTCGATCGTGAACCAACCGGATGTCCGCGTGTCCTCCGACGCCGGCAGCACGGTCGTGTTCGACGACGCCGGCGGGAAGGTGTTCGACGTGGAAGGCGGGGCGTTCGCTACCACCGTGTCCGGGCCCACGCTTTCGGCCCTGTCGCTGCCCGGGGCGGCCCTGAGCGGGCTCGGGACGGTCGAGGTGTTCACCCGCGACCTATCGGCCCGGACGGACGCCGGGGCGACGGTGCGGGTGACGCCGACGGCGTGGGAGACGACCGGCGTCCGTCGCAAGGCGTGGACGGCCAAGGCGTCGGCCGTCGGGCAGGTGACCACGTTCGCGGTCGGCGACCTCCTGCCGAACACCGATTACGTGGTCCTCAAGAACAACGCGTTGCTGGCCCGCGTGACCACCGACGGGGCCGGCCGGGTGTCGATCGCCGACGCGGCCTCCTCGACGGTGACGGCGTCGTACTCGGTCGCCACCGACGCCGCCTCGCTGTCACTTGGCACCCTCACCCAGGTGACCGCCGGGCAAACCCAGGCGGTGACGGTGAGGATCCTCGATGCCTTCGGCAACGCGGCGACCGGGTACACCGGGACGGTCCGCTTCTCCAGCACCGACCCGCTGGCGTCCCTCCCGGCCGACTACACCTTCGCGGCGGCCGACGCGGGCACCAAGACGTTCTCGGTAACGTTCAAGACGGCCGGCACTCAGACCGTTACGGCCGCGGACATCGGCTTCCCGACGCTGACGGCGACGCAGACCGGCAGCGTGACGGCGGCGGCGGCGAAGCGGTTCGTGGTCGCCGGCACGGCCGGCCCCGTCACCGCCGGCACGGCCCGGGCGTTCACCGTCACGGCCCAGGACGTGTACGGGAACGTGGCGACCGGCTACCGTGGCACCGTCCGCTTCACCAGCAGCGACACACAGGCGAGGCTGCCGGCCGACTACACCTTCGCGGCCGCCGACGCGGGAGTTCGCGCTTTCGCGGCGACGCTCAGGACGGCCGGGGCTCGCACGGTCACGGCGACGGACGCGGCGGACGGCTCAGTTCTCGGCAAGGAGCAGGGGATCAGCGTCGTCCCGGCGGCGGCCACGGGATTCGTGGTCGGCGGCTTCCCCGACCCGGTCGCGGCCGGCACCCCGGGCGGGTTCACGGTGACGGCGAAGGACGCCTTCGGGAACGTGGCCACGGGGTACACCGGGACCGTCCGCTTCACCAGCACCGATGCCCTCGCCACCCTGCCGGCCGACTATGCCTTCACTGCCGCCGACGCCGGAACTCGCTCGTTCGCTCTTACCCTGCGGACGGTCGGTAGCCGGGCTGTGGCGGCCACCGATACCACGCAGGCGACCGTCACCGGCCAGCAGTCGGCCATCACCGTCACGTCGGCCACGGCGAACACCTTCGGCCTCGACGGGTTCCCCACCTCGCCGGCGGCCGGGGACACGTACTCGGTCGTCCTCACCGTGAAGGACGCTTTCGGGAACGTGGCGACCGGCTACCGCGGCACCGTCCGCTTCAGTAGCACCGACCCGCTCGCCGTGCTGCCGGCCGACTACGCCTTCACCGCCGCCGACGCCGGAAACATAACGGTGTCGCTCACTTTCAAGACGGCCGGCTCCCAGACCGTGACGTTCGGCGACGGCACTGCCAGTTCGCAGGCGACGGCCCAGGTCGTGCCCGGGGCGGTGAAGACGTTCGCGGTCACGGGCACCGCTTTCCCCGCGTCCGCCGGTGTGGCCCAGACGATTACCGTGACGGCCCTCGACACCTACGGGAACGTGGCGACTGGCTACCGCGGCACCGTCCGCTTCAGTAGCACCGACCCGCTCGCCGTGCTGCCGGCCGACTACGCCTTCACCGCCGCCGACCAGGGGTCGTACACCTTCACGGCCACCCTCCGGAGCGCGGGCCTCCGCACGGTGACGGCCACCGACGTGGCCGACGGGACGGTCCTCGGGAAGCAGCAGAACATCACCGTTGTCGCAGCGGCGGCCACCGGGTTTGTGGTCGGCGGGTTCGCCGACCCGGTCGCGGCCGGCACCCCGGGGTCGTTTACCGTCTCGGCAAAGGACGCGTTCGGGAACGTGGCCACGGGCTACACGGGCACCGTCCGCTTCAGTAGCACCGACCCGCTCGCCGTGCTGCCGGCCGACTACGCCTTCACCGCCGCCGACGCCGGCGTCCGCGCCTTCGCGGCCACCCTGTTCACGTCCGGCAGCCAGGCCATCACGGCCACCGACGCGGCCGGGTCGCTCACCGGCCGGCAGTCGGCGATTACCGTGCAGGCGCTCGCCTACGCTTCCGTGGTTGTGCGGAACTACCCGGCCACCACGGCCGGCGAGTCGCGCAACGTCGAGGTCCGCGTACTCGACGCCTTCGGGAACCTCGCCACCGGGTACACGGGCACCGTCCGATTCAGTAGCACCGACCCGCTCGCCGTGCTGCCGGCCGACTACACCTTTACCAGCCAGGACGGCGGGAACAAGGTTTTCGCCGTCACCCTCAAGACGGCCGGCACGCAGTCGCTCGCCGTCTCCGACTCCACTCTGGGCTTGACGGGCACGCAGACCGGGATCGCGGTCACGGCCGCGGCGGTCAAGCGCTTTAACGTGACCGGGCTGGAGGCCGGTGTGACGGCCGGCACCGCGGGGGCGGTCACCGTCACCGCCACCGACGCCTACGGGAACGCGACCGGCTACCTCGGCACCGTCCGCTTCACCAGCACCGACCCCGCGGCCGTGTTGCCGGCCGACTACACGTTCACGGCCGCCGACGCCGGCCGCCGCACGTTCGCCGCCACCCTGTTCTCGGCCGGCCTTCGCACGGTCACGGCCACCGACGTGGCCGACGGCACGGTCCTCGGCAAGCAGCAGAACGTCCTGGTGCGGGGGGCCGCCGCCGCCTACTTCGCGGTCACCACCCCGGCGTCCGTCACCACCGGCATCCCGTTCGACTTCACCGTGAGTGCCAAGGACCGGTACGGGAACTTCACGACCGACTACCTCGGGACCGTCACCTTCAGCAGCAACGACCTGGCGGCGGTCGTCCCGACCGACTACACGTTCACGGCCACCGACCAGGGCACGCGGACCTTCGTCGGGGGGGCCACGCTCCTCGTCCAGGGCATCCACCACGTCGCCGCGACGGACGCGACGACGGCCACCATCACCGGCAAGTCGTCGTCCCTGGCGAACGCCTCCCCGGCCCTCTGGGTGGCGGCCACCAACACCATTTACATCAGCGGCATCACGGTCACCCTGTCCGACATCGACGCCCTCCTACCGACCGCCCCGCTGACCCTCGTGGATGCCGTCAACCACGTCTGGAAGTTGGACGCCAAGCTCATGCTCCTGAACGGGGCGACCCTCAACCTCTACGGCACCGAGGTCGGCGGCGACGTGGACGAGCTGCGGCTCAAGAGCAACAACGTGCGGCTGGCGGACGGGAGCGAGGCCCCGGACAACACGATCTGGATCAAGGCCGCGTACGGGAACATCGACATCCGGTACACTACGATCACGTCGTGGGACGACGCCCTCAACGCCCCGGACGCGAACCCGGGGATCGTGCCCCCGCGGGACGGGGACGAGGGGGCGGACAACGGCGGGGCCGACCACCAGCGGTCGTACCTGGCCGTCCGGTCGTTCTTCGACGTGGACGGGGACACGCCTCTGCGGTCGCGGATGGACATCGACCACAGCGACATCGGGTACCTCGGGTCGCACACCACCCAGGGGTACGGGCTGTCGTGGAAGGCGGAGGGGTACGGGGCCGAGATCCACAGCCGGCTGCACGTGTACGGGAGCGTCACCAACAGCCGGGTTCACCACAACTTCTTCGGCATCTACACGTACGGCGGGTACGACATGGACTTCATTAACAATGAGGTCGATAACAACGTCTGGTACGGGATCGACCCGCACGACGACACCAGCCACTCCCGGTTCGTCGGCAACTACGCCCACAGCAACGGCACCCACGGCATCATTCTGTCCGTGCGGTGCAACTACAACGTGATCGCCAACAACGTCTCCGTGAACAACGGCCTGCACGGCATCATGCTCCACCGCAGCAGTAACCACAACCAGGTGTACGGCAACACCGTGGACGGCAACGGCCAGGTCGGCATCGCCATCTTCGAGAGCTTCGACAACGTGATCACCGGCAACACGATCACCAACAACTACAAGGGCGTCCGCTTCAGCATGGGATCGGACGAGAACGTCTTGGACGGGAACGAGATCGCGTTCAACGAGTACGCGGGGGTCGATTTCCTGGCCGGCGGCGACCCGCCGAACGCGGCCGTCAACGCCGACAACCGGGCCGACCACAACACCGTCTCGAACAACCGCTTCCACGACAACGGCCTGTTCGCCATCCGGGTCACGCTGGCCGACGACAACGCCATCACCGGCAACACGTTCACCAACGAGTCGTCGATCCAGTTCGTCGAGGCGACCGGTAACCTGCTGAGCGGGAACGTCCTGCCGGCCGGACTGGTGGTGTCGAACAAGGGGTCGGCCGCGACGGCGACCACGACCATCGTGCGGGACCAGCCGAGCACCAACGTCCAAGTCGATGCCCGGAGCACGGTCGTGTTCGGGGACGCTGCGGGGACGGTGTTTGAGACCGGGGCCCTCGGGCTCAGTACGCTGGTCCAGCCACTCAGCGGGTCGCAACTCAGGGTCTCGCGGGCGAACGCCCCGGCCGGGTCGGCGACGGTCCGGGCCGTGGGCTTGAGGGCGGACACGGCGACCGGGGCCGGCCGCATCTTCCTCACCCCTGGATCGTGGGCGGCCGGCGACGCCGCCCCGCGGGCGTGGTCCGTCCAGCAGAACACGCCGACCGATCAGGTCCACTACACGATCTCGGGGCTGACGGCGGGCACCTTCTACACCGTCGATCGGGGGGGCGTCCGCCTCGCCACGCTCGCCGCCGACGCCGCCGGGACAATTCAGTTCCGCGATTCGGCCGGCGACACGTCACCGACCCAATACCAGGTGACGAAGTCGCTCGCCCCCAACTACCCGCCGGCGACGGCCGCGAACGTGAAGTACTCGGCGAGTTCGGCGACCGTCACCGTGACCGGGGCCGTGACGGTCACGCCGACGCTCCTCAAGTCGCTCCTGCCGGCCGGCGTGATCGACCTCGTCAGCGCGGCCGGCAAGGTTTGGTACCTGAAGGCCAATCTCGTCCTCAAGGGGGGGGCCGCGTTCGTGGTGCTGGGCGAGGCGGCCGGCGGCGACGCGAACGAACTCCGCCTGCGGAGCAACAACACGACCGGGCCCGGGAGCTTCGTGTCCGTGAAAGCCGACTGGGGGGTGATCGTCCTCGACGGCGTGAAGGTCACGTCGTGGGACGAGGCGGCCAACGGCCCCGACCTCCTGCCGGCGACGAACAACCGGGCATTCATCCAGGTCGCCTCGTCGCTCGACGCGGACGGCGTCACCGCCCGCGAGTCGGTGATGAACATCAACAACAGCGACATCGGCTACCTCGGGTACGGCGACAGCATCCCAGGAGTATACTGGACGGTGAAGACGACGAACCCGGCAGTCCTCGCCCGTGTCCGGGTCTTCGGCACGGTGACGAATAGCAAGTTTCACCACAACTTCTACGGGGCCGGCATCAAGTGGGCCTCCGGCGGCATCACGTTCACCAACAACGAGGTGTTCGCCAACGTCCGCAACGGGATCGTTCTCAAGTCGTACGCCACGGGGCAGACGATCGTGGGGAACATCATCCGCAACAACGGCGGGTCGGGCGTGCTCGCCTCGGGCTACGTCACCGGCCTCACGCTCCGGAACAACTCCGTCGTCCGCAACGCCACCTACGGCGTCACCCTGCAAACCGGGTCGAACGGGGCCACCATCGAGGGGAACACGATTACCGACAACCTCAATGCCGGGGTGTACCTCAGCGGCAGCGACTCCTCGAGCTTCCGCAACAACGTCCTGCTCCGCAACCAGTACGGCGTGAGGCTGGAAAAGAGCAGCGGCATGAATCTGTTCGTCGGCAACGAGGTCGCCGGGAGCGTCAAGGCGGGCGTCCAGGTCGGCGGGGGGAGTGGGTCGGGTGTGAACGCCGACGGTACGACGCGGGGCAACACCTTCGACGGCAACAACCTTCGCGATAACGCCCCGAAGGCGGTTGTGGTGGATACGTCCGACAACACCGTGTTCCGCAATAATACCATCACCGGGGCGGCCGCCCAGACGGTGTCGGTCGCCAGGTCGCTCGGCACGACGTTCAGCGGCAACACGGTCGGCGACAACGTCTCGTTCGTGCTGACCGGATCGAGCACGCTGGCCACCCTCGTGACCGTGACCGACCAGCCGAAACTGACGGTGAAGGTCGATTCGTACAGTTCGGTCCGGCTGGCGAGTACCTCGCGGTCGGTCTTCAAGGTCGGGGCCTCGACAACTCTCACGACCGTCTCCCCAGCCGGGTCGTCGCTCACCGTCGGGGCGGCGGTCCTCGGCACGTCGGCGTCGGTGTTGGTCACGACACGGCAACTGGGGGCGACGCCGGACGTGGGGTCGGCGACGGTCGATTCGGCCGGCTGGAACTCGACCCCGACGGCCGCGAAGTCGCTCGTCGTCCGGGCCGGCAGCCCGACACAAATGCTCGCCTTCCGCTTCGGCAACCTCACCCCGGGCGGCAGCTATGTCGTGAAGAAGAACGGCTTAGTGGTGATCATACTGGTCGGCGGCACGGACGGGTCCGCCTCACTGACGGACCTGGTGGGAACGACGGCCGCGGTGACGTACACGCTGACGCCGACGTGACCGGGTGGGTTGGCACGGGTCCGGCCGGCTACGTGGAGTGGTCCCGATTCCGCTAGGCCCGCCTGGAATACCTGTCGCGCCCCGGTCGCCGGCCTTGCGGATCCGATACCAGTCCACGCGACCGAGGGGTTCATTCATGCGCCGCGCCCTCTCGGTGCTGCTCGCGGTCACGCTCCCCGTGCTCCCGCTTTCGGCGGTGGACAAGCCGGCCCCGCTCTGGACGGGCGGCTTCGAGCGGGATTGGCAGGGGAATTGGGGGGCTACCAAGCGGGGTTGGGGCCGGGAGAACCTCCGCCCCACGACCGAGGCCGGCGGGCCGTTCGCCACGTTCCTCCGGGCGGCGTACCCGGCCGGGTCGGTCAGCCCGACCTATACGAAGGAGAAGGGCGGGCCGGTCGGCGGCGGGCAGTTTTACGCCACCCTCGGCCTGAAGTCCCGCGACTCGCTCCACCTCCGCTACTACGTCCGCTTCCCCGAGGGGTTCGACTTCGTGAAGGGGGGCAAGTTGCCGGGCCTTTACGGCGGGTCGGTGGGGAGCGGCGGGCACGTGCCGGACGGGGAGAATGGTTTCACCACACGCTTCATGTGGCGGGCCGGCGGCGACGGGGAGGTGTACGCCTACCTACCGACGAGCGTCGACCACGGCACGTCGCTGGCCCGCGGGGCGTGGCGGTTCAAGCCCGGCGGCTGGCACCTACTCGAACAAGCGGTTGACCTGAACACGCCGGGGAAGAAGGACGGCCGGGTCCGCGTGTGGGTGGACGAGAAGCCGGTGGCCGACGAGAAGGGGTTGTTGTTCCGCACGACGGAAACGCTGAAGATCGAGGGGATCATGTTCTCCACCTTCTTCGGCGGGCACGACGCCGCGTGGGCCACGCCGAAGGACACGCACGCCGACTTCGCCGGCTTCGCAGTGGACACGGTGTACATCGGTAAGCGCTAAACAGGCAGTAAATTGGTAGCGAATTCCCAACTCTCCCGCGTTCCCGGCCAATACGGGAGCGGGATTCGGAAGTCATTTGTGGCGTTCCAGATGAGTCGGTCCACACTTCGTAACAGCGGTAAATTGCGGTAACGTTCTACCACCGTGCCCCCTCGATTGTTGACCGGCCGCCTCGCCGACCCCACAATGTGCGAGGTTTGCGGCCCCCGACACTTCGAGGCACTTCCGATGGCCCTCCCCCGCACACTCGCCGCAATGATCATCGCGGCCGGCTTGGCACTTTCCACGCACGCGGCCGATAAGCCGACCGTTCTCGACCTATGGCCCGGCGTCGCACCCGGCGAAAAGGGTAATCTCGGCGATGAGGTCGCCGAGAAGGGGAAGGTGGGGACGGGCATTACGAAGGTCACGAACGTCAGCAAGCCCACGCTGACGGTGTATCGGCCGGACAAGGGGATCGACACGGGGGCGGCGGTCGTGGTCGCCCCGGGCGGCGGGTACAGCGTCTTGGCGTGGGAACACGAGGGGACGCAGGCGGGCGAGTGGCTCCAGTCGATCGGGGTGACGGGCGTCGTGCTGGAGTACCGGGTGCCGCGGCGTCCCGACCAGCCGAAAGATCAGCCGCCGGTCGGGGCGTTACAGGACGGCCAGCGGGCGTTGAGCGTCGTACGCACAAGGGCGAAGGACTGGGGCGTCGATCCGGCCCGGATCGGCATGCTCGGCTTCTCAGCAGGCGGGCACCTCACGGCGTGGACGGCGACGAACGCCGACAAGCGGGCTTACGTACCGACCGACGAGGCGGATAAGGCGAGTTGCCGGCCCGACTTCGCGGTGTTGATCTATCCGGGCGGCATGATCGATAAGACCTCGAAGGACCGCCTCAGCGCAGAGATTCGCGTGTCGAAGGCGACCCCGCCGTGCTTCATCGCACTGGCGTACAACGACGCCGGCCCACTCGCCGGTAGCCTCAAGATGTTCCAGGACTTGAAAGGGGCTGGGGCGTCGGCCGAGTTGCACGTCTACGCGGCAGGCGGGCACGTGTTCGGAATGCGAGCCGGCGACAAGCCGCATGCCGCGTGGCCGAAGCGGTGCGAGGAGTGGATGCGGGGGGAGGGGTTTCTAAATACGGCCAAGAAGTGATTGTTTCGGAGACTTGACACCGAATCTCGAATCGCCGACACTATAAGGGTTCTCGAAATCCACGGGTATTCGAGAATCCCGCCTGACCGAGCGGCCGTCCGCTCGCCTTCGATCCTGACATCCTCTCATCGGTGCCGGCTCTCCTATGCGGAATCTCGCCTTTCCTCTGATCGTCCGCTGCCGCCCGTTCACCGCGGCGTTGCTGGTGATCGCATTCGCTGCTGTCGCACGTCCATCGGCCGCTGCTCCGTCCGCTGCCAACAATGGGGAACAGACTTACCGCACCCGCTGCGTGTCGTGCCACGGTTTGGCGGGGGAAGGCGTCAAGGACAAGTACCCGCACCCGCTCGTAGGCGACCGTTCGCCGGCCCAGCTCGCCAAACTGATCGCCAAAACGATGCCGGAAGAGGCACCCGGAACGTGCGTCGGAGCTGAGGCCGACGCCGTCGCCGCCTACATCCACGACAGCTTTTACTCGCCCGTCGCTCGGGCCCGGAACAAACCGCCGCGAGTCGAACTGTCGCGCCTCACTGTGGGCCAGTACCGCAACTCCGTTGCCGACCTCGTCGGTGCGTTCCGGCCGGTCGGGAAGTGGGACGATAAGCGCGGCCTCCGGGGCGAGTACTTCGACGGCCGCGGGTTCCGCAACGATAAGCGGTTGATCGACCGCCTCGACCCGGAAGTGAAATTCGACTTTGGCACCGGCGCCCCGGCGACAGAGAAATTTGACGCGAGCAGCTTCTCGATCCGCTGGGAGGGGTCGGTGCTGGCCCCGGACACCGGCGACTACGAATTCGTCGTTCGGTCCGACCACGCCGTCCGCTTGTGGGTCAACGACGCCCGCAAGCCGCTCGTCGATGCCTGGGTGAAATCGGGCAAGGACACCGAGTTCCGCGGCAACGCCTACTTGCTCGCCGGCCGGGCCTATCCGGTGCGGGTGGAGTTCTCGAAAGCCACCCAGGGCGTGCAGGACAACAAGAAGAAGGACAAGCCCAAGCCGCCGTCGGTGAAAGCATCGGTTGCCCTCCTCTGGAAGCGGCCTGGCCGGTCCCCGGAGGTTATCCCAGCGGTGCAGTTGTCGCCGGCCAAGTTTCCCGAGACGTTCGCCGTGGCCACCCCGTTTCCGGCCGACGACCGGAGCCTCGGGTGGGAGCGCGGCACCACCGTGTCGAAAGCGTGGGACCAGGCGGCAACCGACGCGGCCCTCGAAACGGCCGGGTATGTGGCAGCCCGTCGGGGCGAGCTGGCCGGCTTGAAGGACGACGCCAAGGACGCCGGGCCGCGGTTGCGGGAGTTCGGCCGCCGGTTCGCAGAGCGAGCCTTCCGCCGCCCGCTCTCC
Organism: Gemmataceae bacterium; assembly: GCA_031426095.1. Lineage (GTDB taxonomy): Bacteria > Planctomycetota > Planctomycetia > Gemmatales > Gemmataceae > JANPKP01. The sequence continues at coordinate 17,498 of JANPKP010000687.1, forward strand.
GAGGAGCAGAAGCGGGTCTACGTCGATCGCCAGTTCGACGCCGCCAAGGACCATGAGACGGCCGTCAAGCGGGTCGTACTGGCCGTCCTCAAGTCGCCCCGTTTCCTGTACCGTGAGGCCGGTACTGGCGACGCCTATGACACGGCCACCCGCCTGTCGTTCGCCCTGTGGGACACGCTGCCGGACGACGAACTGCTGAAGGCCGCGGCCGCCGGCAAGCTCGCCACCCGCGAGCAGGTGGCCAAGCAGGCCGAGCGGATGCTCGGCGACCAGCGGGCGAAGGCTAAGGTCCACGACTTCGTCCTCCGCTGGCTCAAGGTCGATCAGGTGCCGGATGTGGCGAAGGACCCGAAGCGTTACCCAGGGTTCGACCCCGCCGTTGTCTCCGACCTGCGGACTTCTCTCGATCTGTTCGTGGACGATGTGATCTGGGCCGGCGATGTGCGGCAACTGCTCCTGTCCGAGAGCGTTTACCTCAACGGCCGGCTGGCGAAGTTTTACGGGGTCGATTGGCCGGCCGACGCCCCGTTCAAGAAGGCGACGCTCGACCCCGGCAAACGGGCCGGGGTGCTCACCCACCCGTACCTCCTGGCCAGCTTCGCGTACACCGGGTCGACCTCGCCCATCCACCGCGGTGTGCTCCTGGCCCGCGGCCTTCTGGGTATCTCGCTGCGGCCGCCGCCCGAGGCGTTCGCCCCGTTCGCCGAGAATCTGCACCCCCAGCTCACCACCCGCGAGCGGGTCGCGCTCCAGACCAAGCCGGCCGCCTGCTCCACCTGCCACGCCATCATCAACCCGCTCGGGTTCGCGCTGGAGTCGTTCGACGCCGTCGGCCGATACCGGGAGAAGGACAACGGTCGGCCGGTGGACGCCGGCGGCTCGTACCTGACACGCAAGGGCGACACCAAGACGTTCACCGGGGCCCGCGAACTGGCCGCCTTCCTGGCCGGCAGCGAGGAGGTCCACGCCGCGTTCGCCGAGCAACTCTTCCACCACCTGGTGAAGCAGCCGGTCCGGGCTTACGGGCCGAAGAAGCTCGACGAACTGCGGGCCGCCTTCGCCGCCGGCGGCTACAATGTCAGCAAGTTGTTGGTCGAAGTCGCCACCACCGCCGCCCTCCCGCCGCCCCGCCTTCGAACACGCCCGTGACCTCCCGTTAATCCCGCACCCGCCGCCCGCCGAGTGCTATCATTATTGTAGCCAGCCCCACCCGGAGACATTTCGTGGCTCCCCACCGGACCCGTCGGCAGTTCGTCCGCGACCTCGGCCTCGGGGCCGCCGCCCTGCCGTTCCTGGGCAACCTGCCGAGCCTCGGGTTCGCCAATCAGGGGCGGCGGAAGCAGCGCCTGATCGTAATGTTCAGCCCGAACGGCGTCGTCCCCTCGAACTTCTGGCCGGACGAGGAGGGGGCGAAGTTCACCCTCAAGGAGAGCACCTCTCCCCTGGAGCCGTTCAAGAACAAGACCCTGCTCCTCAAGGGCGTGTGCGACCGCGTCCGGGGCGACGGCGACAACCACATGCGGGGCATCGGCTGCCTCCTAACCGGTTCGGAACTCTTCCCCGGCAACATCCAGGGGGGCGGGGCCACTCCGGCCGGCTGGTCGAGCGGCATCTCGATCGATCAGGAGATCAAGAACCACCTCCAGAAGGACGCCGCCACCCGCACCCGCTTCGGGTCGCTCGAGTTCGGCGTCATGGTCCCCGAGCGGGCCGATACCTGGACCCGCATGGTCTACGCCGGGCCCAACAAGCCGCTCGCCCCGCTCGACGACCCGTACCAGATGTTCGCCAAGCTTTACGGCCGGTCGAAGGACCGCGAGACGCTCGCCAGCGTCCTCGACGACGTGACCGCCGACCTGAAGAAGGTCGGCTCGACCGTCGGGGCCGACGACCGCCGGCTGCTCGACGAGCACGCCACCTTCGTCCGCGAGATGGAGCAGGAACTCAAGGCCGCCAAGGCGTCCGACGTGGGCCACGCGGTGCCGGTGCTGGAGCCGGGGATCAAGAAGGAGAACGACAACATCCCCCGCATCAGCAAGCAGCAGATCGACCTGATGGTGAACTCGTTCGCCGCCGACTTCGCCCGCGTCGCCACACTCCAGTACACGAACTCGGTCGGCGGGGCGAAGATGCGTTGGCTCGGCATCGACGAGGGGCACCACGAACTGTCCCACGAGCCCGACTCGAACACGAAGGCGATGGAGAAGCTGACGAAGATCAACAAGTGGTTCTGCGAGCAGCTCGCCTACCTGGCCAAGCGGCTCGCCGAGACGCCGGAGCCGGGCGGCGGCGGGAGCCTGCTCGACAACACGCTGATCGTCTGGACGAACGAGCTGGGCAAGGGGAGCTCGCACACGCTCGACGACACCCCGTTCGTCCTCGTCGGCAACGGCCTCGACTTCAAGATGGGGCGGTCGGTGAAGTACACCGGCAAGGTGGCCCACAACCGGCTGCTCATGGCCCTGGCCCACGGCGTGGGGCACCGCGTCAAGACGTTCGGCAACCCCGACTTCTGTGGGGCCGGCGTTCTGCCCAACCTGACGTGATTTCCCGCCTGCACCGCCCTGTTCCGGGGGTGCCGGCCGAGTTCCTTGCCCTCCGCCGGCTGACGCCGGCGGCTCGCACGGGTCGTTCGGGCCGCCCGTCCGCGGCACCTTCGGGCCGCCGTCCGCGTCGTCGTCGTCCTCGTCGGCCTCCGGGTACTTCCAGCCCTTCCGCTTGAAGATCATCCGGTCGATCTTGATCAGGTTCACGCACTCCTCCCGCGTCATCTCGTCCGGCGGCCCGATCCCGAATGCTTGCGCGTCCCCTTCCGCGGCCCGCCCGGGCGTGCCCGCCCGGCGGTGGCGGAGCATGTTCCCCCACAGCCGAACCAACGCGTCGGACGCGCGGCCGACGGTGCGGCCTTCGGCGCTGCGGAGTTGCTTCCGCAGCGAGAAGACGGCCTCGGCGAAGGCGTCCTCGATCAACTCGTCGCGGGCCTCCTTGAGGAAGCGGCGGTACGCCTTGCGGTTATCGCGGACCCGTTCCCTGAGGTCGGCCACGTCCTCGCCGAGGTCGTCGGCCGTCGCCGCCCACGACCGGCCCGCGGCGCGGAGTTCGGCCGCGTCACGCAAGAGCGTGAGCGGGTCGGCAGCCGGGTTGGGGTCGGGGGCGGTCATGTGGTGACTCGCGGACGGGTGCGGGTGAAGTGTACAGGTGTATCTATTCGATCCCCTCGTAGTGAAGTCAAACGCCGCCGGAAGGAATTGCCCGACGCTACCGGTTTGATCTCGAAGGCGGGAACGGAGGCGATTGTGGGCGAACACACCGTGGCGGGACGGGATTCGCCCGGACTAAGGGTGAGGCACGTCGTTTGCGGCTCCTTCACTCGTCCGGCCCTCTCCCGGTCGGCTACTTGAAGGGGATCGTCATGGCGAAAGAAAACAACGGCCGGCCCGACATGGACCCGTCGTCGGCACCGGAGTCGGGCACCGTCCGTGACGAAACGAGCGGCAACAACCCCTCGCCGCCCGACCGCGGGCTGCCGGCCGACCCGAAGGCGAAAGGGCACGAGAAGGCGAAACCGGGACACGCCGGCGACGACGTTTCCACGGCGGCCGAGGCCAGGTGATCGAGCCGGATTCGATTGAGCCGCCCCCCGACACCGGCGAAAGCCGGTGTCGTTCGTTTTGACGCATCTTCGGGTCGCCGGGGTGCCGATCTCTGCTTATAACATAAACCTGATAAACATTGTCTCTCGCACCATTGCGGGGCCGCCGACATGGGAACCAAGCTGATCTTCGGGCTGGCGGCGGCTTACGTCGTGGGCGCGGCGGCGTGGGTGCTGTCGGCCGGGTTCGTGAAGGTCGAACTCCTCAACGTCGCCTGCGACCCGACCCGCGAACTGTGGCACGACGTCAACGAGGCGTTCGCCGCCCACTACGAGAGGGAGACCGGCGTCCGGCCGGCGATTCGGCAGTCGCACGGCGGGTCGGGGAGTCAGGCGCGGGCCGTCATCGACGGTCTTCAGGGCGACGTGGTTTCGCTCGCCCTGTTCACCGACACGGACGCCATTCGCAAAGCCAAACTGATCGACGCCGGGTGGGAAGACCGCCTCCCGAATCGCTCGCTGCCCTACGTCTCCACGATTGTGATGGTGGTGCGGAAGGGAAACCCGAAGAACGTCCGCGACTGGACCGACCTGGGCCGCGATGACGTGCAGGTGATTACCCCCAGTCCGAAGACGAGTGGCAACGGCAAGTGGAGTTTCCTCGCCCTGTGGGGGTCGGCGGCCTGGGCGGGTGGGTCGGAGCCCGACGCCCGGGCGTTCGTCACGAAGGTGTACAAGAACGTGAAGGTCCTCGACGCGGCGGCCCGGGGGGCGACCATGTCGTTCACCCAGAAGAAGCAGGGCGACGTCCACCTGACGTGGGAGAACGAAGCCCACCTGGAAGTGAAAGAGGCGGCCCAGGCGGCGAAGGACAAGAACGACCCGTCGCTGGAACTGGAGATCGTCTACCCGAAGTTGAGCGTGCTGGCCGAGCCGCACGTGGCGGTGCTGGACGAGAACGTCCGCCGGAGGGGGACGAAACTGGTGGCCGAGGCGTATCTCAACTTCCTCTACACCGACGAGGCCCAGGAGTTGATCGCCAAGAACTACCACCGGCCGACGAACACGGCCGTCTTCGCCCGCCACCGCGACCTGTTCCCCGACCTCGACTTGAGGCGGGCGACGACGCTGGTGCCGTCCGGCCGGTGGGACGGCGTGCAGACGAAGTTTTTCGCCGAGGGGGCGATCTTCGACCAGGTGTATGGGAGTGGGCGGAAGTGAGATGGAGAAGAGAATCAACCACAGAGTCACGGAGGGCACCGAGGGAAGAAAACGCACGAGCGGAACGAGTTGATTTTTAATCACCGATTTCACGTCCTCTCTGTGTTTGATTTCGCACGGTGTTCTTTGTGACTCTGTGGTTAATTTCTGGATACAACTGGAGATTTGATGGCGGTCAACCGGCGGGCGTTGCCCGGGTTTTCGCTCGGGCTGGGGTACACCACGTTCTACCTGAGCGCCCTCGTCCTCGTCCCGCTCGCGGCGTGCGTCGTCGAGGCGGCGTCGCTCGGGGTGGCCGACTTCTGGGCGGCCGCGTGGACGGAGCGGGCGCGGTCGGCGTATGCGCTTACGTTCGGGGCGAGCCTCGCGGCCGCGGTCGTGAACGTCGTCCTCGGGCTGGTCGTGGCGTGGACGCTGGTGCGGTACCCGTTCCCCGGGCGGCGGCTCGTGGACGCCCTCGTGGACGTGCCGCTGGCCCTGCCCACGGCCGTCGCCGGGCTGGTGTACGCGAGTCTGTACGTGAACAACGGTTGGGTCGGGCAGTTCCTCGTGCCGTTGGGGATCGAGGTCGCGTACACACGCTTGGGGATCGTGGTGGTGTTGATCTTCACGGGGTTCCCGTTCGTGGTGCGGACGGTGCAGCCGGTGCTGGCCGACCTCGACGCGGAGGCCGAAGAAGCCGCAGCCATCCTCGGGGCCGACCGCTGGCAGACGTTCCGCCGGGTGCTGCTGCCGACGCTCGTCCCGCCTGCACTCACGGGGTTCGCCCTGGCGTTCGCCCGCGGGCTCGGGGAGTACGGGTCGGTGGTGTTCATCACCAGCAACAAGCAGGGGGAGACGGAGATCGCCCCGATGCTGGTGGTGAGCCGGCTGGAGGCGTTCGAGTACAAGGAGGCGGCGGCCGTGGCCGTCATGCTCCTGGCGATGTCGTTCGTTCTGCTCGCCCTCATCAACGTCCTCGAACGGCGGAGCCAGCGCCATGGCAACTGACGCCCCGCCCCGCCGCCACGCGGCCGACCCGGCCGTCGTGCGCTACGTCATGGTGGGCGCGACGGTCCTGATCGTCGGCCTGCTCGTGGCGGTGCCGCTGGCGAGCGTGTTCGTGCAGGCGTTCGCCCTCGGCACGAAGGCGTACTGGTCGGCGCTCGTCACCCCGGACTCGCTCCACTCGATCTTTCTCACACTGATGGTGGCCCCGGTGGCGGTCGGGCAGAACGTGGTGTTCGGGGTGGCCGCGGCGTGGGTGATCGCCCGCTTCCGGTTCCCCGGCCGGGGCCTCCTGACGACCCTCATCGACCTGCCGTTCGCCGTGTCGCCGGTGGTCGCCGGGCTGGTGTTCGTCCTCATCTTCGGGCAGCGGACGTTCGTCGGCGAGTGGCTGATGGCCCACGGGTATCAGGTCATCTTCGCCCCGCCGGGGCTGGTGCTGGCGACGGCGTTCGTGACGTTCCCGTTCGTGGCCCGCGAGCTGATCCCGGTGCTGGAGGCGGTCGGCCCCGAGGAGGAGTTGGCGGCCCGCACCCTGGGGGCGAGCGGGTGGGACCTGTTCTGGCGGATTACGTTGCCGAACGTGAAGTGGGGGCTTCTCTACGGGGTGATCCTGTGCAACGCCCGGGCGATGGGCGAGTTCGGGGCGGTGTACGTGGTGAGCGGCCGCATCGGCGGGCAGACGGACACGATGCCGCTGCGGGTGGAGAAGCTGTTCCAGGGGATCAACGCCAGCGATCAGGCGGCGGCGTTCGCCCTGGCGTCGGTGCTGACGCTGCTGGCCCTGGTGTCGCTGATCGCCAAGGTGCTGATCGAGCCGCGGGTGCGGAAGGTGAAGACCGAACCCGCGGCCGAGGGCTGACGGTCACTTCTTGACCGGGGCGGCGGCCGTCTTCGCCACGTACCCCGGGGAGGCGTTGAACGCGGCGGCCACGCTGCCGTCGCTCACCTTCCAGACGCGGACCTCGCCGTCGTACCCGCCGGCCGCGACGAGGGTGCCGTCCGGGCTGAAGGCGACGGCGTACACGAAGTCGCTGAGCCCGGCGAGCGTCTTGCCCGCGGCGAGCGTGTCGGCGGTCCAGAGGCGGACCGTCTTGTCGGCCGACGCGGTGGCCAGCAGTTCCTTCGGGCCGGCGACGACTTTCAGGACGTGGTCGGAGTGGCCGCCGGCGTTCTTCCCCTTGCCCTCGCCGCCCGGCTTCCACGCCCTCAGTTGCTTGTCGGCCCCGACGGAGACCGCCGACCCGTCGGCCCGGGCGGCCACGGCGTACACCACGTCCTGGTGCTCGGGGAAGGTCGTCACCGACTCCTTGAGCTTCAAGTCCCAAGCCTTCGCGGTCTTGTCCCGGCCGGCGGTGAGGAGGTACTTGCCGTCGGCCGTGAGGGCGACGCCGAGCACCCAGTCGGCGTGGTTCTCGACCGTCTGGGTGACCTTGGCGTCCGCCAGCCCGCCGCTCAGATCCCAGACGCGGACGGCCCGGTCGCAGCCACCGGCCGCGACCGTCTTGCCGTCCGCCGACACGGCCAGGGTCAGCACCGAGTCGTCGGCGTCGAGCAGTTGCTTCAGCAGCACCTTTTTATCGTTGACGCCGTCGAGGACTTCGACGCCGGCCTCCGCTTTGCCCTTCGCGGTGAGGTCGTACACCCGCACGTCGCCCTCCTGCCCGGGGCGGCCGCCGGCGACCACGAGCTTGTCGGCGGCGAGGAAGGCCAGCCCGTAGGCCCGCTCGGCCCGGGTGCGGACGCGCTTCGTGAGCTTGCCGGTGGCCGCGTCCCACACCGTGAGTTCGTGGTGCCCGCCGGCCACGATCTGCTTGCCGTCCGGGGTGAAGGCGAGGGCGTTGACGATGGCCGGGAACGGGTACGCGGCCGGCGGGGCGGGGGGCACCCACCGGAGCCGGAGTTCGCGGACGAGGTCGGCCTTCGGGTCGAGGCCGGCGTCGAGCTTGGCCCCCTCTGCGATCCACCGGGCCACCACCGCCGCCCGGTCCGCCGGCACCGCCTCGCCCTTGTCGCGGGGCGGCATGCGGCGCTCCTCCTTCGTCACCATCAGGTCGTGGATGTCGCTCTCGGCCGGCTTCCCGGGCACCAGCGGCTCGCCGTTCGACCCGCCGGCCAGGAGCTTCTCGAACGTGGTCATGTCGTATTTGCCGGACTTCTTTTTCGAGTCGTGGCAGGCGAAGCAGTTCTCCTTGAAGACCGGGGCCACGTCGGCGATGAAGCTGACCGGTTTGGGATCGGCCGCGTGGGCGGCGGGCGTGTCGCCGAGGACGAGCAGCAGGGCGGCGAAGGCGGCCGCGACGGCGCAGAGGACGCAGCAGCAGTAACGGCGGCGGGCCATGGGAAGAGCGCTCCGGCGGGGAGGGGCGGCGGGCGGGGTGGGAGTGTGTAGTGTAGAATGGCCCGGGCCGGGCGCGAAGTGGTAAAGGCCCGTCCCCCGCGAGACTCCCGCATGTCCGGCCCCGCCAAGTCCGCCCGCCCGCCCGGCCCGAAGGGGACGTTCGTCCGCGGGAACTACGGCCAGTTCGCCAACCGCCGGCTCGACTTCTTTCTCGACGTGGCCCGCGAGTACGGCGACCTCGCGTACTTCCGCTTCGGCCCCAAGCGCATCCTCCTCGCCAGCCACCCGGACCTGATCGAGCAGGTCCTCGTCACCGACGCCAAGCACTACGTCAAGCACTTCGGGGCGAGGTTGTACAAGCCGGTGCTGGGCAACGGTCTCGTCACCAGCGAGGGCGACTTCTGGCTCCGCCAGCGGCGGCTCTCGCAGCCGGCGTTCCTCAAGGCCCGCGTCCAGTCGTACGCCCCGGTGATGACCGAGATCACAGACCGGATGCTCGCCGACTGGCACCCCGGCAAGCGGGTGGACGTGCACTTCGAGTTCAGCTCGCTCACGAGTGCCATCGCGCTGAAAACGCTCTTCGGGCTCGACGACCCCGGCGACCGGGCGGCGTTCACCGACTCCCTGCGGGAGGCGTTCGACCTGATGAGTGCGAAGATCGCCGTCGGCCTCCGCGCCCCGTCGTGGTTCCCGACCCGGAGCAACCGCCGGCTCAAGACCGCCGTCGCCCACCTGAACCGCGTCGTGGACGGCTTCATCGCCCAGGGGAAAGCACGCAAGGAGCCGGGGAACGACCTGCTCTCACGCCTGATCGCCGCCCGCGACACGGACGGCACGCGGATGACCGACCGCCAGCTCCGCGACGAGGCGATGACGCTCTACCTCGCCGGCCACGAGACGACCGCCCTCACCCTCACCTGGAGTTGGCACCTGTTGGCCCGCCACCCGGAGGCGGAACGCAAGTTGGTCGCCGAGTGGCAGCGCGTCCTCGGCGGCCGCACGCCGACGGCCGACGACCTGCCGAACCTCAAGTACACGGAGGCGGTCATCACGGAGGCGATGCGGGTCTACCCGCCGGTCTACCTGATCGGCCGGGAGGCGACGAAGGACCTCGAACTGGGCGGCTACCGGGTGCCGAAGGGGTACACGATCTTCATGGCCCAGTGGGTGTCCCACCGCGACCCGCGGTACTTCGGACCGGACCCCGAGGCGTTCCGCCCGGAGCGGTGGGAGGGGGGGCTGGCCCAGCGCATCCCGAAGTACGCCTACTACCCGTTCGGCGGCGGCCCCCGGGTCTGCATCGGCAACACCTTCGCCCTCATGGAAGCGGCCCTCCTCCTGGCGACCGTCGGCCAGAAGTACCGCTTCACTCTGGAACACGACGGCCCGCCGGAGTTCGACCCGCAGATCACCCTGTTGCCGATGAACGGGGTGCCGACGGTGTTGAGCCGGCGGTGAGGGAGGCGTTCGTGCTGGACCTGCACTGCCACATCCTGCCCGGCGTCGACGACGGGCCGCAGACGCCCGATGAGGCGCTCGACCTCGCGCGGTTCTGCGTCCGAGACGGCATCACGCACGTCGTCGCCACGCCCCACTGCCACCGCCACACGCGGACGTTGCGGGCCGTCGTGCTCCCGCACGTCGCGCGGTTCCGGGCCGCGTTGGCGGCCGCCGACATACCCCTCGCGGTCCTGCCGGGGTCGGAAATTCAGTTGGTAGACACGGCGACCTACCGCCGCGAGTGCGAGGCGGGCTTGTACTGCCACCTCGGCGACGGCCGCGACTTCACGCTCATGGAGTTCAACTGGGTGGCCCGACAGTACCCCGCCGACGCGGCGGGGCTCGTCGGGTGGCTCCGCGAACGGGGCACGACGCCGATCGTCGCCCACCCCGAGCGGCACGACTTCTTCCGCAACGACCCCGCCCGACTGCGGGCGCTCGCGGAGGCCGGGGCCTGGATTCAGTTGACGGTCGATTCCCTACTGGGGAACCACGGGACGGCGGCGATGGCGGCCGGCGTCGAAATGCTCGCCGACTACCCCGATACGGTCCTCGCCTCGGACGCCCACAACACCACGACACGGTGTTCCGGGCTGACGGCCGGTTACGCCTGGGTCCGCGAACGATTCGGCCCCGGGCGGGAGCAACTGTTAAGGGACAGAGCCGACCACGTCCTCGACCGATTAATTCGCAACCCGCCGGGCGACGGCGGGGGCTCGCCGTGAACCTCTCCTACGTCCCGCTCCTGGGCCGGCAGCGCGAGTTGCTCGCCGTGCCGCGTGGCCCGGAGCGCTTCCGGCACTACCTCGCGGTCACGCTCACGCCCGGCCGCGACGCCCTCGCCCTCACGCCGATGGTCGTCGTGAACCCGATGGCGAAGGATCACGTCGCGGCGGTCCTCGACGGCTTGATCGCTTTCGACGCCGACGGCCACGCGGCCCGTGCGGTCGCGGCGGCGGAAGGGGAACTCGGCGGCGTGCCGGGCGAGTTCCGCGTCTCGCTGGTGGTCGCCGACGACGCGCAAGGCGGGTGGACGAACCGCTGGGCAACCGACCACGGGTTGCGATTCGACTTCGACCCGCATAACCGGCGGTTCTGGGTCACGGCCGTCGTCTGGAGCAGCGACCAGCCGGGCGAACGGGGTGTTCGTGAGGCGGTGGCGGCGGCCGTTTTCCGCACGGCCCACGTCGTCCGCCACGGCCCGGCCCGCACGCTCGGCGAGAAGATGCGGCAGGAGGGGTACGCCCTGTCGCGGGCGGGGTGTGACGGGCCGACTCTCGACGCCGAGGACGTGGGGTACACGCGAGCCGTCCTCGAACCGCTGCTCGGGACGACGGACGTGCCGACGGCGGTCGCGTGTTTGTGGGGCGACGCCGCGGCCCGGTCGCTCGGGTTCGCGGCCCACGGCCTGAGCGACGGGGCGGGGTTGGCGGTCGCACTCGCCGACATCGCGGCGGCCGGTTGCCGGCTGTAAACCCGCACTCACTCTTTGATGTCCGACCGGTCGAGCTCCTCTCGCGCGAGGCGCTGGAGCGGCGACCCGGCCGGGGCGTCCTTGACGGCCGTGCGGAACAGCGCCTTCGCATCGACCGGCTTGCCGAGCTTACGGAGGCGGAGGCCGAGGACGTACGCGCACGGCCCGCGGGTGTCGGCCGGCAGCTTCGGGGCCACGCCCGCCCACCCGAGGGTCCCGGTCGTCCCGCCCCAGGCCAGGCCGAACTGGAGGGCCTGGGTCTTCCCCATTTTCCGCTCGAAGACGCGGTTCGAGAACCGGACCACGCACTGCCAGAGGACTTCGTCCTGGTCGGGGTGGGGGCTGCCGGCGAAGAGTTCGTGGCGGGCTAGTTGGTAAAGAAGGACTTGTGGCGGGGCGCGGAAGTAGTCGGCGGCGGACAGGTCGAGGAAAGCCATCCGCCCGGCCAGTTCCCGCCCGCGGTCGGACCGCCACATGTCGCGGACCACTGGCGGCGGGACTGGGATGGCGGACACGAATTGGGCCATCAACGGGTCGGTGGCGACGGCATCCTTCATCCCCTGCCAGGCGGCGGCCGCGTCCTCGTCGGTCATGGTGCCGGAGAGGGACGCCAGCATGTGGTGGTCGAGCAGTTCGTAGTTGTTGGTCGGTCGGCCGGCCCGGGCCTTCAGGTTGGCGGGCAGCCGGTCGCGGAATGCCGGGTGGGTGCCGGCCCGCCACGCCGCTTCCGCCCCGGCCGCGTCCCCGGCGCGGGCGCGGAGGAATCCCTTCATCAGCCACGCCTCGGCGACGTGGGCGTAGTGTTCGGTGGTCACCCGCCCGGGGGTACGCAGGTACTCGTCGAGCCGCCGCTCGGCCCCGGCCGGGTCGCCGGCCGCGGCGGCCACCCGGGCGAGGGGGATGCGGACGGTCTGGAAGAACGGGTCGGGCGTCCCGTCGGGGGCCCGGGGGGGGGGGGGGGTCAACAAACCGTGGGGGGGGGGCCCCCCCGGCGCCGGCCGGCCCCGGGGGGGGGGGGCCCCCCGCCCCCCCCCCGGCCCCCCCCGGGAGGG
>JANPKP010000688.1:0-10768 GCA_031426095.1 Gemmataceae bacterium
CGGGCGTGACGACGGCCGGGTCGAAGTGCTTCGGCCCGCCGTGGACGACCCGGTGGCCGACGGCCGCGATCCCGCCGAGGTCGCCGGCCGCGGCGAGCCAGTCGACCACCCCGGCGACCGCCGCCGCGGGGTCGCCCGCCGCCAGAGGCTGCCGCACGTCCGCCCGCCCCGGTCCCTTCGCCCGCAGGAACGCGTCGGGAAGCCCGACCCGTTCGACCGCCCCGCCGACCACCCGCCGGGGCGGCGAGCCGGACTCGAACAAGGCGAACTTGACGCTCGACGAGCCGCCGTTGACGGTGAGGACGCGGCCGCCGGGGTGCGTGGAAGGGTTCGCGGTCATCGGCTCACCGCGTGCGAAGAGTGAGGAGGGGTGGAGGTGTCAGTCTAGCGAGGTGCGTGTGAAGAACGCACAAAACCCCGGGGAAGGCCCCGGGGTTTTGCGCCCGCCGCGTCGTCTGGCAACGACGTGAGGCGGTCCGAAGGTGGAGGTGCCGGGAATTGAACCCGGGTCCCGAAGCCCGTCCGCGCCGGCATCTACGTGTGTAGCCCGTCATTTTCCGGGGCCCGGCCGTGAGGCTTACCCCATGTTCGCTGACCACCCCTCCGACGAGCGGGATCGGCCGTCAGCTATCAGTCAGAAAGTTTCGCCAGTGCGGCCACTGAGTCGGACCGGGTCGCCCCGGCCCTCGGGCACTCGCTAGCCCAAATTGTTACAAACCGAAGTCCCCTCGGGCGAGGAACAACGGCAGGCGCGGCGTAATTACGCCGCGAGGGAAAACTGCGTTTCAGCAGTTAATGTGTGATCGGCTATTTACGTGGCCAACCGATCAACCACGACACGCCACCGAACACTTCAGTTGCCCGGTCGATACCAGATCACCCCCGTCGCAAAAACCTGCTACCCGTCCCTCGGCGGGCCGGGGTATCATACGCCTCCCGGCCGCGAAATGAAAGCCGTCTCCCCCCGAGGCCCCTGCCGTGACCCTACCCGCCCTCACGCTGCTCGCCGCGACCCTCGGCCAGCCCCCGGCCGCCCCTGCTCCCGCTGCCGGGCCGCAGACGTTCCCGCTCTGGCCCGGCAAGGCCCCGCACGCCGTCGGCGAGAGCGCGGCCGACAAGCCCGCCCTCCTCTCCTTCCCGGCCCCGGCCGACACCGCGAACGGGGCCGCCGTCGTCGTCTGCCCCGGCGGCGGGTACGGCATGCACGTCATGACCTACGAGGGGGCCGAGGTGGCCGCGTACTTCAACTCCCTCGGCGTCCACGCCTTCGTGCTGAAGTACCGCATCGTCCAGAAGGACCGCCCCGGCCCGCTCCACCCGGCCCCGCTCCTCGACGCCCAGCGGGCCGTCAGGTTCGTCCGCTCGGAGGCGGCCGCCTTCAAGATCGACCCGGCCCGCGTCGGCGTCGCCGGCTTCTCGGCCGGCGGGCACCTCGCGTCCACCGCCGGCACCCACTTCGACGACGGCGACAAGGACGCCAAAGACCCGATCAACCGCCAGGGCTGCCGGCCCGACTTCCTCGTCCTCGGCTACCCCGTCATCACGATGGAGAAGGGCGTGACCAGTGAAGGCACGCTCACCCGCCTACTGGGCAAGGACGCCGACCCGAAGCTGGTCGAGGACTACAGCAACGAGAAGCGGGTGACGGCGAAGACGCCCCCGACCTTCATCTTCCACACGAGCGAGGACGCGGTGGTGTCGCCGGAGAACGCCGTCCGCTTCTACCTGGCCCTGAAGGCGGCGAAGGTGCCGGCCGAGCTGCACCTGTACGAGAAGGGCCGGCACGGCGTCGGCATCACCCCCCGCGGCGTGTCCCCCGGCACCGACGCCTGGAAGCTCCGCCTCGCCGAGTGGCTGACCGACCGCGGGCTGGTGGGGAAGAAGTGACGTGGAGCGTTACCCGATTTTACCGCAAAAACGCGATTGGGTCCGCCGCATCCCTTGACCTGCGTGCCACATCGGGAAACCGTTACCACATTTTGCGGTAACGCGGGAGTGTCGGCGGATTCCGCCCGCTCCCGTTTGACTCCGTAAGGTTCGTTCCGTCAGTGGCGTGCCTCCAGCACCACGACCGGCGACGCTTCGCCCTCGCCCCAGAGGGTAGCGACGTAGCAGCGCTCGCCGGGGAAGTCTTCGAGGCGGAAGCGGCCTTCCGCCACGTCCGCCTCGACCAGCCGCGGCTTGACCTCGTCCTTCCAGAAGCGGTAGCGGTCGTCGGCCGGCACCCACCGGAGCGGGGAGCCGCAATCGGCGACGACGAACCGGACCGGCCCCACCCGGAGCAGGTCGGCGAGTTCGGCCCGTCCGACGGGCCGCCCCCGCGTGAACGGGAGCGGCCCGGAGTCGTCCCACAGTTCCGTAAGTGGCAATCGTGTGACGACTCGTTGCGGCATCGCTCGCCTCACGCCTTCTTGCCGCAGTAGCTCAGCGACAGGACCGCGAACGCGGTCGCCAGCTCCGGCTGGTTCTCGAGGAACGCCTTGTTCTCGTTCGCCCACCCGCCGTCCGCCTTCTGGCGGCGCTTCAGCTCGGCGAACAGCTCGTCCCGCCAGTCGTGCTTGACGCCCTTCGCGTCCTCGAAGTTGTCCTCGCCCAGGGCGTCCATCGCCTTGGCGAACAGGTGGTAGTAGTAGAACAGGCCGGCGCTCCCCTGGCCCGGGTTCTCGCTCACCGTGTAGTGCTTCTTGATCCACCCGATCGCCGCCTTCACCCGCGGGTCGTCCTTGCCCACCCCGGCGTACAGGAAGCTCTTGAGCCCGGCGTAGGTCATGCCGCCTTCCGAGCGGAGGCCGCCGGCCGGGGTCCGCTTGTCGCTCTCCGTGTCGTCCTGGGCGCTCGGGTTGTACACGAACCCGCCCTTGTCGTCGTCGGTCGCCTTCGCCGCGTACGGCTGGTCGTTGAACTCGCCCGGCAGGTTCTGGGCCCGGCTGATGAACGTGAGCGCCTTCTTGATCGCCGGGTCGGTCTTGGGCACCCCGGCGGCCAGCAGCGCCTCGACCATGAAGTGCGTGTTCGACAGGTCGGGCCGGCCCTTGGCGTTCGGCTTGTCGTACCCGGCCCCGCCGAACTTCACGTCCTTGTCGGTCAGCCCCTCGCCGTACTGCAGCCCCTTCACGAAGTCGCGGGCGTTGGCGATCACCTTGTCGTACTTCCCCCCGGCCCCGGCGTTCGCCTCCTGGAAGGCGACGATGGCCAGGCAGGTCGTGTAGTTGGCCAGCCCGCGGGCGTAGACCCCGCCGTCCGGCTTGACGTTCCCTTCGAGGTACGTCAGCCCCTTGGCCACGACCGCGTCGGTCGGCGGGATGCCGTTGCGGACCAGCGCCGCGACGGCGAGGGCGGTGATGCCCGGCCCGCCGAGCTTGGGGGCGAAGCTGCCGTCGTCCCCCTGCCTGGTCTTGAGGAACGCGGCCGCCGCGTCGACGACCGCCTTGAGGTCGGCCGGCTTGGGGGCGGCGGTCGCCCGCGGCACCCACGTCGTGAAGGCCGGGGCGGCGGCCGCGGCGGCGCTGAAGCGGAGCCAGTCGCGGCGGGTGAACGCGGTCATGGGTGGCGTCTCCGGGGTGAGGGGGTCGGTGCGGACGGGGCAAATCCGGTGCCCCCGCCGGCCGCGGGGCGTTCAGGCAGCGTAACCCGCGGGCGGCCGGAGCGACAGGGAGAAGGGGAGGAAACCGGCGCTGGTCACGCGGTGCCCGAGGACGGGCAGGGAGTGGACACGGTGACCGCGGGGCGTATGGTTTTGAACGGGCACATCGCGTCGGTCGTTGTCACCAGAGCGCCACTCGAATGGCGGCATTCTTGCTTTGGAACGTCCACAGGCGACCTACCCTGGACGGGTTGGTCGAGCGGCTCGTGGTGCAACACCAGATCGACATCGTTTTGTTGGTCGAGTACGCAACCGGATTGAGCCAACTCCCGGGCCTTCTGCTCGCCAACGGGCACACTCACATCCGGCAAGCTTCTCCGGACAAGTTCGGGGTGTTCGTTCGCGCGACCCATACGTTTCGGCCTTTGCGACACCCGCTCGACAAGCGTGCGAAATTGTGGCGGTGGATACCGCCGGGCGGCCAGGAAGGGCTGATCGCCCTCGTCCACGGTTACGACCGGAGGCACTACAGCAACGGAACCCGCCGGTTGCTTCTCCGCCACGTCCACGACGCGATTCGGTACCAAGAAAACCGGCTTCACCACAAGCGGTCTGTCGTCGCCGGGGATTTTAACGCCCACCCGTTCGAATCGGCCGTGACCTCGGCCGACGGCTTGCACGCGATGGGCGTCCGGTCGATCCGCGGTCGTGGGAGTCGCCGCATCCGCGGGGCGGCGGGTCGCACCGACTTCTTCTACAACCTCATGTGGCGGCTTTACGGTCAACAGTCGGCACACGACGCCGGCACGGCGACACACCACTGGATGAGAAACCAAGTCCACGAGTTCGGGTGGCACATGCTCGACCAAGTCGTCATCCGGCCGGGCGAGACGGATCGGTTTCCGGAGAACCACTTGCAGGTGGTCACTCGAGTGGGTGGAATTAGCTTACTCGACGCGGCCGGTCGGCCGGACGTGGCCGTCGGATCGGACCACTTGCCAGTCGTGTTCCACTGGAACTTGTGATGGGGAGGAATGATGTCCGGTCTCTGGGCGGGTTTGACCCTGACTACGCCGACACCCAGTTTGCGAGAGATGCTCATCGGAGCTGCCGGCGACATCGACGTGGCGACGGGCAACAAGCTCGGCTTCTTCGTTGATACGATCGGCGTGGCACGCGCGACCAAATCGCTTCGCTACAACTGCTATCTCCGCGTCAATCGAACCGGATACCTTCACCTTTTTTTCCAAGTGGAGACGCCCTTCCCGGGCCCGTTTCCGGCACAGGTGAACACACCCGAAGGCGATACGTATTTGCCGGTCAACACCGAAGAAGAATTGAAGGATGTCGTCGCTCAGGTCATTCAACGCCCACGGACGAACGACATCGTTTTCTTCCTCCTCAACGCCGTCTCCTGACGGTTCCGCGTTCACACCGTCAGCACCCGGTCCCGCCCCGCCACGGCCCACCGGCCGACCACCCGCCCGCCCTCGGCCACCAGCAACTCCTTGTGCAGCGCCACCGTCGGGCAGACGTGCGTCGGCAGGGCGTACACCACGTCGCCGGGCGTGAACCGGGCCGCGTCGGCCGTCTCCACCACCAGGTGCTCCTCGTTGTGCCCGACGACTGTGTGGGGCGGGAAATCGAGGAGCGTCACGCGGCCGCCGGCGGGCGGGTCGCTGGCGACGGCCTTCGTGCCGAGGTCGATCGTCACCCGCGTCGGCGTCGGCCGGCTCACCACCCGCGTCAGCAGCACCGCCGCCGGCGTCAGCCCCGCGAGGTCGGGGAACTTCGCCCCGTACCCGGCGTCGTGGAACACGAACGTGCCGGGCGACAGCTCCAGCCCCGGCACGCCCCGCACGGCGGCGAACGCCGGGAACGACGGGGTGCCGCCGCACACGAGCCGCGGCACCGGCAGGCCGCGGGCCTCGGCCGCCGCCCGCAGTTCGAGGACGGGGGCGAGCGTGGCCTTCACGGCGGCCGCGCGTGCGGCCGGGTCGGGGGCGTGGTTGTGCCCGTCGTAGAGCTGGAAGCCGCCGGCCCGCAGCCCCGGGAGCTTCGCCGCGTGGGCGTAAAGTGACAACGCCCCGTCACCGACCGCGATGCCGGTGCGGTGCTGGCCCACGTCGAGGTCGAGGAGGAATTCGGCGCTCACGCCGGCGGCCGCCAGCGCCGCCGAGAGGGCGTCGGCGGAAACCGGGTGGTCGATCAGCGTCGAGAAGCGTGTGGTCGGGAACGTCACCACGAGGGCCGCGAAGCGGCGGGCGTTCGGGCCGACGAGCGGGTAGGCGATCAGCACGTCAGGGGCACCCGCGGTCGCCAACATCTCGGCTTCGGCGACGGTGGCGCACTTGTGCTTCGTTACACCCGCGTCGAGCAGCAGGCCGATCACCTCCCGCGTCTTGTGCGTCTTGGCGTGCGGCCGCAACCGCCCGAGGCCGCCGGCGAGTTCGACGACCCGGGCGATGTTGCGGCGGACCAGCTCGGGGTAGACGATCAGCGCCGGGCTGGGGATGTCGGCCGCGTCGGCGAGGGCGTAAGCGGGGTGCATGGGTAGCTCGTTAAGCAAGAGATGGGACGCGGACGACGCGGAACCGGACGCGGATCAAGAGGATCGGAGCGGGAACAATTTCAAAGAACGGATCGGGTGCCTGATCCTCTTGATCCCGCGTCCCGGTCCGCGTCGTCCGCGTCCCATCGCTCATGGCTCTTCCGGCTTGCTCAGGAGTGCCCGGACGTCGGCCTCGACGGTCGCGGCGGCGTCGCGGACCTCCTTGGCGTCGGCCAGGAGCTTGCGGTCGCCCTCGGCCGACGGGTCCAGCGGGGCGACGAGGTCGGTGAGCCTCACCGGCAGGGCGGTCAGCGCCGGGAGCAGCTTGCGGAAGGCGAGGCGGTCGTCGGCCGCGGCGCACACCTTCGCCGCCGCCTTCAGGCCCGGCAGGCCGTCCTTCAGGTCCGAGATCGACGCCAGCCCCGGCCACGTCTTCGTCACGAACTCGCGGGCCCGGGCGTGCTCGTCGTCCTTCGGGGTCCACTTGGCCTTGAGCTTGTCGCGGCGTGCGACCACGTCGGCGGCGTCGGGAACGAGGGTGATGAGCGTGTTGTAGGTCGCCAGGGCCTCGTCGCCGTCGCCCTGTTCGAGGAGCGTTTTGATTCGGGTGACGAGGGCCTGGGCTTCGGTCTCCTTCGCCACCCGGGCCGGGTCGGCCTCGCGGGCCACCACCGCCTCCAGCTCCGTCGTGCGGGTGGCGAGTTGGTCCCGGGCCGCCCGCACGTCGCCGAGTTGCCGCTCGCCGGCGGCCAGCAGTCCGGCCGCGTCGGGCGACGAGGCCGCCTGCGTGCGGAGCCGCTGGAGTTCGGCCGTCAGGTCGGCGTCGTCGGCCGCGGTGGCGACGAGCCCGGCCTTCGCACGGGCCAGGGCGTCGGCGTTCTTGCGGGCCGTGATGAGCCGGGCGACGGCCTCGAAGCAGGCGGCTTGTGCGGCCCGGGCGTCGCCCACCCGGCGGACGGCGTCGAGGCACTCCCGCTCGAACCGGGCCTTCAGGTCGTCGGCCGCCGTGAGGTCGAAGCGGAGGGGGACCGGGTCGGGGCCGACGACCGGGACGGGGAAGATTTCCGACCGCGTGGCCCCGACGGCGACGGTGACGTAGGCGAGGTTCGCCAGCGGCCGGGGGGAACGGTACAGGCCGTCGCGGAACGGAAAGCCGTCGCGGCCCTTCATCTCGGCCCCGAACCCGGCGTCGTTCGCCCGCACCAGCACGTCGGCCTCCCGCGGCGTGGAGCCGTCGCGGTTCACCAGCCGGACGGCGAGCGGGGCCTCGGTGGTGGCCAGCTTCAAGGCCCGGTAGCCCTCGAAGCCGCCGCCGACGGGCAGGGCGGTCTGGAAGTGCGTGACGACCTTGCACCGCACCGCCCCGTCGGCCGGGGCGGCGAGGGCGACGAGGAAGGTGTGGGCCCGCGGGCTGGCCGCGAACGCCGGCGGCGGGTCGGCGGCCGGGGCGACGACGCGGCCGGTGGCCGTGCGGACCGGCGCGGCCGGCGGGCGGTTCAGCCGGCGGACGGCGGCGACGGCGAACACGTCCCCGACGGCGACGTGCCGGGCGAGCGGCCCGAGCGCCCCGGCCCGGAAGCGGACGGTCGCCTCGTCGGCCCGCGCGGGGTCGGGTTCGACCGTGCCTTCCACGCCGAAGTCGCGGTCGAGCAGCAGCCCGGCGACGCGGCCGACGAGTTCCGGGGCGCGGACGACCTGCCGGCGGACGGCCGGGGACGCGAGGCCGGTGAAACCGTCGTGCTGCCGCGCTTCGAGGTGGAACGCCCCGTCCCGGACTTCCACGCGGAGGACGTGCGTCTTGACGCCGCCGAGTTCGCGGGCCGCGTCGGGGTCGAGGGCCGCCCACCCGCGGTCGGCGTAGGCCGCCCACAGCGGCTCCCACGTCTCGCGTGGTGTGGCCGCGAGGTCGATCACGTCCACCGTCCCGAGCGGCCCGAGGGCGGGTCGCAGGGCGGCCGCGATCTCGCCGCGGAGCTTCGCCCGGAAGGCCGCGTCGAGGAGCGGGTGCGGCCGGGCGTCGAGGACGACCCGCCAGACGTAGGGCGACTTCGACGCGTCTTCGCGTAGCCGCGACCCGGAGTCCGCGGAGGGGAGCGCGGGAGCCGCGATCGCCGTCACGAACAGAACGCACTGTAAACGGCGAAACCCCATCGGCGTGACCCCGCGAACAGCGAGTCGGCGTGCGGGTGATTGTACCGGAGGGCGGCGGCGACGTGGTGGGGGAAACGACGACCGCCCGGGGCTTGCGGCCCCGGGCGGGAGGGAGGCGGGAGGGGAGTCGAGGTCCCCGCCCGCTCCGGAGGTTAGCTTAGTTGCAGCCGCAGGCCGAGACCCCGCAGGCCGAGGCCGGGGCCTCGCAGCAGCTCTTGGTCTTCTTGGCGAAGCAGCCCTTCATCTTGCTGAACAGGCCGGGCTTCTTGTAGCTGCTGCAGGCGTCGTCGCAGGCCGGGGCCGCGTCGCACCCGGTCGAGCAGGCCGGGGTCGAGCAGGCCGGATCGATCACGTCCTTCTCGACCTGCCGGGCGACCATCTTGCACACCTTGCGGGTCTCCTGGCACGGCACCGTCACGCACACCTGGCGGGTGGCCTGGTAGGGGACGCACTTCTTGACGCACTCGGTGACGGTCTTCTTCTCGACGGTGGCGACGCACTTGGTCACGGTGCAGGGCACCTGGACCGTCTTCGTCACGCACTCGTAGCTGCACACCTGCTTGGTCACCGGCACGCACTCGTAGGTGCAGACCGTCTTGCAGACCGGGACGCACTCGGTCACCTTCTTGCAGACCGTGACGGGCTCGCAGACCGTCTCCTTGCACCGCTCGGTCTTGCAGTAGTTGTAGGTCCGGTCGCAGGGGGTGTAGCACGGGTCGCAGTGGGCCTTCATCTTGTCCAGGAAGCTCGGCCCGAGGTTGATGCTGGCCGGGACCTTGACCTTGTGGGTCACGGTCTTCGACTGCATCTCCGTCACCTGGACGGTCTTGGTGACGGTCTCGTTCACCGTGATCGTCTTGGTGACCGGCTTCTTCTCCATCACCGTCACCGTCTTGGTGACGGGCACCTTCTCGACCACCGTCTTGGTGGTCATGATCGTCTCGGTGACGGGCTTCATGACCGTCACGTCGATGACCTTCGACTCCTGGACGGACTCCCACTTGTAGGCCGTGTAGGCCTCGGTCTTCATCTCCTTCTTGTGGACCGTGACCACCTCATCGACGTACGTCGGGACGTACTCGGTGACGGTGATCTTCCTGACCGCCGGGGCGGGGGCCGGAGCCGGGCCGCCCGGGCCGGCCGGACCGGCCGGGCCGGTGGCGCACGGCGTGTCGCACGCCGGGGCGGCCGGGGCCTCGCACCCGCCGCAGTCGCCACCCTTCTTGCCGAGCTTCCCGCCGAACGCGGAAGCCGACCCGCCGGAGAACCCGACGAGGCCGGTACACACGGCCGTCAGGACGCACACCTTCAGACGACGAAAGCTCATGGTGACCCTCTGTTCCGGGTTGGCACCTCGGCCGCCGCCGCCCACGACGTTCCGTTCGTCGCGGCCCTCGGCGGTCAACTTTCCGATGTGCTTGCCCCTGGTTATTGCCGCGCCCGGGGAAATGGGAAACGAAAGTGGGCGGCGGGGGGCGCTAAACCTGGGGGCTTGGCGTCGCGTTCGCGCGGCTGCGCCAGCCCGGGAGGTCGTGCCGGACGCGCCCGTCCGCGAAAGTCGCCGGGTGGGGGCGCGTGGCCGGATGAGGGGGGCGTCACGACCCGTATAAGCGGGACAGGGGACAGGGGACAGGGGACAGGGGCCAGAAAGAGCCGCTCGGTTCTTCCTGTCCCCTGGCTCCTGTCCCCTGGCTCCTGACCCCTGTTCCCCCCCTCCGTCCGCTCACCTTGACCCGACCCCACCCTCCGCGTTATACCCCGCCCCTCCCGCGGCCCCTGGACAGGGCCGGGGACGACAACCCGGGCGGGACCACGGATGGCCCTTCGAAGCTGGGTGATACGCGGCCTCATCCTCGCCGGGCTCGGTGCCGTCGGCGTCGCCGGGTGGGTCGCCAGTTCGTGGGTCAGCCCCGAGGCCGTCAAGGCCCAGGTGCTCGCGAACCTGTCCGAGCAGCTCGTCGACGTGGACGTGAGCGTCGGGTCGGCCCGGATGCGCATCTTCGGCGGGATCGCCGTCACCGACCTCAAGCTCGTCCGCCGCGGCGACCCGGCCGACAAGCCGTTCTTCGCCGTCCCGGCGGCCGTCCTGTACCACGACAAGGAGCAGCTCAACAAGGGCCGGCTCGTCATCCGCAAGGTGGAACTCGACAACCCCGAGGTCCACGTCGAGCGGGCCGCCGACGGGGCGTGGAACCTCCTCGGGCTGCTCAGGCCGTCCGCCCCGGACAAGCCGATCCCGACCGTGGTGGCCCGCGGGGCGACGCTGCACGTCGTCGACCACTTCCCCGGCGGCTTGCCCCCCGTCACACTCACGAACGCCCGCTTCACGCTCCTCAACGACCCGCTCCCGGTCGTCACCGTGCAGGCCCAGGCGACCTGCCCGCAGCTCGGCCCGGTGGACATCCGGGCCCGCCTCCACCGCGTCACGAACCAGCTCGCCGTCGGGCTCGAACTGCCCGAGGTGCCGGTCGGCGAGGCGACCG
>JANPKP010000689.1:0-5308 GCA_031426095.1 Gemmataceae bacterium
CAGGCTGTGCCGCCGGCGCCCTACGTCGGGGTCCCCGGGTGGGGGCGTGCCCGGCCTCCCAACCACCGCCCTTTCACCCCCCGCCCCCCCCCTCACCTTGGCACCCTGTCATTTACTCCCCGACCGCCACTCGGGCATCGCCTGGAGCTTGCCGGCCCGGTCCACGCAGGCCAGCGTCGTAAACCCCTCGGCCAGCAGTTTGCCGTCCCGCAGCACCTCGTACTTGTGTTCCAGGCGGACCGGGCTCGTCCGCACCACCGTCGTGCGGATCAACAGCACGTCGTCGTAGTACGCCGGGCTCTTGTACTTCACCTCGACCTTCGTCAGCACCAGGAAGAAGCCCTGGTCCTCGATCGCCTTGTACGACGCCCCGAGCGGCCGCAGGAGTTCCGTCCGGGCCTGCTCGAAGTAGACGAGGTAGTTGGCGTGGTGCAGAAGCCCCATCCGGTCCGTCTCGGCGTACCGGACCCGCACCTCGATCTCGCCGCTGAGCATTGTTACACCCCGAAGCCCGCCCGGTGCGCCGGGCGGGCCTGGTTCGGCTTACTTAATGAACCCCGTCCGGTTCGGCGACGGGTAGAACGGCCAGAACACGAACACCGCCTTGCCGAGCAAGAGCCGCTCGGGCACCGTGCCCCACGTCCGGCTGTCCGAACTCTGGGCGCTGTTGTCGCCCAGGCACATGTAGTGCCCGGGCTGGACGTAGTACGTCTCCGGGCTGGCGAAGTCCTGCGTGTTGCTGTTCTGCCCGTAGTAGATGTCCCGCCCCAGCACGAGGTGGCGGACCGTCACCGGCCCGGCGGCCCCGACGCTCGCCGGGGCGTCCCGGTCGTTCTCGTTCGTCCACCCCTGGGCCTTGTCCCCGTTGGCCACCTCGGGGAACTCGGGCGGGTAGTCGCCGTCCGTGCCGAAGTCGATCCGCCGGTTGTCCACCCACACCCGCAGCCGGCAGTCGACGTTGGCGAACCGCAGCGAGTACGTCCCCTTCGTGATCCCCGACGGCCGGCTGGCGTACTCCTTCGCCCCGGGGCCGGTCCGGCTCAGGGTGACGTTCCCGCCCGCGAACTTGGCCTGGTAGCGGTTCACCCCCTTCGAGAGTTCCAACACGACCTCGGCCGCCGGGTCGCCGACCTCCGCCTCGCACTCGAGGATCAGGTCGCCGACCCACATCCGATCGACCCCCCGGAGGAACCGCGGGTCCGGGCCGAGCGGCTCCCGCTCGGTGACGAAATCGACCGGCGGGAAGCGGCGGGGGGCCGGGTACGGCGGGAAGCCCTCGGGGATGCGGCGGACCTCGACCTCCACCCCGGCGTTGTACCCGAGCGAGTTGTACACCGGCCCCGGCTCGGGCTTGAGGCCCATCAGCGGCCACGCCCACGGCACCAGGGTGCCGACGTTCCCCTCGGTGGCGTCGGCCCGGAACCAGGCGAGGTGCTGGTACCGCACCCAGTCGAGCCCGGCCCCGTCGTGGGTGAACACCAGCGGGGCGGCCGCGTCGTCCGCCTTCCACCCGCCGCCGGCCGCCGCCCACCGGGCCGGCACCTGCCCCTTGAGGCCCTTCGGCTGGTGGTCGTTGTCCCACACGATCCGCTCGTCGGCCAGCACCTGCGAGTCGGGCTTGCGGACGATCTCGAAGTGCTCGACCCCGCCGGGGAAGCCGGCCGCCCGCGACTGCTCGAACTTCTCCACGGCCGCCGGGTTGTTCTTGTACATGCTCCCGGGCTTCCACAGGTCGAGCGGGTCGGTCCCGGCCTCCGCGGCGAACGTGAGGGCCTTCGTGGTGAACAGCTCGCCGTGGAAGATGGCGACCGTCTCGCCGCCGAAGCCCATCGCCCGCTTGATGTAGTTCTGGGCCCGGTGCTCGCGGTCCTCCGGCCGTTCGGGGTACTTGAACACGACCACGTCGCCCCGCTTGGGGGACTGCAACTCGTAGAGCGGCTTGAGGACCAGAACGCGGTCGCCGGACCGGGCGGCCGGCACGTCGCCGCTCTCGAAGTCGCCGTGGTGCCGGCAGTTCGGGCAGGTGTACCCGATGAGCTTGGACCGCTCGCGGGTGTTCGGGTCGCCCTCGACCTCGCTGTTGGCGTTGACCGGGAACGAGTGCCCGCACTGGGGGCAGACGACGACCTTCTGGTACCCGTAGAGCGTCTCGGCCATCGACCCGGTGGGGATGACGAACGCCTCGGTGACGAACAGCTTCAGCAGCAGGACGAGGACGACGACGAACACGACCGTCTCGACGGCCTCGCGGAAGGGGTCGCGGGGGTGGGCGTCTTTGGGGTCGGGCTTCGGCGGGGCGGCGGGGGCCATGCGGGGGTCTCGGGGTGGCCGCGGCGGCGGGCGTCTGTCACGGGTTCGCGTCGCACGGCCGAAGATTGAACCGGCTCTTGTGGGGTGGGCCTCGGTCGCAGAGCCGACCCCGACCCGCCCTACGAAATCAATGCAGCCACCGCAGCCGCGCCCAGTCGAGCGTCTGGAAGACGCGGTCGCGGCCGCCGACGGTCGTCCGCCCGACCCGGAGGGGCTGGTGGATCAGGAATGGTTTACCGATGAAGTCGGCTTCCGGCACGCCCGGCAGCTCCCATTCCCGGCTGTCCTGCGAGTTCCCGCTGTTGTCGCCGAGCATGAAGTACTCGGTCGCCCCCAGTTGGCACGGCACCGCCCCGCCGTTGCGGCCCGGCGGGGTGTAGTAAATGTCCTGGTCGAGGCGGAGGTTGCGGACCACGACGTGGCAGCCCCTCGCGCCCATTTGAAGGGGCCGCTTCACCTCGCCGCGCTTGCCGGGCGGCGCTTCCAGGTCGGTGGCCGGGAGCAACGCCTTGCCGTCGACGGCGACCGTCACCCGCCGGTCCACGAAGCCGAACTCCAGGTGGTACGTCTTGCCCGGCTCCAGGCCGACGCCGGCGACCGTCGCCAGCCCGCCCTTCTTCTCCCGCACGACGCTCGCCCGCCCGCCCGCCTTGGGGCCGACGTTGAGGTCGAGGGTGACGGAGTCGAGGCCGTCGAACAGGCGGGCCGAGAACGTCCCGTCGGCCGACCCGCTCTTCACGTCGAGGTCGCATTCCAGCACGAAGTCGTGGGCCAGGTACGTCCGGCCCGGGGTGCCGTTGTACGAGTTCCACGCCCGCACCGGCTCCTCCGTCTTGTCGTCCACGTTCGACTGCCGGTAACTGAGGGCGACCCCTTTCGGGCCGGCGGCGTCGAGGTGCAGGGCGTTGCCCTGGAGGACGGTGCCGTCGGCCGGGGCGGGCGGCGGGCGGTTGTCGGGCTTCGGGGCCGGCAGGCGGGGGTCGCCGGCGTCGGGCTCGACGAGCCAGCGGTCGTTCCACCCGCCCGGCTGCGGCGGGTGGGCCATGTCGAAGAACGGCTGCCGCGTCTCCCGCACCTCGGCCAGCCCCTTGCGGAGCAGCGCCCCGTTCGCGTACACCTCGCCGTCGGCGATCTGGACGGCTTCCCCGGGCAGCCCGACGACCCGCTTCACATACGGCTTCGAGAAATCGACCGGGCAGCGGAACACGGCCACCTCCCACCGCCGCGGCGGGCGGAGGCCGAAGACGTTCTTGTCCACGAGGAGCCGGTCTCCGCTCACGTCGCGGGCGGAGGTGAGGTCGACGTGCCGCTTCCCGCAGTTCGGGCAGAACCCCCTGGCGTAAGTGTCGGACCGCTCGTGGGGGCCGGGGTCGCCGACGCGGACGTGGAACCCGCACCGGGGGCAGGGGGCCTCGCGGTGGTTGCCGATGAGGGTGGGGGCCATGCTCCCGGTCGGCACCCCGAACGGCTCCACGGCCAGCGTGCGGAGCGTCAGGAAGAGGATGAGGAAGATCGACCCGACGCGCAGTAGCCGCCGGAGGAACTGCGTCGGCCGCTCCTCGAAAGGCGGGGGCGGGCCGTAGTCGGGTTCGTCGTCGTCGAGGGAGAGGACTTCGGGGGAAGCGGCCGCGGCGGGCGGGGGGCGTGAGCCCCCCGATTCGTCACCGGCAACCGCGTTCGGCGCGGATGGGGAATCGGGGGGCTCACGCCCCCCGCACGCCGGGGTTGCCGGGGTCGGGGGTTCGCCCTCCCAGTCGGCCGACGGGACGACCGGCGTGGCGTCGGCCGCGTCGTCGGGGATGGGGCGGGGGAGGGAATCCACGATGGCTCAATCCTTCGTCGGCCAACCGAAAGCCCGGGGATGGCCGTCCCCGGGGCACCGCGTCAGTCGTCCGACTCCAGGACCGCCAGGAACGCCTCCTGGGGCACCTCCACCTGGCCGATCTGCTTCATCCGCTTCTTGCCCTCGGCCTGCTTCGACCAGAGCTTCCGCTTGCGGCTGATGTCGCCGCCGTAGCACTTGGCGGTCACGTTCTTCCGCATGGCCGCGATGTTCTCCCGGGCCACGATCCGCCCGCCGATGGCCGCCTGGAGCGACACCTCGAACAGGTGCCGGTCGATCTCCTCGCGGAGCTTCGAGAGGACCTGCCGCCCCCGCCGCTCGGCCGCCGAGCGGTGGACGATGATCGAGAGCGCGTCCACCTTGTTGCCGTGGCCGAGGATGTCGAGCTTGATGAGGTCGGCGGCCCGGAACCCGAGGACCTCGTAGTCCATCGTCCCGTACCCGTGCGTGACCGACTTGAGCTTGTCGTACAGGTCGTAGATGACCTCCGCGAGGGGCATCTCGTACACGAGGATGACCCGCTGCTGGCTCAGGTACTCGGTGCGGACGAACGTCCCGCGGCGCTCGGTACACATCCCCATCAGGGTGCCGATGTTGACGGCCGGGATGAGGAAGCTGATGCGGACGATCGGCTCGCGGAACTCCGAGATGAACCCGCCGTCGGGCACGTCCTGCGGGCCGTGGACGGTCACGAGCGAGCCGTCCTGCTTAAGGATTTCGAACGTCACGTTCGGGGCCGTCTGGACGAGGTTGAGTTCGCTGTCGCGCTCGAGCCGCTGCTGGATGATCTCGCGGTGGAGCATGCCGAGGAAGCCGCAGCGGAAGCCGAACCCGAGGCCGTCGGACACCTCCGGGGCGAACGTGAAGCTGCTGTCGTTGAGCTTGAGCTTGCCGAGGGCCTCGCGGAGGTCTTCGAACTCGTTGTTGTTGACCGGGTAGAGCCCGGAGTAGACCATCGGCTTCGGCTCCTTGTACCCCGGGAGGGCCTCGGCCGTGGGGTTGAAGGCGTCCGTCACCGTGTCGCCGATGTTCACGTTCTCGATGTTCTTGATGTTCGCCGTGACGTACCCGACCTGCCCGGCCCCGAGTTCGTCGCACTTCGTCATCCCGGGCCGGAACTGGCCCATCTCCACGATGGCGTACTCCCGCCCGGTC
>JANPKP010000690.1:0-6527 GCA_031426095.1 Gemmataceae bacterium
CCCCGGGCAAGGATGCCCGGGCCACAAGATCGTTTTGTTCGCATGGCTCCCAGGACACGGGCGGACGAGCGGCCCGTGCCACCCGAGTCCCTCTCGGTCCGCCTTGCCCCGCCGGCCCCCGCCGGTGTATACCCTCACGCACGCCCTCCCGCCCCGTGCGAGCCGCCGCATGTTCGCCCGTCCGCTGTCCGTCGTGCGTGCGGCCGTCACGCCCTCGTTCGCCGCCCCACGGGGCCGCCTCGCGGAGCGGGCCGTCTGGCTCGCGTTCGCCGTGCTGGTCGCGGTCGCGGGCCGGTTCCTCGTCCGCTACGGGGTGAACCTGCCGGTGATGGACGAGTGGGACGTGCTGTTCGGGCTCGCCGACCGCGGGCCGACGTGGGACTGGGTGACGGGCCGGCACAACGAACACCGCTTCGTCGTCGGCCGGCTCCTGTGGGGGCTGTCGCTGGTCGCCACCGGGTACGACTTCCGGGCCGGCGGGTGGCTCGTGCTGCTGACGCTCACCGGGTCGGCCGCCGCCCTCGTTGTGCTGGCGAAGCACGTCCGCGGCCGCACGTCGCTCGCCGACGCCCTCATCCCGGCCGTGCTGCTCAACCTCGGCCACTGCTTCAACCTCGTGATGGGCTATCAGGTGGCGTTCGCCGCCGTGCTGGCGTGCGCGGCGGGGTTGCTGTGGTGTGCCGTGCGGGCGGAACGCGGGGGCGAGTTCCGCACCGGGCTGGCGGCCGGCGGGTGGCTGCTCCTGATGCTCGGGAACGGCGGGTTCGGCGTCGGCTTCGCCCCGGCGGTCGCGGCCTGGGTGGCGTACCTGGCGTGGCACGTTGGGCGCGACGGGCGGGCGGGAAAGGCGGCCCTGCTCGCGGCCTTCCCCGTGGCCGCCGCCGGGTACGTGGGCTGGACGCTCGCCACCCTGCCGCCGCCCCCGGCCGACATTGCGAAGCCGGGCGTGATCGACGGGCCGGCCGCCGCCGCCGGCTACCTGGCGTCCGCCGCCGGGGCGTGGCTCGGCAGCCCGCTCGTGAACCCCCTGTTCGCACAACTTCTCTCCGCGCTGGCGGTGCCGGCCCACGCGGCGGCCGTCGGGCGGCTGGCGTGGGTGGCGTGGCGGGAGCCGGCCGAGCGGCCGCGGGCGCTCGGCCTCCTGGCCGTCGTCGGCGGGCACCTTCTGGTCGCGGTCGGGATCGGCTTCTCACGCGGCAACGGGGTCGCGGACCGATACGTGACGCCGTCGGCCGTCGGCCCGCTGGCGTGCGGGTTCGTGGCGTTGCTCTACGGGCGGCGGCGGCGGCGCGTGGGGCTGAATACTTCAACCGCCCTCGCCCTCGTCGCGGCCGCCGCCCTCGTCGGGCTCAACAGCGTGCCCGTGTGGCAGTACAGCGTCCGCACCCTGACGGCCGGCACCCTCCGCGAGTTTGAGGCCGACCTGCGGGCGGGCGTGCCGGTACGGTTCCTCGGCGGCAAGTACGGCGGCTCGTTCGCCGTCCTCGTCGGCGACCGCATGACCGACGAGTTGGCCCGCTTCCAGGCGATGGGCCTCGGCCCGTTCCGCCACGCCGTCGCCGACTCGCCGATGGTGGCCCGCCCCGCCGGCGTCGCCACCCCAGGCCCGCTGCCGGCCACGCTGCCCGACCCCGGCGGCCGCGTCCTCGGCTTGCGGCTGGCGTTGGACCAACCCGGCGGGGCAACGCTCGGCTCGCTCACGCTCCGCTGGCGGGACGCGACCGGCGAACGACACGCCACCGCTTACGCCATCGTGCCGAGGGAAGGCCTGACCGTCGCCTTCCGGATCGACGGCACGCCCACCGACTTGCGGCTCGAACCGCACTGCCTGCCGCCGACGGTGGTCCTCCGCCGGGCCGAGTGGCTGGCCGCACCGTGACCGCGTCCGCAATGTCGGGCCGGCGATTCCGCCCGGATTTCCGCGACGCTCCCGCTTTACCGGAGGGGGCGGGAGCGGTAACGCGGAAGTGAAGAGCCCGCCGGCGGATCGGGCTAAACGCACTGTTTAAAAGCGGGAGAATGTGGGGGCGGGCGGCCCACCTCCTTGACCGGCGGCCACGCGGCCGGGATAGTGGAGCGACGCCCGCCCCCTCCCCGCGCCCCGAAAGGCCCGCCATGCCCCGTTCGCTTCCCGCCGTCGCACTCCTGCTGGTCGCACCGTTCGCGGCGGCCGCCGACCCCGGGGTCAACGTCACCGCCCGCGACGGGGCGGTCGATTTCAGCGTCGGGTCGGTCGTGGTCGCCCGCTACCACCACGGGCCGAAGGCGGTCAAGCCGTACCTCTACCCGCTCCTCGCCCCCGGCGGCGTGCCCGTCACCCGGGCGTGGCCGCTGGAGCCGGTCACGCCCGGCGGCACGATCGACCACCCGCACCACGTCTCCGTCTGGTTCACCCACGGCGACGTGATCCCCGAGGACGTGCCGCTCAAAATCAAGACCGCCGAGAAGGGCGGCAAGGGCGTCGATTTCTGGTCGGTGGCCAAAGCCCTCGACGGCACACCGCGGCACGGCACCATCGCCTGCGTCTCCGTCCGCGAGCCGAAGCCGGTCGCGGGGCACGAGGGGCGGCTCGCAACGGTCAACGAGTGGAAGACGCCGGACGGGGTGAAAATCCTCGACGAGACGCGGGCGATCCACCTCCACGCCCTGCCGGCCGGGAACCTGTTCGTGTTCGAGATCGACCTGCACGCGAGCGTCTGCCCGATCACCTTCGGCGACACGAAGGAAGGCTCGTTCGGCGTCCGCGTCCACGACTCGCTGCGCGAGGCGAACAAGACCGCCCCCGGGAAGCTGACGACGCCAGCGGGCTCCGGCGAGAAGGCCGTGTGGGGCCACCCCGCCGACTGGTGTGACGACAGCGGCACGGTGGACGGCAAGGCGGTCGGCTTGGCCGTGTTCGACGACCCGAAGAACCCCGTCCGCGCCTCGTGGCACGCCCGCGCCTACGGCCTCCTGGCGGCCAACCCGTTCGGCCGCAACGCCAGCGGCTTCCCGTCCCAGAAGAGCAAAACGGACCCGACGACGCTGGCGAAGGGCGACCACCTGAAGCTGCGGTACGCGGTCTACGCCCACACGGGCGACGCGGTCGCGGGCAAGGTGGCCGAGGCGTATGAGGTGTTCAAAAAAGGCGGGAATTAATCACAGAGTCACAGAGGACACGGAGCCGAGCCGAACACGAGAGAAGAATAGAATCGGTCTTTGAAAGGTGGTTGTTCTTCTCGCGTGTCTCTTGCCCCGGTGTTCTCTGTGACTCTGTGGTTCATTCTCGTCCCACCCTACCCCCCGAACTCGCGGAAGATGCGGTCGAACTCCCCCGCGCAGCGGTCGAACACCTCCATCAGGGCCGGGTCGAAGTGGCCGGGCGACGCCTCCGTCATCGTCAGGACCGTGCTGGTGTGCGACAGGGCCGGCTTGTACACCCGCTTGCCCCGCAGGGCGTCGTACACGTCGGCGACGGCCACCAGCCGGGCGGCCAGGGGGATGGCCTCGCCGGCCAGGCGGTCGGGGTAGCCGGTGCCGTCCCACTTCTCGTGGTGGCTGCGGGCGATGTCGGTCGCCATCTGGAGGAAGCCGGTGGCGAACGGGTACTGGCGGGCGACCTCGCGGAGCGTCTCGGCCCCGACCGTGGTGTGGGCCTGCATCAGGAGCCGCTCGTTCGGGTCGAGCGCCCCCGGCTTGTTGAGGATGTGGTCCGGGAGGGCCGCCTTGCCGATGTCGTGGAGCGGGGCACAGTCCTCGAGCAGCCGGTTGAAGACGGGGTCGAGGTGCGGGGCGAAGGCCGGCACCGTCGCCGCCTCCTCGGCCAGCAC
This sequence comes from Gemmataceae bacterium, assembly GCA_031426095.1. Classification (GTDB taxonomy): domain Bacteria; phylum Planctomycetota; class Planctomycetia; order Gemmatales; family Gemmataceae; genus JANPKP01. The sequence continues at coordinate 3,810 of JANPKP010000690.1, forward strand.
CTTGCAGTAGCGCTGCAGCCGCATCAGGTGGGGGCCGGTCTCGGCCGAGCGGTGCTCGACCAGCTTGGCCATCGCCAGCACCATCGCGTTGCGGGCCCGGATGAGCTCGCTGTCCCGGGCCGTCAGGTTCTGTTCCAGCTCGCCGTTCATGGCCACCAGCCGGCGGGCGAGGAGGTCCGAGCGGTCCTGGGCGTCCTTGAGCCGCAGGCACGTCTTCACCCGGGCCCGGAGCTGGACGATGCTGAACGGCTTGGTCACGAAGTCGTCGGCCCCGGCGAGCAGGATGCGGGAGAGGTCGTCGCCGGAGCTGTTGCCGGAGAACATGACGACCTTCTGGTGCTTCCCCCCGGCCGCCCGCCGGAGCCGCCGGAGCACCTCCTCGCCGTTGAACCCGGGCAGGTCCACGTCGAGCAGCACGAGGTCGTACGGGCGGGCGGCGGCCAGGGCGACGGCGTCCGGCCCGGACCCGGCCTCGTCGCAGGCGTACCCCTCGGCCGACAGGGCGATCTTGCACAGCCGGCGGATTTCCGTCTGGTCGTCCACGATCAGCACCCGGCACGGCCCGCCGTCGCCGTCGGACCCCGGGGCGGGCTGCGGGCGCGGGAACGCCGCGTCGTTCCCCCAGGCCGACACGGCGGCCGGGCGGGGGGCCGGGCGGAGGTACGGGAGCAGGGCCCGCATGGCGGCCTCGGCCGTCGGGTAGCGGTGGGCCGGGTCGGCGGCCATCATCCGGCCGAGGGCGGTGTCGAGGCCGGCCGGGAGGCCGGGGCGGAGGACGGCGGCCGACGGCGGCGGGCCGACCGCGGCCGCCGCCACGTCGGCGAACGGGGCCTTCCCGGTCAGGGCGTAGAAGAGGGTGCAGCCGAGCCCGTAGACGTCGGCCCGGAGGTCCACCGCGTGGGCGTCCCGGGCCTGCTCGGGGGCCATGTACCCGACCGTGCCGAGCCGCACCCCGGGGGCCGTCAGCCGCCCCTCGTCGGGCAACCGGGCGAGGCCGAAGTCGAGCAGCTTGGCCTGCCCGTCCGGGGTGAGGAGGACGTTCGACGGCTTGATGTCGCGGTGGACGAGCCCGTGCCGGTGGGCTTCCAGGAGGGCGTCGGCGATCTGGTGGGCGACGTGGCAGGCCTCGGGCACGCCGAGCGGGCCGGCCGCCGTCACGGCCTGCTCCAGGTCGCGGCCGGGCACGAACTCCATCACGAAGTACGGGATCGGCGGGCCGTCCGTCCCGCCCGCCGGCTCCTCCCCGGCGTCGATCGCGGTCACGATGTTCGGGTGCTTCAGTTGGGCGACGGCCCGGACTTCGACGAAGAAGCGGCCGAGGGCCCGGGGGTTCGGCTCGGCGACGCCGTGGAGGGCCTTGATGGCCACCACCTGCCGCAGCCGGCGGTGCTCGCCGCGGTAGACGACGCCCATGCCGCCGGCCCCGACGCGGTCGAGGACGCGGTAGTTGCCCAGCACCAGCCCGCGGGTCCGGCCGGCCCGGACGCGGTTCGCCTGGTAATCCGTCAGGAGGCCGAGGGCGGCGAGCGCGTCGATCTGCCGGGCGTCGGCCCGCTCCCCTTCCACCTTCGCCCGGTCGGCCGGCGGGAGCGCGTCCCAGTCCTCGGGCGGGACGACGCCCTGGGCCACGAGCCGCTGCCAGACCGGGGCGTTCGCCGGCGGGGGCGGGTCGGGGTAAACGGGGACGGTCGGCAGGGCCGGGAGGACGGTGGTGGGGGGCACGGCGTACCTGCTCGGTTGGCGGCCGACGGGGCGGTCCATCGCGGGGCGTTGAGCCGAACCCGTCGTCCGTCGGGGTCCGCATACGTCGCGTGTCGTGTCGAGCGGTATGAGGACCGATGGTAAACCCGGGGCGGCGGCCGTGCCAGTCACAGCCGACAAAAATCCCACCCCCGGTGACAGAACCGCCGGCCCACCCGCCGCCCGCCGGGATTCCGACCGCTACCGCACTTTCCCCTGTTTGAGCGTGTCGTCCACCCACTTACGGGAGTCGTCGGTGAGCGGCACGTCGGCCGGCGGCGGGGTGGCGTAGTCCACGAGGGCGGCGAAGTTCCCCAGGTCGTAGGCCCGGCCGAACGCGGCCTGGAGGTCGAGCAGGGCGTCGCGGTCGTCCGGGGCGAGCGGCACCTTGAACTTCGGCAGCCGCTTCTTGAGGGTGGCGGTGTAAATCTCGTACCGGTCCGGGGCCGTCGCCCGGGTGACGGTGACGGCGTGGTCGAACTCGGGCAGCCCGTCGCGGGAGAACGTGAGGGTCGGCCGGCCCTGCAACACGAGGTCGATCTCGACCACCCCGGCCCGCCCGCCCACGGCCTCCTTCCGCTTGGCCAGGTACGCCGCCCGCCCGGCCGCCGTCGTCTTGTTCGCCGGGCTGACGACCTCCACGAGCGTGACCAGCCGGCCGTCGGCCCGGTTGCGGACCTCGATGAACTCCTCGCAGTGCTCCTCCCGCAGGACGGACGTGAAGAGGGGCGTCTCGGACACGTAGGTCCGCATCCCGACCCGGGCCCGGTAGCGGTCCACCAGCCCGGGCAGGAGGATTTGGTACAGGCAGGCGAGGAGTTGGTGCTGGAACCCGGCCCACAGCTTGGGGTGTTCCAGGTACGGGTCCATTCCGGGGAACGGGCTCGGCATGGGGGTCGACCTCCGGGGTGGGGCCATTGTAACCGGCCGGGGCGTGGGGTGAGAAGGTGTGAGTTGGCAGCGGCAGTTGGCGGGCGG
>JANPKP010000691.1:0-5207 GCA_031426095.1 Gemmataceae bacterium
CCGGAGGGGCGACCGTGGCAACGGTCGCCCCTCCGGGGCTCGATCGTTTTTGGGGTGGCTCACCCCTGGGGCTCCCGCCCCAGGCTACGGACGGCCGCCGCTCCGCGGCTCATGACAGCACCCGGCACATGCAGGTCGTGCGGTCTGCACGTCATTCACCCGCCGGGAACGCGAACTCCAGCGGCGGCAGCGTCACGCCGTCGGCGTCGCCGGGGATCGTGAGCGGGACGCCGTCGCGGCCGCCCTTGCCCGTGGGGAAGCCGCCCTCGTGCCAGTACGCGATGCGGGCCGGGCCGGCCGGGGCGAGGGGGATGGCGAACCGGCCGTCGGCGTCGGTGACGGCGAAGTACGGGTGGTCGAACGCCCGCACGGCCCCCCGCATCCACGGGTGGATGTTGTCGCGGAAGGTGGCGGCCCCGGCCCGGTCTGCGGGGCGGGCGGCGAGCGGGCGGGGGGCGTCGAACGCCTGCCCGGCCGGGACGATCACGTTGAACGGGTCGTCCCGGCCGGGGGCGGCGTAGTTCACGTTGTGCGGGATCGGGGCCGGGTTCACGAACCGGAGGCGGTCGCCGGCGCGGGCGGCCGTCACACGGGGGCGGAACTGGCCGGCGGCCGTTTCCACCGCCCGCACCGCCGGCCTCGCGGTCCTCAGGTCGGGGTGGACGCGGTCGGCCGGGAAGGTCTTGCCGTCGGCCGGGCGGAGCCACACCAGCACGTTGGCGATGCCCCGGTTCTTGGGGTTCACCAGCAGCGACTCGTCCACCACCGGCCCGTTCGACAGGACGACCGCGGCGTCGTGCTTCACCTCGCTCACGAGTGAAGGTATCGGGGTCGGCCGGCCGGCCGGGAACAGCACCCGCCCGCGGACCGTCACCCATTCCGCCCGCGGCGTGGGGGCGACCGCCTGGGAGATGGCGAGGGCCGGCACGTCGGGCCAGGCGGCGGCCGCGACCACGCCGCCGACCAGCACCACCCCGACGGCCAGCGTTCCCCCGAATGACAGTGTGAAACCGCGCCCCTTCGCCCCGGCGGCCGCGAGGAAGGCGAGCGGGCCGGGCGTCGGCCCGCGGGCGGCCGTGACGGCGGCGGCCACGAGGCGGTTCGGGACGGCGGCCGACGCCGACGGGGCGACCACGCCGGCGAACAGCCCGGCCGACAGGGTGGCCCCCCGACGGGTGAGGCGTTCGCGGAGGAGTTCCCTCCCCCGGTCGAGCCGGCGGCGGAGGGTGCTGAGGCTCCACCCGAGCGACCGGGCGGCCTCGTCTTGCGTGTGGCCGTCGAGGTGGCAGGCGATGAGCGGGGCCCGCAAGTCGTCCGGCAGGCGGGCCAGTTCCTCGTCGAGGACGCGGAGCAGGTCGTCCCAGTCAGGCGTCAGGGGGCAGTCGGCAGGCGGCAGGGTAGAAGTGATCGCGTCCCGCCTCCGGAGTCGGGTATCGCGGCGCTTCGCGGCCAGGGCCACCCGGCGGGCGACGCCGAAGAGCCAACTCGCCACGGACGCGGAGGCGCGGACGGCGTCCGGCCGGCGGGCGAGGACGACGAACGTAGCCTGGAAGGCGTCGTCGGCGAGGTGGGCGTCGCGCACGACCCTGCGGCAGACGCCGAGGACCATCGGCCCGTGCCGGCGGACGAGGGCGGCGAACGCGGCGTCGTCCCGGTCGGCCGCGAACCGGGCGAGCAGCGCGTGGTCGTCGGCGACGGCGGCGAGATCGGGCCAGCGGGCCGGGAGGCGGACGCGGGCGGACATCGGGCGGCCTCGCGGGCGGGGGGCAGACGGCTCCCCCCTATCATGTCCGACGGCGGGCCGGGGCGTTCAGAAAAATCGTCGGCGAGCTTGTGGATGGTGAAAGCCTACATGCCCTGCTTGTCGGCCGTGTCGCTTGCTTGGGCATCCTGCCTGAGTGGGCCGACCACCACCCCGCCGTTGGGAAGCAGGACGCTGTTGTAAACGAACACGAACCCATCCCACTTGTTCGCAACCTGGAACAGCGCCTGCCAGAGTGCTGGGTTACCCTCGAAATCGCCGGCGGCAACTAAACCGAGAACGGTCTTCGCACCGCCGATGAGTAGTCGGGCGTCGGCCTTGCGCTCGTCCGTTTCGTCCAGCGTGCCGACCCAGCCGGCGAACCCGTCCAAGTGCCGGATCACGTCTGTCGGGGACATGACGTTCAACCGAGCGGGCTGGCCGCCGAGAATTACGTCGAACCGAGACGTGTTGCCAGTGGGCTCCCGCGTTGCGACAGCACCAGGGAGGGCGTCAGCGAGATCGAATTCTGCGTATGGTAGATAGATCGCGGCGTTTGCCACTTCGGAAGCCCTCCTTCGTGGAACCGTGCGTCCCCAAACCGAGCTTGGGGACGAGGGGGAATGCGTTCACTTCACCACGCCCGCCGCGATCAGCCCCAGGATGGCGAGGCCGAACAGCACCCGGTAGACGATGAAAACGGTCGTCGTGTACCGCTTGAGGAAGTGCAGCAGCCCGGCGATGGCGACGTACCCGACCACGGCCGACACCACCAGCCCGACGCCGAGGGCGGCGAGGTCGTCGCCGGACGCGAACAGGCCGTGCGGCCCCTTCACGTCCTTGAACTTCTTGTACTCGTCGTACAGCTCCTTGAGGCCGGCCCCGGTGATGGCCGGGAGCGACAGGACGAACGAGAAGCGGGCGGCCACCGGGCGGGTGAGGCCGGCGAACAGCCCGCCGGTGATGGTGGTGCCCGACCGCGACCCGCCGGGCATCAGGGCCAGGGCCTGCCACGCCCCCACCCACAGGGCGTCGAGCCACCCCAGGTCGCCCTCGCTGCGGCCCGGCTTGCCGCGGGCCGCCCGCCGCCGCGTCCACCACTCGGCCGCCGCCAGCAGGAGCGCGAAGGCGATGGCCACGACCGCGATCGACGGGAGGTTGAAGAAGGTCGCCTTGAGCCACTTCTTGAGCGTGAGCCCGACCGCCACCACGGGCACGGTGCCGAGGACCACGAGCCACGCCATCCACCCTTCGGGCGTCGCCCCGATGCGGAGCGAGCGCGCGTCGCGGAACGCGCCGCGGGCGAGCTTGAAGATGTCGGCGCGGAAGTAAAGGAGGACGGGGAGCAGGGTGCCGAGCTGGACGACGACGGTGAAGGCGTCGTCCGGCTCCGGGTGCCCGAGCAGCGTGCGGACGAGGAGCAGGTGGGCGGTGCTGCTGATGGGGAGGAACTCGGTGATCCCCTGGACGACGCCGAGGAGGATCGCTTCCCAGATGGCCATGTCGCCTCGCAATCGTGTGGGGAACCCGGCGGCACGGCCCGGGGGCGGCGAGGGACTACATTAGGGGGTGCCCGGTGCGGGGCAACCGCCCCCGCGTCGCACAAGAACCACGGTGGGAAGTCATGCCCCGATCCCCGCGTCCGGTGTCCTTCCCCCTCGCGGTCGCCGCCCTCCTGCTGGCCCCGGCGGCGGCGTCCGCTCACAACCTCAAGGTGTCCGCCACCATCGGGGCCGACAGGGTCCGCGTCGAGGCCGGGTACGACGACGAGACGCCGGCCCAGGGGGCGAAGGTGGTCGTGCGGGACGCGGGCGGGGTTGTCGCGTCCGGCACCACCGACGACCGCGGGACGTGGGCCTTCCCCGCCCCGGGGCCGGGCACGTTCACGGTCCGGGTGGAGCAGGCCGGGCACGCCAACGAGGTGACGTTCGACGTCGCCGCGGCCCCCGCCCCGGACGCCCCGCCGCGGACGGTGTCGAGCTGGCGGCCCGACCCGGCGGTGGGGGCGGCCGTCGGGCTGGCCGGGTTGCTCGGGGTGGCGCTGGCGTTCCGGCTCCGGCGGCGGGTATAATCGGCACGGCCGCCGCGGTGTCTTGCCCAGGAGCCGCCCCCGATGTCCCCCTCTCCCGACGAAGAACCCCCGGACCCGTCGGAGGACCCCACCCTCCGCGGCGGCCGGCCCGACGCCCCTTCCGGCCCGCCGGCGACATCGGCCGACTCCCACTCGCCCCCGTCGGACATCCCCCCGGGTCCGCCGCCCGACCCCGACCTCACGATCAACACCGACCTCCGCGGCCCCACGGACCCGGGGGCCGATGTCGTCTTCCTTGCCCCGCCGCCGTCGGTCGGCCCGGACGTACCCGGGTACGACCTGCTCGACGAACTCGGCCGCGGCGGCATGGGGGTCGTGTACAAGGCCCGCGACCTGACCCTGAACCGGGTCGTCGCCCTCAAGATGATCAAGCCGGACGCCCTGGCCGGGACCGGGGACGTGGTCCGCTTCCTGGCCGAGGCGGAGGCGGTGGCGTCGATCCGCCACCCGGCCGTCGTCCAGGTCTATCAGCTCGGTAGCCGGGCCGGGCAGCCGTTCTACGCGATGGAGTACCTGTCCGGCGGCAGCCTGGCCCGCCGGCTGAAGGCGAGCGGCCCGCTCGACCCGAGGGCGGCGGCGGCCCTGGTGGGGACGCTGGCCGAGGGGGCGCACGCGGCCCACGCCCTGGGCATCGTCCACCGCGACATCAAGCCGGGGAACGTCCTGTTCGACGAGGCCGGGGGGCCGAAGCTGACCGACTTCGGGCTGGCCAAGCGGGCCGCGTCCGACGCCACGGAGGACTACGCCGTCCTCGGCACGCCGGCGTACATGGCCCCCGAGCAGGCCGGCGGGCGGACCAAGTTCGTCGGCCCGGAGGCCGACGTGTACGCCCTCGGGGTGGTCCTGTACGAGTGCCTGGCCGGCGGCCCGCCGTTCGTCGGCGACCCGGGGGAGCCGTGGCCGCTGCTCCGCAAGGTCCTCGAGGACCCGCCGCCGCCGCTGGCCGCCCGCCGCCCCGGGGTGCCGGCCGACCTCCAGCGGGTCTGCCTCAAGTGCCTGGAGAAGGACCCGGCCCGCCGCTACCACACGGCCGCCGACCTGGCCGCCGACCTGGCCCACTTCGGCCGCGGCGAGCCGGTCAGCGTCCGCCCCACGCCGGCGGCCGCCCGCCTGGCCCGGGTCGCCCGCCGGCACCCGGCCGCGGCCGCCCTCACGGGGCTCCTCCTCGCGCTGCTGGTCGCCGGGCCGCCGCTGGTGGTGCGGGCCCTCGGCCGGCTGGCCGAGACGGACGCCCGGGCGGCCGACGCCGAGCGGGCCCGGCGGGCCGCCGAGGAGCTGGCCGAGGCGAACCGCCGGCTCGCCGCCGAGGCCGCCCGCCGCACGGCCGAGGCGGAGCGGGCGAAGGCGGCGGCCGAGGAGCTGGCCGCCGCCCGC
>JANPKP010000692.1:0-9382 GCA_031426095.1 Gemmataceae bacterium
GGGCCGGGGCAAGGCGGCGGGGCGGGGGCGTTACACTTCGGCGCCGGGACGGCCGCGACGGGACGCGGATGACACGGGTGCGGCGGCCGCGGTTCTGCGGCCCCAACGGGGCCACCGTCAATAGCCCGGGGTGTGAACCCCTGGTCGGCGAGCCAACCCTAATGGGCGGAACCCCGAAGGGGTGGCAGTCACGCACGGTGTAGGCGACTGCCACCCCTTCGGGGTTCCGCCGTCTCGCACGGGTGGTTCCAGGGGTTGACACCCCTGGCTATTGACGGTGGCCCCGTTGGGGCCGCAAAGCCACGGCCAAGCCCGCCGTCACCCCACCAGCTTGTCGACCGCCCGGCCCTCGCGGAACAGTTGCACCGGCCGGCCGGTCGGCGTTTGCAGTTCGGTCGCCGGGTCGATGCCGAGCTGGCGGAAGATCGTGGCCGCGAGGTCGTCGGGCGTGACCGGGTCGACCGCCGGGGCCATGCCCGAGGCGTCGGTCGCCCCGTGGACGTACCCCCGCTTGAACCCGCCGCCGGCCACCACCGCCGCCATGCTCCGGGCCCAGTGGTCGCGGCCGCCGTTCTTGTTGATCTTCGGCGTCCGCCCGAACTCGCCGGCGCACATCACCACCGTGCTCTCCAGCATCCCCCGCTGGTCGAGGTCGGCGATGAGGGCGCTGAGCACCTGGTCGAGCGTCGGCATCAGCTTCGTCTTGTGGGCCTCGAACGTCTTCTGGTGCGTGTCCCACCCGCCGAGGTTGACGGTCGCGAACCGCACCCCGGCCTCCACCAGCCGGCGGGCGGCGAGCGCCCCCTGGGCGAGCGAACTGGAGCCGTAGGCGTCGCGGACGGCCGCCGGCTCGGCCGCGAGGTCGAACGCCTTCTTCGTCTTGTCCGACCGGAGGATGTCGAGGGCCTGGCGGTGGAAGGTGTCGAGCCCGTCCACCAGGGCGTCGTTCTGGTCGAGCGTCTTGAACCCGGTGTCGAACGTCCGCAGGAGCTGGTCCCGCTTCGTCAGCTCGTCGAGCCCGAAGCCGGGCGGCAGGGCGATGCCGCGGACGCGGAAGCCGGCCCCCGCCCGCCCCTCCTTGCCGCCGCCCCCGCCCCCCTCGATCACGAACGGGTTGTACCCGGTCCCGAGGTAGCCCGACTGCCCGGCCGCCCCGCCCCGGATGTCCCCGAACGTGGCGTACGGCGGCACCCCCTGCGGGACCGTCAGCAGCTTGGCCGCGAGCGACCCCATCGACGGGTACTGCAGGGCCGCCGTCGGCTTGTTCCCGGTCGTCATGAAGACCGACGCCGGGCCGTGCGACGGGATGGTGTGGTAGAGCGACCGCACCACCGACACCTTGTCGGCCACGCCCGCCATCTTCGGCAGCGTCTCGGCGAACTGCATGCCCGCCGCCCTGGTGGCGATCGACTTGAACTCGCCGCGGACGCCCTCGGGGGCGTCCGGCTTGTTGTCCCACATGTCGATGGTGGCCGGCCCGCCCGAGAGCCAGACCATGATGACGCTCTTGGCCTTCGGCCCCCTGGCGTCCGGCGTCACTTCCTTCGCCCGCGCCTCGGCCGCGAGCAGAGTGGGGAGCGACAGCCCGAGCAGGCCGGCCGACCCGACCTGGAGGAAGTCGCGGCGGTGGAAGCCTTCGCAGTCGGTGCGGGTGGTGGACATGGGGAGCGCTCCGGCGGGTGGGGAGAAAGGTTGTCGGTTGTGCGGAAAGCCCACCCGTGGCAACGGGTGGGTCGGTGTCGGCTAATGATTCAGGATGAACTCTCGCGTATTAATCAGCGCCCAGAACAGGTCCACGACGCCGTCGATCCGCGCCTTGCCGGTGGTGCCGGCGAGGTGCTTGACGGCCTCCGCACTCTCGGCGGCGGTCGGCTTGCGAGTGAGCGTGGCGAGGAACGCCTCCTCCACCACGTCGGCGTCGGGCTTGCCGCCCTTGGCGAGCGTCACGGCCCGCCCGGTGGGGTCGTTGAACTTGGCCAGCACGGCCGGGTCGGTCATGCGGAACAGCGACTGGGGCAGGGCGGGTTCGCTCGCCCGCTCGCAGTCGCACGCCGTGGTCCGCGGCGGCCGGCCGAAGATGCGGAGCGCGAACGCCAGGTTCGCGTTCTGCAGCCGGCTCGCCCCCACCTCCACCATCTTCGTGCCGGCCGGCATCGCCTCGGGGCCGACGAACTTCTCGTCCACCCCGAGGGCGGCGTTGAGCACGTCCACCACCTGCTCGGCCATCAGCGGGCGGACGTAGGCCCGGGAGAAGTTGTTCGTGTCGAACTTGTTCGAGGCGTTGTCGTCGTAGCTCGACTGGTACGTCCGGCTCACGAGGACGAGCCGTTCGAGCTTGCGGAGGTCGTACCCGCTGCCGACGAACTCGGCCGCGAGGGCGTCCAACAGGCGGGGGTTGGTCGGCGGGTTGGCGAGCGAGAAGTCGTCCACCGGGTTGACCAGCCCGACGCCGAAGTAGTGGGCCCAGACGCGGTTCACGAAGCTCTTGGCGAACAGCGGGTTCTTGGCGTCGGTCATCCAGTCGGCCAGCGCCGCCCGGGTGTCCACGCCCGCCTTGTGCGGCAGGGCCGGGCCGCCGAGGGCCTTCGGCTCGACGACGCGGGTCGTCATCGGGATCGGCTTCGCCGCCGGCACCTTACCGTTCCCGGCCGCGGTGGCGAACACCATCTCGCGGATCGGGTTCACCTGGTTCTTCTTCGCGTCCCCGGCCTTCTCCCGGCGGGCGAGGACCTCGGCCTGGATGAGCTTCCGCAGCTCGGGCGTGCTGCCGGCCCCGGTGGCGACGGGGGAGAACAGGTTGGCGAACCCCCAGTAGTCGTCCTGGGTCCAGCGGTCGGTCGGGTGCTTGTGGCACTGGGCGCATTCGAGGCGGACGCCGAGGAAGGCGGCGGCCACCTTCTCGCCCCAGACTTCCGGCGGCGTGGTCGCCTGCTTCCGCCAGAACAGGTCGAGCGTCTTGCGGCTCGGGTAGTCGGTCGGCCCGCCCTTCTCCAGTTGCCCGTCGAGCTTGAGCGTCTCGGCCAGCCACGCCTCGCCGGTCTGCCCGTCGAGGCTCGTGGCCGTGAGGATGTCGCGGACCGTCTTGTCGTACGGGGCGTTCTCGGCGACCCGCTTGCGGAGCCACTCGTGCCACTGCTGGCTGCGGCGGGGCTTGAGCTGCTGCGGCTGTTCGAGGGCGTCGGTGTTGTTGCCGGTGATGTCGCTGAGCTTGGTCGCCCACACGGCCGCGTGCAGCGGGTGGGCCAGGAGCCGATCGACCGCCTTCGCCCGCTTGTCCGGGGAAGCGTCCGCGGCGAACGCCCGCACCTCCTCGGGCGTCGGGAGCTGGGCGATGGTGTCGATCGTGAGCCGGCGGAGGAACGCCTCGTCGGGCGACACCGGCGACGGCACCATGTTCAGGAGCCGGAGCTTGGCGAACACCTCGCGGTCGACGGCGTTCACCTCCGCGACCTTCGGGTAGCCGCCGGCCAGCGGCGGGGCCGGCACCAGCACCCGCAGCGCCTGCACGCTCCCGCGGTACACCACGGAAAGCCCCGTGTCGCCCGGCCGGTTCGCGCTCACGTTCCCGAGCGGGGTGACGGCGGCGACCGCGTCGTCCGCGGCCTTGAAGTCGCAGAACGGCGTCACGTCCTCGCTCGACCCGTCGGCGAACGCGGCCGTCACCTTCAGTTGCAGCGCCTTCCCCGGCGGCACCACGGCGAAGTCGGCGGGCGTGACCGTGAGCTTCGTGATGGTGCCGCTGCCGGGCGTCCACTTCGCGCCGCCGCGGACCCACTCGCGGGTGACGGCGTACGCCCACGACTCCTTGCCGAACCGCATCCCGCCGTCGTGAGAGGTGGCCCCGGTCGCCTTCTTGAGCAGCAGGCTGTCGTCGGGGCTGACCAGATCGACGCGGCGGCCGAGGTTCTCGCGGGTGAGTGCGGCGTGGTCGACCGCCGGGTCGTACCCGAACAGGCTCAGGCGGAACCCGTTCTTCCCCTGGAACGACCCGTGACAGCCGCCCGAGTTGCACCCCGTCTTGGAGAGCAACCCCATGACGTGCCGCTCGAAGTCAACACTTTGCAGCGCCCCGCCGGTGGGCAGCGGCACGTCGGCCCGCACCGCGGCGGGGGCTGCGGCGAACGCCACGAGGGCCAGAGCGAGGCGGAACGGGCGGGTCATGGCGACACTCGGCGGGCCGGGAAGAGGGGGCGGCGGTCGCGGGCGGGAAGCGGCTTCGGGCGGGATGGCGGCGGGAAGCGTCGGGCGTGGGCGAGGCAAAGTGATTCAACACCGCGCACACGGGAGAGTTTCGCCCACACACGGCGGCGGTGCAAGAAGTTTCGGGCGAATCGCCGATGAGAGTTGAAGCCAACTGATCTCAACGTGGGGATTGGCGTTTGGCGCGAGTCGGGCGGGCGGCTTATAATCCTTTCGGTGTGGAGGTAGGGGTATGGCGCGACGCATTCCCCCGGTCGCGCGGCTGTTCTTTCCGTGCGACGAGGCCGACTGGAGTTCGAAACTCAACGCCTGGGTTCTGACCCACCCGCGACACACGGCCGCCCTCCCGCCGGGGGCCACGTTCCCGTTCCGGGCCACCCGCCTGTGGCTCTACGCCCAACTCACCGGCGGGGTGGGGGCGTTCAACCTGAGCGTCCAGTTTTCGGACTACGCGTCCGGCGTGATCCTGGGCCGAACGCGGCCCGAGTACCGGACCTACCCGGGCGGCCAGCAGTGGCGGATCGCGGAGGAAGTGTTCGAAGTCACGAACCTCCCGTTCCCCCGGCCGGAAGTGTACGTCTTCCACCTGATGGCCAACTTCACGCGGATCAAGGGCGGGACGGCGTACCTACGAGTCCTGTGAGGGGCACCGATGGCATCCGACGGCGAAACCCGCTGGTCGTCCGGCCGGCTGAGTGGCGATTCGGAATACCGGCCGCCCATCCGGGTCGATTGCTCGGACTGGACGGCCCCCGATTGGCCGGCGGAGGGGTGGTCGCACGGGCAGTTGGCCGGGGCGTCGGACTACCGCACTCCCACCCCCGTCGACGCCTCCGGGTGGCTCGCCGGCCCGGTCCCGGTGCTGGAAGTCACCCTCGGGTTCACCGCGGACGCCGACCCGGCCGCCGCGTTCGCCCACGCCCTTGCGTTCGTCGACGCCCTCGACCGCCTCGAACTCGGGCTCGGCGGGGCCGGCCTCCGGCACGACCCGGCCCGGCCGGCCGCCGCCGGCCGGGGGGGGTCGTTCGCCATGACGGCCAACGACCCGCACGGGGCGGAGGCCCGGCTGGCCGAAGTCGCCGGCCAGGTCGAGCGTGAAGCGGCCGCCCTCCCGGGCGTCGCGGCTGCTGGCGTGAGACTTTACTCGCGGGCCGCGTGACCACGGTCGCCCCCCGGAGTCGGGGGTGGGCGATCTAAGCGTATCTGATCCCGTCTCAAGCCGAGTCTACCACCAACTCCAGAAACACCCGCACCCGCTCCAAATCGACGCTCCGAACGAGGACATCGAGGGTGTCGCCGACCCTGGCACGCCGAGCGATCTCGGGGTGCGGCGTTCGGTCGAATGGGAGGAGCCCGTCGAGCCTCCGGGCCAGTTCCACGAACAAGCCGAACGGGGCGACGTTTCTCACGACCCCCTTTACCACTTGACCCTCGGTGAACTGCGAGGCAGGGTTGCCCCACGCTTCAACCGGCGGCTGAGGTGGGTTGGCCGACCCTTCCTTTCCCCAATGCACATCGGCAGACGATTCCTGAGTCACCGCACCCCATCCATACAGATGCCAGACACTCCTACATTGAAGGCACCGGGCACCGTAGATTCGGCCGCCGACGTTGATGCCGTCCCAATTCCCGCAATCGCCGAGGGCTTCGATTTGGTCCGAATCGCAGTCCCGGCAGCGTGACGGCTTGGGGCAAGCAAATCGATAACCAATCCTCATGGAACTCCCTTCTTTGCCGGCCCATTAACCCCGGGGCGTGTGGCTGGCTCGTGGTGCGTCTTCGCCCAAAGCGGCTTGACGCACCCTACCACCGATGGCCTCCGTCACTCTTCAGTTCTCAAACAGCCCGGACTGGAAATGTACCACTCACAGCCGCCGCAAGCCCGGAGCCACGATTCCGGCCGGAATCCCGCGACGCTCCCGCGTTACCGGGAAATGTGGTAACGGTCTCCGCATCCCTTTCGTTCACAGACACATCGGGCGGACCCGATCGCGTTGTTGCGGTAAAATCCGGTAGCGGCCGCCTCCGCCGCCGGGTTGTTGCTCCCGGGCGTTCGGGCGGGTAGACTCAAACCCACACCCCGAGGACGCCGCCGTGTCCGACTCGACACTCTCCCGCCCGCCGGGCGACGGCCGCGAGCCGCCCCGCGTCAACACCCTCACTGCCGGCCAGCTCGCCCCCGGCAGCGGGACCGACGCCGACACCCGCACCGGCGGGGGGGGCTTGCCCGCGGCCGGCGGGCCGTCCGTCGTGCCGGCCCCGCCGGGGTACGAGGTCGTCCGCGAACTCGGCCGCGGCGGCATGGGGGTCGTGTACGAGGCCCGCGACCTCGCGCTCAATCGCACCGTCGCCCTCAAGATGGTCCTCGCCGGCGGGCACGCCCGGGCGGCCGAACTCGCCCGCTTCCTCCACGAGGCCGAGGCCGTTGCCCGCCTCGACCACCCGCACGTCGTCCGCGTCTTCGCCCTCGGCAACCACGACGGGCTCCCGTTCTTCGCGATGGAGTACGTGGACGGCGGCTCCCTCGCCGACGCCGTCCGCGGCGGCCCCCTCCCGCCCGCCGACGCCGCCCGGTACGTCGCCCAGGTGGCGGCCGCCGTCGGCTACTCCCACGCCCGCGGCGTCCTCCACCGGGACCTGAAGCCGGCGAACATCCTGCTGGCGAAGGCGAGGAGCCAGGAGTCGGGAAGTCGGAGTCAGGATGCGGGGAGCAAATCGGGGAGCCGCAGCAGCGGGGTCACAACCGGGCTTTCGTCCCTGGCCCCCGGTTCCTGGCCCCTGACTCCTAAGGTGACGGACTTCGGGCTGGCGAAGCTCACCGACGGCGACGACGACGGGCTGACGGCCACCGGGGCGGTCATGGGCACGCCGTCGTACATGGCCCCCGAGCAGGCGGCCGGCGGCGGGAAGGACGTCGGGCCGGCGGCCGATGTGTACTCGCTCGGGGCCGTCCTCTACGCCCTGCTCACCGGCCGCCCGCCGTTCCAGGGGCCGACCCCCGTCGAGACGGTGCGGCAGGTCATCGACTCCGAGCCGGTCGCCCCCCGCCGCCTCCAGCCGGGCACGCCGAAGGACCTGGAGACGATCACGCTCAAGTGCCTGGCGAAGGACCCGGCGAAGCGCTACCCCTCGGCCGACGCCCTGGCCGACGACCTGGGCCGGTGGCTGTCCGGGGAGTCGATCGTGGCGCGCCCGGCGGGGCCGGTGGAGCGGGGGTGGAAGTGGGTGCGGCGGAACCGCGGGGCGGCGGCGGCGGGGGCGGCCGTGTTCCTGGCCCTGGCCGCCGGAACCGCCGTGAGCACCTGGCAGGCGGTGCGGGCGCGGGCGGCCGAGGGGCGGACCGCCCAACTCCTGGCGGGGGCCTACGTCACCCAGAATCAGTTGGAGGTGAAGACCGCCCAGGCCAGCGAGGAGGCCGCCAACGCCCGCCGGGCCGAGGCCCTGGCGGTCGAGCGGGAGGGGAAGGAGAAGGCCGCCCGGGAGGAGGCCGAGCGGCAGAAGTCGGCCGCCGTCGCCGTCCGCGGCTTCCTCCAGGACGTGTTCACCCAGGGCGGGGCGAGCGGGCAGGCCAACGCCATCCGCCGGGTGAAGGCCGACCTCACCGTGAAGGCGGCGATGGACGTGGCCGCCGCCCGGGCCGGCCTCCAGTTCGTCAAGCAGCCGCTCATCGAGGCCGACCTGCGGAACACGATCGGCGAGACGTACCGCGACCTCGGCGCGCTCTCCGAGGCCGAGGGGCAGTTGCGGCGGGCCGTCGCGCTGCGGCGCAAGCACCTCCCGCCCGACGACCCGGACCGCCTCACGAGTATCAACAACCTCGGGCTGGTGGCCCACGACCTGGGCCAGTACGACGAGGCCGCCGCCCTGATGAGGGAGGCCCTGGCCGGGTGGGAGCGGGTCGGCGGGGCGGACCACCCGGAGGCCCTCACGAGCCTCAACAACCTCGTCCTCGTCCACGGGTCCCGGGGCGAGTTCGCGGCCGGCCTGCCCCTGGCCGTGCGGGTGCTGGCCGGCCAGCGGAAGGCCCGCGGGGAGTCCAACCAGGCGGCCCTGCTGGCGGCCGCCAACCTGGGCTGGTTCTACCTCCGCACGGGGCAGCTCGACAAGGCCGCCCCGCTCCTGGAGGACACCCTCTCGGGCATGAAGTTCGTCCTCGGGGCGGACCACCCGCTCACCCTCACCACGCTCGGCAACGTGGCCCTGCTGCACTACAACAAGGGCGAACTGGCCGAGGCCGAGCGGCTCTACGAGGAGGCCCGGGCGGCCGCCGCCAAGGCCCTCGGGCCGGACCACCCGCAGACCCTCCTGCTGACCCACGACCTGGGCGTGGCCGTCCGCGACCGGGGCGACCTGGCCCGGGCCGCCGACCTCCTCGCGGCGGCCTACGCCGGCCGCCGCAAGGCCCTCGGGCCGGCCCACCCGGACACCCTCTGGTCGGCCCACATCCGGGCCTGGGTGGCGCACCTCCGGGGCGACGGCGCGGCCGCCGAGGCCGGCCTGCGGGACGTGCTGGCCCGCCGCGGCAAGGCCTTCGGGCCGGCCCACCCGGACACCGCCGCCGCCCGCACCGACCTCAGCCAGGTGCTCACCGGCCGGGGCAAGGCGGCCGAGGCCGCGGCCCTGATGCGGGAGCGGGTGGCGGCCCTGACAACCGACCCGGCCCACGGCCCGTCCGGCTTTGCCACGGCGGGGGCTCAGGCGATGCTGGCGTACCCGCTCGTGGCCTGCCGGCAGTACGCGGAGGCCGAGGCCGTCCTGCGGGCGTGCCTGGCGACGCGGGAGAAGGCCGACCCGGAGCTGTGGACGGTGTTCAACACCCGCTCGCTGCTCGGCGAGGCGTTGTACCGCCAGGGGAAGTTCGCCGAGGCCGAGCCGCTGGTCCTGGGCGGCTACCAGGGCCTGAAGGAGCGGCGGGCGGCGATCCCGCCCGCCGGCCGCGCCCGCCCCGGCGAGGCCGCCCGGCGCGTGGTCGACCTCTACGCCGCGTGGGGCAAGCCGGCCGACGCCGCCGCCTGGCGCGAGAAGCTGGCCGCCGACCTCCCGCCGCTGGAGGCCGCCCCCCCGCCGCGGGCGGCGCGCTGAAGCGTGGGGCGCGTTTGTAGGGTGGGGGGGGGGGTGGGGGGGCCCCGTTAAGAGCGCGCGGCCCCCCGCGGGGGGCGCCGGGTGTGGGCCCCCCCCACCC
>JANPKP010000693.1:0-23629 GCA_031426095.1 Gemmataceae bacterium
GCCTTGATCGGGAGCTTGTGCCCCTCGCAGTAGTCGATCATCTCCGTCCGCCCGCGGAACTCCGCCAGGAAGATCGGGTCCCGCCACGGGGCGTACACGGCCACGTCCGGGGCGAGCATGTTCGTGCAGAGCTGGAAGCGGACCTGGTCGTTCCCCCGCCCCGTCGCCCCGTGCCCCAGCACCTTGATGCCGCGCTCCCGCAGCACCGGCACCAGCCCGGCGACGATGACGTGCCGGCCGATGCCGGTGGTGTTCCAGTACGCCCCCTCGTACCGGGCCTGGAACTGGATCACCTCGACGCCGCTCTCGGCGATCATCTCGTGCAGCGGCACGGCCACGTAGTCGGCCGCCCCGCAGGCCCTCATGCGGGTGCCGACGGTCGAGAAGTCGGTCTCGTCCGGCTGGGCGATGTCGGCGGTCACGCACACGACTTTGACGCCGTGTTCGGTCAGCCACTTCGTGACGGTGCAGGAGTCGAGCCCGCCGGACGCGGCGAACGCCACGGTCTGGCCCTTCAAGTCGGCGACGGTCGTCATCGGGGGTCGAACCTCGGGGCGGGTGGGCGGCTCTGGGTGGTGTGGGGATCAGGTTACGAACCGCGTTCGTGGAAGGGAGGGCCGACCCGTGCGTGCCGCCGAAACCGCCGTGGCGTCGAAGCCGTTTTCCTTCCATTCCGGTGAACCGAACCATGAGCCGCCGCCGACCGAAGCCGGCGGACCCGACGGGGTCCGCGGCCGACCGTAGCCTCGAAGACGGGACCGACCCGAAGCAGTTCCGCAGGGCGTGGGACAACCCGAAGCAGGCCGGCCGGAAGGCCCGGCAGTTGTGCGAGCAGGTGCGGGACGCCCTCCACGCCGCCCTCGCGGCGTGCGGCGACCCGGTGCTGCAAGCGCTGACCGTGACGGCCGTCGATCCGGCCCCGCACAGCGGCCGCCTCCGAGTGACGCTCGCCCTGCCGCCGGACGCGGGGTGCGACGCCGCCACCGCCGCCGTCGCACGCGCCGCGGGCCGCCTGCGGTGCGAAGCGGCCGCCGCCATCAATCGGCGGTACGCCCCGGAGTTGGTGTTCGAGGTGACGTGACGAACGAGTACCGGCCGCCGGGATCGCCCACCCGGCGGCCGGCCGTCACGACGCGGGCGGGGCGGCGACCCGCTCGCGGACCCACGCCGTGAAGTCGTCCACGATAGCGACGAGGTCGTTCGATGACCGCGCCCGCAGGACGAACGGGATAAGGTCGGCCGGGGCGACGGACGGGAACGCCCGACTCGTCGGCATCTCGGCATACATCTTGTCTGCTCCGAGTCCGTAGAAGTAGAGCGTGTCACCGTCCAGCCGCCAGACCTCGGGGACGCCGAGCGCCGCGTAGATGTCGAACCTCTTGAGCGAACTCCGCGAAACGTCGACCTCGATCGACAGGTCGGGCGGCGGATGGATGCGGAGGTCGAACTCGTGATCGACCGCCGGGGCCGCCGGGTTGGCGACCCAGTACGACTTGTCCCCCTCGATCCCCTTCTGCTTCTTCTTCGACCGGAGCGTGACGCCCCCCCCCGCCTTCAGGAGGAGTCGGAGTTCCCGCGCCAGGGTGAACACGAGGAGCCCCAGGATTTCGCCCCCGTCGTCGTGCCGCAGGCTCGGTGCCATGATTTCCAGCCTCCCCCGGTCGTAGGCCAGGCGGTGCCTCGGCTTCGACTCGTAAACGCGGAGCAGCCGCGTGTAGATGTCCCAGTTCGCGTCGATGACGAAGCACCGGCGGCCGCGAATCGAGCGGCTGGGGGCCGTCGGGTTCGCCGGCGGCGGGGTCGCGGTCTGGCTCATGCGTCGGCCCTCCTCGGCGGCCGCGGGAATTCGGTCCGGCGGCCGCCCGTTTGCGTATTGTAACGCGTGGTCTCGTCCGTTCCTCGGAGTTCCTCCCCGATGCCGTTCGCCGTCCTCGCCCTCCTGCTCTCGTCCGTCGCCGCGGCCGGGGGCCTATACCTGAGCCTCGGCCTCGGCCTCAAGGCGTGCCACCTCTGTGCCCTCCAGCAGACGTACATCTTCGCCCTCGTCGGGGTGCTGCTCACCGGCCTGCTGGCGTTCCGCGACCGGCCGGCCGTGGTGTGTGCCGTCGGCCTGCCGGTGGCCGTCGCGGCGTGCGGGCTGGCCGGCTACCACGTCTACCTCGAACTCACCGGCGTCCTCGAATGCCCGGCCGGGATCGGCGGGTACGGGTCGGTCCCGCGGCAGGCGTTCGGGGCCGACCTGCTCATCCTCTGTGCCCTCCTGGGCGGGGCGATGGGCGAGGTGAAGGCGGGCGGCGGGGGTGGGGTGGCCATGATCGCCGGGCTGGCCCTCGGGGCCGCCGCCGGGCACGGGTCGGTCCTGTCGAACCCGCCCCCGCAGGTGCCGACCAAGCCGTACCCGGCCGACCAGAAGGTGGATACTTGCCGGCACCCGTTCGTGGCCAGGCCGTAGCCGCCCCGCCCCTCACGGGGCGTCACTTCCCGCCGACGCCCTTATTCCAGTAGACGCGGCAGTTCCCGGTCGCCCGCCCGACCGCAATCAGGTCGACCTTGCCGTCGCCGTCGAGGTCGGCGGCCGTCAGGTCTTCGACCGCCACGCCGCCGTCGTCGAGTAGGTAGCGGTCCCACTTCGCCCCCTTGCCGTCCGTGTTCTTGTAGACGCGGACGCCGCGACGCTCGGTGAACTTGTCGCCGGCCTTCACGTTCGGGTCGTCGCGGACGCCGACGATGAGTTCGTCCACCTTGTCCCCGTCGAGGTCGGCGAACGTGACTGCATGGCCCCAGCGGAGATGGTCGTCGATGACGTGGCGGGTAGTGAAACCGCCGACGGCGGGGTACACGACGACCTGATTCCCGTGCCACGGCTCGACGGTAGCGACGCAAGGGACGCCCTTGATCGGCACCCCGAACTTGACCTCGCTCGCCCCGCGGTTGCCCTTCGGGTTCGATTGGTTCGCTTCGTGTATCCGCATCGTGTTCCATTTGGGCGTCTGGCCCTCGCGGTGAAATTGCGTTAAGACGCTTACGCCCTCGTAGCTGGCCACGACGATGTCCGGAACTTTCTCCTTCCCCATCGTGTCCGGGCTGAAGTTGTGCGTGACGTGCAACTCCTCGGACAGCACCACCGGCTTCCAGTTCGCCGGCACCGTCGGCTCTTTCGGAATCGGGTACGCGGTGATCCGCACCGGCCGGCCGTCGAGCCAGTTCCCCTTCGCCGTCGCCTCGCGGCCCATCAGCGGCACGCTCACGATCTCGGGCTTACCGTCCCGGTCGAGGTCGATTGCCTGAATGCGATGCACTGTCGGCTCGTCGCACGGGATCGGGTGCAGGCTCCACTCCTCGTCGAGCGTCTTGCCGCGCTTGAGCCACTGGAGGGTGCCGGGGGTCTTGGTGTCGAACGGCTTCCACGCCGCCCCGACGACGAGTTCGAGGTCGCCGCCGCCGTCGATGTCCACGGCCGCGACGCACACGTTGTCCGGCGTCGTCTTGCCGTCGAGGATCACCCGCTTCTTCCACGTCGGGTTCTCGTACCAGACCACCTTGTGCTTGTCCACGACCACGATGTCCGGCTTGCCGTCGCCGTTCAGGTCGGCGGTGACGACGGCGTAACCGATGCTCAGGCCGGCGTCGATCTCCTGGGCCTGGAACTTGGGGAAGCCGGGCGGCGGGTCGGGCGGGCCGGCGGCCGGCGCAGGCGGCGCGACCTGTGCGGCCACCACGACCGCGACCGCGAGCAGAATCCGTGTCGTCCGCATGTCTCGCTCCCCTGGTTGGTGTAAAATGGCGGGACGCAGTGTACCACGCCGGACGGAACGGAACCCCATGTCGATCCCCGCTTCCCACCGCCCGGCCCGCGAGTGGCTGCTCCTGGGCCTCGCCCTGCTCGTCGTCGCCGGCGTCACGATACCCCTGTGGCAGCTCACCGGCACGGCAACGCGGGAGAACCCGTTCGCCCGCTGGACGCCCGAGCGGCTGGCCACCCTGCTCCTGGGGCCGGAGCAGATCGCGTGCTACGTTTGCTTCCTGTGGGCCGCCCTCATCCTGTCGAGCCGGTATCGGGAGGCGCTCCGCCAGCGGCAGGCCTTCCACCTGGAACTGCTCCCCACCGAAGAGGGGGCGCGGATTCTCCCCGAGGACGCCCGCCCGCTGGCCCGCAAGGTCGAACACCTGACCGCCCGCCGGCCGTTCATCCTGGCGAACATGACGCGGTTGGGCCTCGGCAAGTACGCCATCAGCCGGTCGGCGACGGACGTGGCCGAGGTGGTGCGGAACCAGGCCGACGTGGAACTCTCGCGGCTCGTCTCGTCGATGGCGACCGTCCACTACCTGGCGTGGGCCATCCCCGCCATCGGCTTCGTGGGCACCGTCCGCGGGCTGGCCGGGGCGTTCGGCCTGGCCGGGGCCGGCGGGGCGGAACTCGACATGACGGCGTTCACCCGCCAGGCCACCGACCAGTTGAAGATCGCCTTCGACTGCACCCTCGTGGCCCTGCTCCTGAGCCTCGTGCTGATGTACCTCGTCCACACCGTGCAGCGGGTGGAGGAGACGCTGGTGGTGGACGCCCAGGAGTACTGCCAGGAGCACTTGTTGCTACGGCTCTATGATCCGGGGGCCGGCGAGGCGGCGTGAACGACCCGTTCGGACTTCGGGGACGACTCCATGCTCTGGTCGCGTAAACCCGCCCCGCCGGCCGCCGACCGCTCCCGCCACGTCGGGCTCGATCTGACGGCGTCCCGCGTCCGCGGGGCGTCCGTCGGCGGCGGGCGGTCGCGGCCCCTCGTGCTGGACGAGCCGGCCGAAGACCTCGCCCTCTTCCTGAGCCTCGAACGCCGGGCGGCGGAGGCGGGGCGGGCCGGGTACGCCCTCGCCCGCAAGGTGCCGCACCTCGTCTGCTCGAACTTCCTCCCGGCCCTCGGCCAGCCCCGCGAGTGGCGGGCCGGGCGGCTCGTCCTCACGCCGGACACGGCCCTCGAAACCAGCTTCGCCGCCCTCCGCGACGCCGTGACGGCCGAGTCGGACGCGGCGGCAATGGCCCTCCCCGCGTACCTCACGCCGGCCCAGGCGAACCGCGTCGCCGCGTGTGCCGCGAAGGCCCGGCTGCCGCTCATGGGCACGGTGTCGGCCCCGCTCGCGGTCGTGGGGTCCCGGGCCGCCGCCGTCCTCGCCGGGGGGCCGCCGGCCGCGCCCGCCGGCCGCAGCGGGGTGGTGCCGCTGCACCGCGACCCCGGCGGCCCTGGTTCGGTCGTGGTCCTCGACGCCGACGAGTTCGCCCTGAGCGGGGCCGTGGTCGCGGTCGAACCCGGGCACGTCCGCCACCTCGCCGCCGCGTCGTGGCCGCGGCTCGCGGTGCGGGCCTGGAAGGACAGGCTCATCGACGCCGTGGCCGACCGCTGCGTCCGCCTCTGCCGCCGCGACCCCCGCGACTCGGCCGACGCCGAGCAAGCGTTGTTCGAGCAACTCGACGACGCGATGGAGCGGGCCGTGCAGGGGAAGCGGGTCGGGCTGACGGTCCGCACCGCCCACTGGTTCCAGGACGTGGTGCAACAGCCCGACGACTTCGACGGGGCGTGCGCCGCCCTAGCCCGGCAGGCCGTCGATTCGGTCCGCGACCTGATCGCGTCGGCCGGCCTCACCGTCCCCCCGCGGGCCGTCTGGCTCACCCCCGCCGCCGGCCGCCTCCCCGGGCTGTTGAAGGCCGTCCACGCCCACACGGCCGAGAGCACGGCCGTCGAGCCGCTGCCGCCGAGCGCCGTGGCCCTGGCCGTCGCCCACCTCGTGCCCCGCTGGCTCTCCGGCGAACTCCCGCGGACGCACCTCGACACGGGCCTTTGTTTCCAGCTATCAGCGATCAGCCGTCAGCCCGCAACGGAGCCGCCGAAGGCTCAGCGGCGGCTCTAAAGTCCCTATCCCCGCTGTCTTGCTGAAAGCTGAAAGCTGACGGCTGACAGCCCGCTCGAAGAGCGAGCCATGCGCGTCCGCCACCGCCAACCCGTTCTCGTCAGCATGTGGATGCTCGACGTGTTCTGCTGCGCCCTCGGCTGCGTCACCCTCCTGTGGCTCCTGAACACCCGGCAGGCCGGCGACCAGACGGCCGCCGCCAAGTCCGCCCTTCTTGACCTCGCATCGACGCGCACCGACCTCGCCACCGTTCGCACCGACCTCGATAGCACCCGCCTCAAGCTCAACGCCGACCTGCAAGCCCTCTCGGACAAGCTCGCGGCCGTGGTGAGCGAGAAGGAGCGGGTCGGCCGCCTCCTCGGCATCGCGGAGGGCGAGGCGAAGTCGGCCCGCGAAACGCTCGACGCCACGAAGGTCGCCCTCAACGCCGCGAAGGCCAAGCTCGACAGTAACGCCGTGGACCTCGCCGCCACGTCCGCCAAGGTGGACGACGCCGCGGACATGCTCCGCAAGAAGCAGGCGGCCGCCGACGCCCTCACGAAGAAGCTCGCCGAGTCGGTCGCGGCGTCCGACGAGCTGGCCAAGCTCCTCCGCAAGAGGGAGGAGGACCGGGCCGCCGCCGCGAAGGTGGCCGCTGACCTCCAGGCGAAGGCCGCCGACCTCGACGCCAGGCTCCGGGCCGCCCGCACGGACGCCGCCGCCGCGGTCGAGGCCGGCAAGCTCGCCGGGACGAAGGGCGACAAGGACCTCGCGGCCGCCGCCGGGCTGGTGAAGGATTTGGAGAAGCGCATCGCCGACGCCTCGGCCCAGATCATCGACTTACAGGGCGAGAAGGCCAAGCTGGCCGACAAGCTCGACAAGGTGAAGACCGACCCGGACAGCAAGTTCGCCGGCATCGCCATGACCGGCAAGCGGGTCGTCTTCATGGTCGACATGTCCGGCAGCATGGACCGCACGAGCGAGAACGTGATCGCCCCGACGAAGTGGCCGACGGTGGCCGAGACGGTGGCGAAGGTGATGCGGAGCGTGCCCGAGCTGGAGAAGTACCAGGTGGTCGTCTTCTCCCGCGAGGCCCGCTGGCTCTCCGGGGTCGGGGCGTGGCAGACCTACGCCGGCGAGCAGACCGCGAAGGACGTGAAGGAGGCGCTGCTCAAGGTGAAGCCGGAGGGGGACACGAACCTGTACGCGGCGTTCGACCTGGCCTTCGCCCTGCGGCCGGACGGGCTGGACACGGTCTACCTGTTCTCGGACGGCCTGCCGACGAGCGGCCCCGGCCTGTCGGCCGAGCAGGAGCGGCAGAACCCGCCGCTGCGGGAGAGCGAGAAGTCGGAGGCCCTGTCGCGGCACCTGCGGGCGCGGCTCAACGTCGGCTGGAACCGCCCCGCCGCCGGCCGCCCGCGGGTGAAGATCAACTCGGTCGGCTTCTTCTACGAGAGCCCCGAGGTGGGGGCGTTCCTGTGGTCCCTGTCCCGCGAGAACGACGGCAGCTTCGTGGGCATGAGCCGGCCGTGAGAGGGGGATCGCGTGAGCCGTTCGCCCGCCCCGAGCCTGTTCGCCGGCCTGCCCCCGCTCGCGGCGGGCGAGGTGGTCGAAGCCCTGCCGTCCGGGGCGGGCGTTCGCGTCGAGCGGATCGTGTCCCGCGGGCACGCCTCGCCGGCCGGGTTCTGGTACGACCAGGACCGGGCCGAGTTCGTCGTCCTCCTGTCCGGGGCCGCCCGCCTCCGCTTCGAGGACGGCGAGGTCGAGCTGGTCCCGGGCTCGTACCTGCACATCCCGGCCCACGTCCGGCACCGGGTCGAGTGGACCGCCCCGGACGAGCCGACGGTCTGGCTCGCCGTCCACCACGGAGACTGACCGCCGTGCGGCTCGCGTCCACCCTTCTTGCCGCTCTCGTCGCCGCCCCGGCCGCCCCCGCCGCCGACGGCGAACCGAAGGTCCGCCGCGACCTCGCCTACGCCGAGCCGAAGGCCGAGCGGCGGACGCTCGACGTGTACGCCCCGGCGGCGGCGGGGGCCGGCCGCCCGGTCGTCGTCTGGGTCCACGGGGGCGGGTGGCGGCGGGGGAGCAAGGCGGACGTGGGGGCGAAGCCGCGGGCCTTCACCGACCGCGGGTGCGTGTTCGTGGCGGTCAACCACCGGTTCGTCCCGGACGTGACCGTGGCGGAGATGACCGGGGACGTGGCAAAGGCGGTCCGGTGGGTCCACGACCACGCCGGGGAGTTCGGCGGCGACCCGGACGCCGTCTTCGTCATGGGCCACTCGTCCGGGGCGCACCTGGCGGCGCTCGTCTGCACCGACGGCCGCTACCTGAAGGCCGAGGGGCTGACGCTGGGGGCGGTCAAAGGGTGCGTGCCGGTGGACGTGTCGGCCTACGACGTCCCGAAGCTCCTGGCGGACGGGACGGGGTCGGTGCCGGCGGCCACGTACAAGGCGGTGTTCGGGGAGGCGGCCGACGGCCAGCGGGAGGTGTCGCCGGCCGCGCACGTGGCGAAGGGGAAGGGCGTCCCGCCGTTCCTCATCCTGCACGTCGCCGACCGCCCGGACACGAAGGCCCAGTCGCACGCCTTCGCCGACAAGCTGACCGCCGCCGGGGTGCCGGCGAAGGTGGTGGCCGCCGAGGGGAAGACGCACGGCAGCATCGGCTCCGACCTGGGCAAGCCGGACGACCCGCCGACCCGGGCGGTGTTCGAGTTCCTGGACGGCGTGCGGAAGAAGTGACGGGCCGAAAATGGGCCGGCCCCGCGTCCCGACCGGGGCGTCAGCCCTCACCCGGGGCGGCCGCTCGCACGCAGTTCGGGCAGTACCACGGGGCGGGGGTGGTGACCGGCCGCGGGCTCCGCTTGCGGCACCGGGCGCACAGGTAGCGCTTGCCCCGCACGGCCGTCTTCGGGCGGACCTGCTTCCCGCTCCGGTCGTTCTTCTCGCCCATCGGACGCTCCTCGCTCGAACCCGGCTCGAACCCCGTGCCACATTTTACGCCCCGCCGGCCGCAAACCCGGCGCGGGGGAGCGGCATCCCCCGGACTCGACGCCCTCTCACCGAAGGCGTGAAGGGCCGCAGTTTCGCCGAAGCGGCTCGACGCATCCGTCGGGCGACGGCCGGCGACGCGCCGTGATATTCCGATACAGTTCTGAGCAGGAAGGGGAGCCGCCCGTCCGGGGGACGCCAACCCGAAGTCCGCCGGCGGCCCGGAATCATCCACCGTGCAGTTTTCATGCCCCTGTTTTGCCCCGAGGGTCGCCGCGTGGACGCCGAGGCCGCCAGTCTGCTCCGGCTCCTCGACGAGGACGGGGCGGCCGTCCTCCGGCTGCTCGACCGCCACCATGCCGACGACGACGAGTCCCGCCGGCTTTGGGCCGACAACCCCGAACTCTACCGGGCGTTCACCGAACGGCTCGTCCGCGAGTCGCACCTCGCCCGGGCCCTCGACCTCGCCCGGGAGCGGCAGGAGTTCCTGGAGAAGCACCCGCCGGCCGGGCCGAAGAACCCCGTCCCCGAAGGCCCCGAGCTCCGCCACCAGCTCGCCCTCGCCGCCGCCCGCGGGGGCAACCCCGGGTACGCCGAGGGCCTCCTCGCACCCCTCCTCGCCCTCGCCCGCGGGCCCGACGCCGCGACCGCGATGACGGTCCACGTGCGGGTCGAAGTCCTCGGCCTGCACGCCCGCTTGCTCAAGGACCGCGCCGGCCGCGACCCGGACCGCCTCCGCGCCGCGGCACAGGCCTACGACGCGGCCGCCGCCGTGCCCGGGGCGTCGGGCCTCCCCGACGCCGGCACGTACCCGCTGGTGAACGCGGCCACGGTGTGGCGGCTGGCCGGGGACGCGGACCGCTCCCGCGAGCGGGCGGCCGAGGTCGTCCGCCGGGTGGAAGGGCTGTCGCCCGGGCGCGTGGCCGGGGACCGCTGGCTGACGGCCACGATGGGCGAGGCGTACCTCCTGCTCGGCGACCACGGGCGGGCCGTCGACTGGTATCTGAGGGCCGTTGATATGGCCCGGGCGGCGGGGGCGGTCGGCGAACTCCTGTCGATCCGCTCCAACCTCCTGAAGCTGGCGGCGGCCGGGGCGACCGAGACGCCGGACTGGATCGAGGCCCACGTCGGCGGCGTGGTCGTGTTCGCCGGCCACCTGCTCGACGCCCCCGACCGGGCCGCCCGCGGGCTCCCGCCCCGCTTCCCGGACGACCCCGAACTGATCGCCGCCGTGCGGGCCGCCATCGACGCCAAGCTCGCCGGGCACAACGCCGCCGTCGGCTTCTGCTCCCTGGCGTCCGGGGCCGACATCCTCTTCGCGGAAGCCGTCCTCGCCCGCGGGGCCCGCCTCCACGTCGTCCTGCCGTTCGCCCGCGCCGACTTCGTGGCCACGAGCGTCGCCGCCGCGGGGCCGGGGTGGGTGGAACGGTTCGACGCCGTCCTGAAGGAAGTCGGCCGCGACGGGCTGCACCACGCCACGGCCGAGCCGCACCTGGGGGCGGCGGACGTGCTGTACGACTTCGCCAGCACTTTCTGCCAGGGGCTCGCGGTGCTGCGGGCCCGGGAGCAGGTGGTCGAGCCGCGGGCGCTCGTCGTCCTCGACCGGGGGGCGGAGGCGGCGACCGGCGGCACGCTGTCGTTCCTCCAAACCTGGGAGGCGGCCGGCCGGCCGGCCGAGGTGATCGACCTCGCCGCCCTCCGCGGCGGCCCGCCGGCCGTTCCCACGGCCGCGGTGTCGGTCGCCCCGCCGGCGGGCGGCCCGGGGTTGCCGCGGCTGGTGAAGGCCGTGCTGTTCGCCGACGTGGCCGGGTTCAGCCGCATCGAGGAGGCGTTCTACCCGCGGTTCCTGGCCGCCTACGAAGCCCTCTTGGCGGACGTTCACGCGTCCGAGGCGGGGGCGAAAGTCGAGTACGCGAACACCTGGGGGGACGGGCTGTACGCGGTGTTCGCCCGGGCCGACGGGGCGGCGGCGTTCGCCCTGGAGCTGATGGACCGGGCGGCCGCCCACGACTGGGCGGGGCTGGGGCTGGGGCCGGGGGTGCCGCTGCGGGCGGCCCAGCACGTCGGCCCGGTGTTCGCGGTCGCCGACCCGTTCCAGGGGCGGCCGGGGTACACGGGGCAGCACGTCAACCGGGCGGCCCGGATCGAGCCGGTCACGGTCCCCGGGTGCGTGTACGCCAGCGAGGCGTTCGCCGCCCACCTGGTGATGACCGCGGCCGCCGCCTTCGGGTGCGAGACGGTCGGCGTCCAGACCCTCCCCAAGGGGTACGACCGCTGCCCCCTCTACCACGTCACCCGGGCGACGTGAGACTCGCGTCAACTCGCCCGGATCGTGAGTGTTGCGAGAAGCCCAGGCGAAAACATCTGTACACCTACCCGGGGGGGGCGTTGGAAAGGTTAGACTGCCCCCGCACTCACAGTCACAACTTCGCTCGCAGGACGCCGCCCATGCGTACCCGTTTCGTCAAGCTCATTGAACGCTGGCTCTCCCCCGACCCGACCCGCCTGATCGCCCGCCGGCCGCGGCTCACGCTGCAAGCCCTCGAAGGCCGGGAGGTGCCGTCGGGCAACCCGCTCGCCCGCGACGACGCTTATTCGCTCCACCAGGGGGCGGCCTCCACCGTGCTCGGGTCGGTCCTGGCCAACGACGAGGGCGGTACGGTCGCCCTCAGAGGGTACGTCACCACCCCCGCGACGCTCGGCACCACGTTCGCGTTCGGCAGCTACGGGGCGAGCGTCCGGTACAAGCCGCGGGCCGGGACGATCGCGGCCGACGGGACGATCACGAGCGCGTTCGTGGGGACCGACACCTTCCAGTACGTCCTGAAGGAGGGGGGCTATACGTCGGCCCCGGCGACGGGTACGATCCAGGTGACCAACGACGCCCCGGTGGCGGCAACGACCGACGTGACGTTCTCGACCGGGAAGAACCAGTCGTTCCACATCGGCCGGGCTACCCTTTTGGCTGCGGCCGGCGTGACCGACGCGGACACCGCCGACACGGTGGGCGTGGTGACGGCCGACGGGACGAAGACGAACGTGGTGATCGCCACGGACGCCGGCGGGCGGGCGTGGCTGAACTGGCAGACCGGGTTCTCGTACAACCCCCCGCCGCGGAATTCGGACGGGACCCTCTTCAGCGGGTGGGACTCGTTCCAGGTCAGCTTCTGGGACAAGGCCGGGTTCTCGGAGGTGGTCACAGTCCACGTCTTCGTCGGCAGCGGGACCGCCCCGCCGGTGGTGACGGTCGGCAAGACGCACGACGGGGCCGAGTGGGACCCCACGACGGACGCCCCCGAGAATGCCGCCTTCCAGTTCACCCGGACCGGGTCCACGGCCGCCGCCCTGACCGTCTCCTTCAACGTCGGCGGGACGGCGACGGCACCGGGCGATTACCAGTTGGCCGGCGGCGGGGTGGCGTTCAACGCCGCGACGGGGCTCTGGCAGGCGACCTTCGCCCCCGGGTCCGCGACCCTCGACGTGCAGGTGGTCGTGAAGGAAGACGAGGCGGTGGACGAGGGCACCGAGACGGTGACGGTTTCGCTCGCCGAACCGACCGGCAGCATGTACCACGCCCCGAGCCTTTCTCCAGTGTCCGCGTCGATCATCGAGGTAGTGTACGGCCCGAGCGAAACGGTTGACGTGACCGGCACCACGCTCGTCGGATATGCCGGCGACGGCGACGACGGCACCGGGGAGGTAGGCTCATTCGAGATCATGCCGGAACCACCGGCCACGGGAGGATCGAGCACCGTCGCAGCCCCGCCCGCCCCCCCGGCACCGCCCCCGACTTCGGCCAACCTGAAGTGGGCCGACTTCGAAGAATTGAACGAGCGGAGGAATCCTAAGTTTGTGGCGCTGACGGCTTACGGTTACGACATGCCTCGAAAGGCGCGGCTCATCCCTAAAGAAGATACAAAGGGTGGCCAAACGACTGTGACCTACACGGCCACGTATTCCGCGATCGATTTCAAGGCGCTTTTCGTGGGGAAATCCGCAGTTTCGGGGTCGTGGGTTCTGAAGGGCGAACAGACGCCCGCTCTCCTCCGGCACGAAACCCTTCACCTCCGCATCGGTGAGTATGTGGCTTCGAAGGCCAAGGCCAACATGCCCGAACTGATCGGTAAGGGAACAAGTACGAACGCGGTCAGGAAAACCGCGGCTGACGATGCCAAGATCGCTTCGCTCAACGATTTGGAGGCGAAGTTGAAGACGTTTCGAGACAAGTGGGAAGTCATTGGTAAGGCGGTGCAGAACAAGTACGACGACGAGACCAAACACGGCACGTTGCCTACCGAGCAGGGCGACTGGGAGTCGAAGTCCACCGAGTTTGCGGACAAGATTTTGAAGGACAACGGGTGGACGAAGTGAGTTGACCCTTCGCGCCGCTCGGCACGGACCCGACCGAGAATTTCGAGGAGTCTGGCATGAGAGTGCTACGCATCTGTTTCGTCGGTTGGGCCGCCCTCGCATGGGGTCGCCCCGCCGATTCCCGGGCTGGCGATGCCGACTCACCGAAAACGCCGGAAGTCGAAATACTCCTCCGCTTGGATAAGACAGTCGTCGAACCCGGCGACACGGTTCGTTTGACCGAAGTGATCCCGGCACGTGCGGCCTTTGAGGAAGCTTACTCCTTCAGCCACGACATCGTCCGGATCGGCCGTTACCAGCCCGAACGTGGGCGAGTCGTGCTGCTCGACAGCCGCCGATACGAGGGCGTCGATCCGGCCTCCGACTTCGACGGCCTGATCTCGGCGATCGGCACGGCCCACGGCTTCGGATTCGACGTTCGGAACCGTCGAGAGAAGGGCAAAGAGTTTGAGTTCTGCCCCAAGCGGGTAGGCACTTACATGATCACCGCCAAATGGCTAGTCCAGAACGGCAAGGCCAAGTCTGAGTTCATCGAGAGTCAGCCCGTAGTTCTCACGGTGCGGCCGCCGGTGGACGACAAGGGGCGGCCCGTGGTCAAGCCGGAATGGTTGTCGGAGGTCCGCTTGGACATGGAGATCATTGACGCCGACGACAAGGCTTCGCCTCAAGACGCCGGGGAAACGCTGCCAGCCATCAAGGCGAAGAAGTAACTGCCAGTCACACCCATTTTCTTTCTCGCCCCGGGCCACCACGGGGCGTTTTCGTTTGGCCCGCCGCCGGCCGTCGCACACCGCCCGGAACAGTTGGAGGGGGGGGCCGCCGTCAGCCGCTTGTCGTCGCAGTAGCGAGTGATCGACTCGCCGCGGACGAACTCCATGGACGAAGAACGGGCGGCCGCCTCGGCCGTGACCACGTCGGGGGCGAAGGAAATCGGCCGCGTGAAGGCGGAAGTGGGCCGGCGGGGGTCAGCCGGGCCGGGCGACGGTGTAGCCGAGGGCGACGACCGCCCGGAGGGTTTCGAGGGCGGTGTTGCGGTCGTGGACCTTCTCGGACTCCGGCAGGTCGGCGTAGGGCACCAGGCACGGGTGCCGCTTGCCGGCGTCGTCGCGGGCGGGGCCGAACGTCCACCCTTGTTCGAGCCGGGTGCGGGCCCAGACGTCGTGGGTGTGTTCGGCCAGCCGCTCCGTGAGCGCGAGAAGGTCGGGGCCGAGGGCGACGCGGGACGTGTCGATGGGGGCCGGGGTGTACGTCACGGGGGCCTCGGACTGGCAGGGAAGCGATGGGACGCGGGCGACCAGCCCGACGCGTCAGCGAGGGTCCGATGTCCTGCCCTCGCTGACGCGTCGGGCTGGTCGGGGGCCCCATCGCCGCCCGACTCACTGGTCGAAGGCGCTGTCGCCGACGCCCGCGTTCGGCTTGAAGTCACTGTAGCTGTACGCCCCGAGGAGTTCGCCGCTCACGCCGCCGGCCGGGCCGGGCTGGTCGTACACCTCGTACCGGATCGGCAGCTTCGTCGCCTTGTCGACGTACACCACGGCCCGGAAGAACGCCCGGTAGGCGTGCGGCCGGCGGGTGAACACCTCGTACTTCGTCACGTCCTTGCCGGCGAACGTGTAGTCGGCCGCGAACACCTCGACCGGGTTGCCCATCGTCTTCTCGCGGGCCGCCACCGCCGCCAGGGTGTCGAGGACGGCCCCGACGCCGAGGTTGGTGACCGGCTCCCGCCCGGTCCGCGGGTCGTCCGGCTTGACCGCCACGAACCCGACCGACACCCGCGACCCGTTGTCCTTGAACTTCACCTTGCCGTCGGCCCGCTTGCCGGCGACGTAGAGCAACTCCTGCCCGGCGGCGGCGTCCGGCCGGGCGAACCGGACGCGGACGCTGAACGGCCGGGTGCGGACCTTCATCTCGCCCACCTGCTCGGCCCGCAGGACGCCGTTGGTCCGCTCCTGGCGGGTGAACGTGCAGGTGTAGTCCCGCAGCCCGGCGTAGGCCGCCTGCCCCTCGGCGAGCAGGGTGCCGAGCGGGTCTTTCGCCAACACCGGCTCGACGGCCTTGGCCGGCGCTACCGCCTTGACCGGCGCGACGGCGGCCGGCGGGACCGGCTTACCAACGGGCGGCGCGACCGGCGGGGCGGCGGACACCCCGACGGCGACGAGGCCGGCGGCGGCAGCGGGAAGGGCCGTCTTGAGCAACCACGCGGGCATGGGAGTCCCTCCGTAAGAGGCCGGCCGCATACCCGCGGGCCGCCGGCGGAGGAAGGGCAGTTGGGGGAATGCGGAATGCGGATTTCGGAGTGTGGAATCCGGAACCGCGTCTGCCCGCGTCGCGTGTCGCTACACTCACCTCGTCGCCGGGTTCGCGGCCCGGATTCCGCACCCCGAAATCCGCATTCCGCATTGGGCCGAAGATGCGCCTCGAAATCGTCACCGTCGAGTCCGAGCCGTTCGCCGAGAACTCCTACGTCGTGTGGGCCGCCGGCTCGTCGGAGGCGTTCGTCATCGACCCCGGGTTCGAGCCGGTGCTGATCCGCGGCGTGCTGGTCGAACGCGGGCTCACCCTCGCCGCCATCGTGCTCACCCACGGGCACGTCGACCACATCGCCGGCGTCGCCGACCTCAAGAAGGCTTACCCGGAAGCGCCCATCCTGATCGGCGAGGGCGACGCCGTGATGCTCACCGACCCGATGGCGAACCTGAGCGGCCTTTACGGGATGCCGATCGTCAGCCCGCCGGCCGACCGCATGCTGGCCGACGGCGAGACGCTCACGGTGGCCGGCATCCCGCTGGAAGTGCGGCTCATCCCCGGCCACTCGCCGGGGCACGTCGTGTACGTCGTTCCCGACTCCGCGCCGGTCACGGTGCTGGGCGGGGACGTGCTGTTCCGCGGCAGCGTGGGCCGGACCGACTTCCCGAACGGCAGCTTCGAGCAATTGAAGGCGGGCATCGAGGCGAAGCTCTGGCCGCTGCCGGCGGACGCGGTCGTCTACCCCGGCCACGGCCCCGTGACGACGGTCGGCCGCGAGAAGGCGACCAACCCCTACGTCGGGCAGAAATGACGCTTTTGACCGCTTTACCGCATCAACCGGGAGCGGGAATCGCAAGCGGCGTGCCGGCGTGGGGATGGGGCGAATCGAGTATTTAAAAGTGGGAGAATGTGGGAGCGGACGTGGTCCGAAAGCGACAGAAGCGCCGTCACGCCGTGCCGTCGCGGTCGCGGATGTGGCGGCCGATCCAGTTGATGCCGGCCTCCCCGAAGAGGGTGCCGAGGACGAAACCGCCGACGGCGAGGCCCACGATCACGTCCGGCGAGCGGCGGAAGAGGGGCGTCCGGCCCAGGAGGAGGAACCCGAGGCCGAGCCCGAGGAGCCCGCCGGCCGTGCCGTAGACGACGACCTCGGCCAGCCAGTCGCCGGGGGTGCGGGAGCGGGAGTTGCCGCCGTCGCGGCGGGGCACCCGGAGGCGGCGGTCGCAGGTGCAGGTGAGGCGTTCGCCGGCCCGGGCGTCGGCCACGGCGTACTTCCGCGAGCAGAACCAGCACCGGAAGCGGATCACGCCCCGCCCCCGTCGTCCGGCGGGGGGGCCGGGGGCTGGTCGGCCTGCCGGGGCAGGGCGTCCCAGAAGCGGTTGCCGTCGGCCCAGAGCTTGCCGAGGGCCTTCGTGCCGGGGGCGTCGGCCGGCCGCGGGAGTTCGAGTTCCTTCAGCATCCCCTCGAACAGCCGGCGGCGGGTGTCGGCGAACGCCCGGGCGGTGCCGACGAGGTTGTCGAACCCCGGGTCGCCGGTCGGCGGCTCGGCCAGCGCCGCGGCCAGGGCGGCGGCCCGCAGGTGGAGGGGGGCGATGTCGGCCCGCAGGCGGTCGCGGACGGCCGGGGGGGTGGGCCGGAGGTTCGCCACGGCCACCTGGAGGAGGAGCGGCTGGACGGCCCCCGGCCGCAGGGCGTTGAGCGTCGGGGCGATCACCTCGAACGCCTTCAGCCGGGCGCGGAGCCGGTCCGCGTCGGCGGGGGTGTGGCGCTCGGCCTTCCGGCGGGCCTGGTCGTACCACGCCGCCTTCGCCCGCACCTCCTGCCACGGGTCGGTCGACCGCATGGCGAGGACGAGGCCGCCGACGCACAGGGCCGGGAGGGCGCACAGGAGGGCGGCGGCCGCGAGCCGGCGGGGGCGGTCGGGGGCCGACAGGGCGTTCAGGAGGCCGGCGGCCAGGAACCCGGCCAACCCGCCGCCGGCGTGGGCCTCCCAGCTGATCCCCGGCAGGAGGCTGAACCCGGCGTTGAGGACGAACATGAGCCCGAGCCGGCGGGACCAGTCGGCCACCAGGGCCGGCGGGAGGCGGTCGCGGTAGAGGACGAGCCAGGCGACGAGCGACGTCTGGAGCCCCCAGATGGCCCCGGACGCCCCGGCCATCGGCACGTCCGGCTGGATGGCCGCCGCCAGGCACGACCCGGCCACGGCCGACAGGGCGTACACGGCGAACACCTTCCACCGGCCCCACAGCACCTCGGCCAGCGACCCGGTCATGCCCAGGGCGAACATGTTCACCAGCAGGTGGACGAACCCGACGTGGACGAACGCCGCCGTGCCCAGCCGCCACCAGTCGCCGCGGAGCAGGTCGGCCCCGCTCACGGACCCGAGGCGGTGGAGCGTCGGGGTGCCCCGCGGGCCGAGGTAGTCGGTCACCGACCCGGTGGCCTTCCAGGCGAACCACGCCCCGACGGCGAACCAGACGAGGTTGGCGATCAGGAGCGCCGGGGTGACGATCGGCGGCCGGAGGTCGAGCGGCACCGGGGGCGTGCGGGGGCCGGCGGCGGCCGGGGCGGCGGGCTTCGGCGGGGGCGTCTCGAAGCTCGGCGGCGGGAGGTCGGGCGGGCCGGCCGCGAACCGGGCCAGCACGTCCGGGTTGCGGACGCACATCTCCCCGCCGGGCGTCAGGGCGTACCCCTGGCCGACGCCGCGGACCCACGTCGCCACCTTCACGAGCCCGGCCCGGCGGAGTTCGCCGAGCGGCTCGTCGAGGGCGTCGCGGTCGGTCCCGGCGGCTGCCGCGTGGGCGGACGGGAACCACGGGGCCGGCCCGGCGGCGGCGACCCAGCGGAGGACGACTTCGGGCGTGGGACGGGCGTCGGCCGGGGGCGGGGGCGGCGGTGTAGCGGGTACGGCCGGCGGCGCGGCGGCCCCGCCGACGGGCGCGAGCGACCGGGGGCGGGGGGTGGCGTCGTCGGAGGGTGTGAGGGGCCCGGCCCCGTTCGCCGTTCGCATTCCAGGCATTATGAAACCCGTGCGGGGCGTTGTCGATCCGCGCCCACGGGATTATAAGCCCGGGCCATGGCGGGCGGCCCCGCCGCTCCCGGTTGGCCGTTGTGGGCAGGCGGAAGACCGCTTACGCTGCCTGAGCCTCGAAACCGGCCCAACCGAGAGGAGCTACCGCCATGCGACGAGTCACACTCGGCCTCACCGCCACCGCGTTCGCCGCCGCGACGCTGCTGGCGGCCGCGAACCCCGCCCCCACGGCCCCCACGCCCGCCGTCGTTCCAAAGCCGACCCCCGCGGAGGAAATGACGAGGGCGATGGCCCGCTGGAACAAGCTCTCCGAGGGGACGACGGTTCCCGGGCCCGGGGGCGGGGCGGTCGGGTTCACCTGGGACGCGGACCACTTCCCGCACCCCACGTTCAAGGGGGGCAGCGCGGCGGCCTACGGGGCGTTCGCCCGGCTACTCGTCAAGTTCCTCGACGAGCCGGGTAGCTTCGACGCCCTGGCCGAGAACGACCTGTTCGCGGCCCGGTTGCGGTACGTCTACGCCGGCGGGAAGGACGCGAACGTGGACTGGACGCTCGGCAAGCTGGTCGCCGACCTGTCCGAGCCGAAGGCCCACGGCGACCACGACGAGGCCACCCGCAAAGCCCTGAAGGGGTACGCGGAGAAAATCACGGGGGGAGCGAAGGCCGGCAAGCCGTGACGCGGCCCCCACGCCCACCCGGCGGGATCGTTCGACGGCAGAACAGGGGGCACGGCGTGACGTTCGAGCTGTCGGTCGAGATCGCGACGACGCCGGCCGAGCTGTTCGCGCTGACGCAGGACTTCGGCCGGCGGCCGGCGTGGGACCCGCTCCTCCGGTAGGCCGAACTCTTCGGCGGTGCGTCGGCTCCGGGCGTCGGCGTGCGGGCGTACTTCGTGGCTCACAGAAGGTTCGGCATGGAGACGGAGTACGTCACCTTCACTCCGCCCCCGGTTACCGTGGAGGAGTCGGGAGGGCGGCTGCCGCCGAGCCAAGACGACTGACGGGTGGGCGGATTGATCGCGTGATGCTCTGCTCGCCGGACGGGGTTTTGGCTGAATCGCACTTCGCCAGAGTGGTAAAATCCAGGGACATCACCGCCCCGCGGGCAGCAACCGCTGGATCACGGCTTCGAGGTCCGCCCGGGAGTGGGGGTGGCCCTTCCAGGCGACGTTGCCGGCCGCGTCGAGCAGCACCAGCGTCGGGTACTGTTCCACCTTGAAGCGCTCGCGGACGCGGCCCGGGTCGGCCCCCGGCTCCACGTACAGGGCGTAGTTCAGGTCGTACTTTTCGGCGTAGCTCGCCGCCCGCCGGGCCCGCTCCTTCAGCGGGGCCTCGTCGCACGCCACGCCGACCACCTGCAGGCCGCCGGCCCCGCCGTAGCGGCTCTGCAAGTCCTTCAGGACCGGCACCGTCTGCTTGCACGGGACGCACGTCGTGGTCATGAAGTCGAGCAGCACGAGCGACCCGTAGCGGCTGGCGTCGAGCGACCAGGGGCGTTCGAGGGTGTCCACCAGCACGAAGTTGGCGGCCGGGCGGACGGCGTTCGAGCGGGCCTTCGTCGGGTCGAGCGGGGGCAGGGCGGGGACGCCCGACGGGAGGGCCGGCACCCCCGGGGGCGGGATGCTCGCCGGCGGGGCGCGGAAGTTCTGCGAGGGGTCGGCGGTGATGTTCTCCGGCCGCACCGCCGGGGAGGCCGGCGACGGCGACACGGGGGCCAGCGGGGCGAGCCGGTTCAGGGGCGTACCCGTCTTGTCCGGGGCCCACCCGCCGCCGTCGGCCGGGCGGCCGGGGACGCCGGCGGGGGGCGGGAAGGCGTCGGACGCCGGCGGCAACTCGCGGCTGGCACTGGCGGCGGGGGCCGGTGGGAAGTCGCGCTCATTGGCCGGCGGGGGCAGGGCACTCGTTCCCGCGTCGGACGGGGTGGCGGCCGGGGCGGCGGGCGTCGCGGCCCCCGGCGGTAGCGGCTGCAGGTCTTCGCGGAGTTGGATGGTGAGGTTCGGGTTCGGCAACCGGGTCTGCCGGGTGGCGGCGAGCGTCCGCCCCTCGGCCGTCACCTGCACGGAAACGGTGTACGCGGCGTTCGGCCGGAGGTGGGCCAGGAAGTAGCCCTTCGCGTCGGAAACGATGGTGATGGGGGCGAGGCCGGCGGCGGACGCCGGTGCGTCGGCCGCCTCGATGCGGATCGTCGCGTTCGGCACCCGCCGGCCGTCGGCGTCGAGCACGACGCCGCCGAGCAGGCCGCGGACTTCGGTGGAGATGTCGGCGTTCGGGTCGCGGGGGTCGGCCCACGACCCGGCCGGGGGCACGGCCCCGCCGGTGCCGGGGAGCTTGCCCAGGTCGTCGAGCCACGTCGGGCCGCCGCCCGGGGGCGTGTCCTTGTCACGGTCCTTCGCCTTGGGGCGGGACGCGGGGGAGCCGGGGGCTTCCTTCTTGTCGGGGGCCTTCGCCTTGTCGGCCGCCCGGCAGCCGGCGAGCGCGAGAACGGCCGCCAGGAGTCCGGCATTTCCCCGCCCCATGACTGTGCCCCCGCTGAGTCCGCCCGACCCGCACCGCCGCCACGACCCGAACAATCGGCCGCAGTTCAGAGCGTCCCCCGGCGGGATTCTTCCGCCGGCCCCCCGCCGCGTCAAGCCCATCCGCCGGCCCTTGAGCGAAAGGGGGACCGCCCCCGCCCCGCCGCCCGCCCGCATCCCGGTGGGCCCTCACACGACGCAAACCGCCCCCGACCCGGAGTGCTTCCCCAACCCTCACGGCTTCGCCCGCCGGCCGCCTTTCTTGACGCCCCGGACGGGCACGGCTATGGTGGCCGGGAACGGGCGGCACGGAACCACCTTCTCGCGGCAGGGGCGGACGGACATGGGCGAACGGACGTACCGCTGGCTGCTCGTCACCCTCGCGGTGTTCGGGCTCGCGGCCGACCAGGGGACGAAGTACGGCGTCTTCCGCTGGCTGTACACGGAGGCCCTCGTCGGCACCCGGGAGGTGGTGCCGGGGTGGTTCCGGCTCATCGCCCAGTACGACCGCGACGCGGTCCCGTGCGACTGCGGCACCCTCCAGCCGCTGCAGACGTGGAGCGCCCCCGTGCTGCCGCACGTCAACCACGGGGCCCTGTTCGGCATGGGCGGGTCGAAGAAGGGGACGGCGAACAACTTCTTCGCGGCCGTGAGCGTGGCCGCGGCCGTGGCGATCGTGGTGTGGGGCACCCGCCGCGAGACGGCCCGGGACCGCTGGCTGTCGGCCGCCCTCGGGCTGATCCTGGGCGGCACCCTGGGCAACCTGTACGACCGGCTCGTGTTCGGCGGCGTGCGGGACTTCCTCTACTTCTACAAGATCGAGTGGCCGGTGTTCAACGTGGCCGACTGCGGCCTGGTGGTGGGGGCCGGGATGCTCCTGGTGTCGGCCCTGTTCGCCCCCCCCGAGCCGGCCGTCCCGCCGGAGTCTTCGGCGTCGGTTCCGGCGGCCTGAATCGGCGGGGCGAAAAATTCCGGCGGATTGCCCTTTCCTTTCGGGTGACCCTCGGTAGTATGGCCTTCGGCGAAGGGGAAGTCCCCCTCCGCCGTGTCGGTGACGACGAACTGAACGCGCAGTCACGCTTCCCCCCTCTTGGTTTTCGCGCTCTGAGTGCACATCTCACGGCCCCCCCAAGATCGAGAAGACGCATTGCCGCCGAGGCCCTCTCCCTCCCGCTCGCCCCGCGTCGTGATCTTGGATGACTGCTTCACCACGTTCCAGGAGCCGCAGATCGGCCGGGCGGCGGTCGGTCTTCTGGAACGGGCCGGCTACCGCGTCGAACTCGCCGGCGTCTGCTGCGGACGGGCGATGATCTCGAAGGGGTTCCTCACCGACGCCCGCCGGCTCGCCCAGGAGGCGTTGCCGAAACTCGACGCTTACGCCCGTGACGGCGTGCCGATCCTCGGGCTGGAGCCGAGTTGCCTGCTGACGCTCGCCGACGAGTGGCCGGAGTTGGTGCCCGGGGCGGCCGCGAAACGGGTTGCGGCGGCCGCCCACCTGGCCGACGCCTGGCTGGCACGTGAAGTCGGCGACGGGCGGGCGACGCTCGACGTGCCACGCGAGGCCGGGCGGGCGGTCTTCCACGGCCACTGCCACCAGCGTGCGCTCGTGGGCGTGAACGGGTCGGCGGCGGCGTTGCGGCTGGTGCCGGGGCTGGAAGTGGACGTGCTCGACGCCGGCTGCTGCGGCATGGCCGGGGCGTTCGGGTACGAGCGGGAGCATTTCGACGTGAGCGTGAAGATC
This sequence comes from Gemmataceae bacterium, assembly GCA_031426095.1. Lineage (GTDB taxonomy): Bacteria > Planctomycetota > Planctomycetia > Gemmatales > Gemmataceae > JANPKP01. The sequence continues at coordinate 22,767 of JANPKP010000693.1, forward strand.
GCCGGGTTGCAACTGCTCCCGGCCCTGAAGGCGGCCCCGGACGCCCGGGTGGTGGCGACGGGTACGTCGTGCCGGCACCAGATCAAGGACGCCACCGGCCGGCGGGCGTGGCACCCGCTGGAGGTGCTGGCGGGGGCCCCCGCCGCGGACGGGCCGACGGCGTGAACCGGCGGCGGCCCGGGAACGAAAACGGGCCGCGCTCGGAAGCGCGGCCCGCGGGTGTTTCGTTGTGGGAGCGGGGACGCTTAGTAGCGGCCGCCGCCGCCGCCGTAGCCGCCGCCACCGCCGCCGTAGCCGCCGCCGCCGCCCGAGCGGCCGCCGCCACCGCCGCCGTAGCCGCCGCCACCACCGCCACCGCCGTAGCCGCCACCACCGCCGCCGCCGGAGCGGGGCCGGTCTTCACGGGGCTTGGCCTCGTTCACAGTCAGGGTGCGGCCCTGGAACTGGGCGCCGTGCATGGCGGCGATCGCCTCGTCCGCCCCTTCGGACAGCTCGACGAACGCGAACCCGCGGCTGCGGCCCGTGTCCCGGTCGGTCACGATCTGGGCGCTGGTCACCCGGCCGTACTGCGAGAAGGCTTCGCGCAGGTCGTCCGAGGTGGTCTGGAACGACAGGTTCCCGACGTACAACTTCTTGCTCATGGTCATCCTTCGTGGGCCTTGAAGGCCCGGTCTACTGGCAGCGCGGCCGTAACCCGGCCGCGCGAAAACGCAGTTCGGACGAAACTCCGGCCGACCTCGGGCGCGAATCCGTCGGACGAGGCTCGGGCGAGCCGGTCGGCGGGGTGGCGCGGGAGGGAGAGGGCCTCGGCGGCAATGCGTCTTCTCGATCTTGGGGGGGCCGTGAGATGTGCACTCAGAGCG
>JANPKP010000694.1:0-3364 GCA_031426095.1 Gemmataceae bacterium
GGGTCCGGGCCGCGGCCGTGAAGCTGCGGGACGGGGCGGAATTGCGCCTCCACCGGCCGCTGCTCTACCCCGACTCGCACGCCGACGCCGGCCCGTTCGCGGCCGGCCTGGGCACCGACCACGTCTGCCCGGACGGCGGCCCCGTCCGCTGCGTCGGCACCAAGCTCCTGCTCTGCGGCGAGGAGGAAGTGCCGCTGGGCGAGTGCCGGATGATCGAGGTGCGGTGATGGTGGGGGCCGTCATCATGCGATCGACCGCCCGCGTCACGACACGCGACGCGCCCGTTGCCCGGAGCCCAACCCTATGACGACGACTCCCCTGCCACCCTTCGCCGCCCTCGTGTTCGCCCTGGGCCTCGCCCCGGCCGCCGGTGCCCAGGAGCGGGCCGACGCCCACGGCGACCCGCTCCCGCCCGGGGCCTACGCCCGCCTCGGGACCAACCGCGGCTACAACGGGTACGGGTGGCAGCGCAACAGCGTCCTCGCCCCGGGCGGCAAGGTCGTATTCGGCACCGGCGGGTACAGTTTCCGGTGGGTCGATCCGGTGACCGGCCGCGACACCGGCCCGGCCGTCCAGACGGACGACCGCGAGGATGCCGGCGAGCCGGTGGCCGTGGCGGCCGACGGCAAGCGCGGGGTCTTCGCCCTGACCCGCGAGGCCCGGGTGTACGACCTGGCGACCGGCAAGCGGCTGGCCACCATCCCGCCGTCGGCCAAGGTCAACCCCCGGTCCGCGGTCATCTCGGCGGACGGAGGCACGGTCGCCGTCGGGCAGGGGGACCACCCGTACGGCCCGCCCGCCGGCGGCGTGGTGTCCGCCCTCGTCTGGGACGTGGCGGGCGACCGGGAGGTGGCCCGCGTGCGGGTGGCCGACGAGGGGGCGGCGGTCGTCGCCCTCACCCCGGACGGCAAGACCCTGCTCACCCGCAAGGCGTTCGAGCCGTCGGGGAAGCCGGTGCCGCCGGACACCCGCGTGACCCGGGCGTGGGACGCGGCCACCGGCAAGCCGCTCGGGACGTTGGAGGCCGGGGGCCGCTTCTACAACTTCGTATTCGCCGCCGACTCCTCACTGGGGGCCGGCCTCGACCTCGGCGGGAATACCGTCGAGGTGTTCGAGCCGCGGACCGGCAAGCGCGTCCGCACGCTCGCCGACCCGCCCGCCTCGCCCCAGGCGCTGGCCTTCGCCCCCGACGGGAAGTCGCTCCTGACGGTCGCGTTCCACACCCTGGACGCGACCCGGTGGGACCTCGCCACCGGCCGCCCGGCGGCACGGGCCGGGCGGCCGACGGACCTGCCGCCGGGAGGGAGTTGCCGCGGGCTGACGTACACCGCGGCCGGCAAGCCGCTCGCCTGGGGCGTGTGGGACGGGAACACCGCCCTGGCCTGGGACCCGGTCGCCGCCCGCCCGCTCACCCCGGCCGTCCGCCACGTCGCGTCCCTGGTCGGGGTCGCGTTCACCGCCGACGGCAAGCAGGTGGTGACGACCGACGGGGCCGGCGTCAACCTGCGGTGGGACGCGGAGACGGGCAAGCCGGTCGGCCCGATCCGCGTCGAGCCGCCGGAGCCGGGCCGCCCGGGTCCCGTCGTCTACCCGTCGCCCGACGCCGCCCGCGGGTTTTCGGTCAAGGCCGCCTACGACCTATCCACGGGCAAGACGTTGGACCCTTACCCGGGCGTGTCGCCGACCTCCTACTCGTGGTCCGCCGCCCGCCCGCTGCCCGGCGGCCGGGTGGCGCTGCTCGCCCGGACCGGGGTCCGCGTGGGATCCCCCGTGCGGTGCGTGGTGTGGGACCCGGCCGCCGGCAAGGCGGTGTTCGACGCGGAACTCCCCCCGGCCAGCCCGTCCTACGTGGCGGATTACGCCGTCGCCCTCACGCCCGACGGGGCGACCCTCGTCGCGGGGTACGAGCCGGAGCCGAAGGCCGGGGAGAAGCCGGCCGGGGCGGAGGTGCGGGCCTGGGACGTGGCGACCGGCCGGGCGAAGTGGGAGCGGTCGTTCCCCGCCGGGCGGGTGGCCGTGGCCGCCACGCCGGACGGCAAGACGCTCGCGGTCGTGGCCCGCCGGCGCGTCGAAGTGTTGGACGCCGGCACCGGGAAGACCGTCGGCGGGTTCGGCGGGGGCGAGGTGTCGGGGTGGCCGCCGGTGTTCACCCCGGACGGCCGGCGGTGCGTGGTGTCCGTGCTGGAGAACCTGCCGACCGGCCGACAGCGGATCGAGATGGAGGTCCGCTCCTGGCCGGACGGCAAGGTGCTGGCCGCGCTCCCCGACCCCGGCGGCCCGGCCGCGGTCTCCCCGGACGGGACGCGGCTGGCCACCAACAACGGGCTCTCCGCCCTGCTCTGGAGGCTGCCCGAAAAGTGAGGCGCGGGGGCCGTGCGGCGGCCACGACCACGGGGGGCGGCCGCGGCTCATTCTCGCAAGGGGTTGGCCCCGTCCGCCGCGCCGGCACCGAGTTCCTGCTCTGCGGCGGGGAGGAAGTGCCCCCGGGCGAGTGCCGGATGATCGAAGTCGGGTGACGCGAACCTGGGAGGCCGGAAGTGCCCTACGTCAACGTGCGGATCACGCGGGACGGGGTGACGGCGGCGCAGAAGGCGCAGATCGTCGCCGAGACCACGCAGACGCTCGGCCGGGTGCTCGGCAAGCGGCCGGAGCACACCCACGTCGTCATCGACGAGGTCGACCCCGAGAACTGGGGCTTCGCCGGCGTGCTCACGACCGAGTACCGGAGGCAGCAGCCCGGCCCCGGCGGCTGAGGCCCGCCGCCCGGCGGGTGCCGGACGAGTGGGGGGGCGACCCCGGCCGTTGACATCGGCTGATGCCGATGTTAGCGTCATAACCGTTCGACCCCTTCGACCCCTTCGGCCCCCTCACCCGGTCACCTCCCCGCCGCGGAGTTCGCCCGTGTCGCCCATGACCGCCTGCCCGTCGTGTTCGGCCCCCTTGCAACCCCGGCCGGGCGCGGCCGGGGACCGGTGGTACTGCCCCCGGTGTCGGCGGGAAGCCCCGCCGCCCGAGTCGGCCCCCGAGGCCGACTCGGGTGTGCCCGGCTGGGTGGCGTGGGGGGCGGCCCTCGTGGTCGCGCTGGCCGTCGGCTGGGCGGGCGGGTTGGTCGCCGGCCACCGCCAGACCCGGGACCAGGCCCGGGCCGAGGTGGCCGAGGCGCGGGGGGCGGCCGACGCGGTCGATCAGCGGCGGGCCGCCCTGGCGGCGGAACTCGGCCAGGCCCGGGGCGAACTGGCCGCGGCCGGGGCCGAACGGGACCGGGCCGCCGAGAGGCTGCGTGCCGAGGCCCGCGGGCGGCAGGACCAAATCGAGGCGGCCCGGCTGGGGGCGGCCGAGGCCGGGGCCGAACGGGACCGGGCGG
>JANPKP010000695.1:0-15808 GCA_031426095.1 Gemmataceae bacterium
GCCCGACCCCGAACGGACATTCGGGCGGCGCGGGGTCGGGGCGGCAGGCTGCCGTGCGGCGTATACTGGGTCAAGGCGGATGCGGCGGAGGGGGGACGAAAAAGGCCCGGCGGCATTGCAGCCGCCGGGCCCGGCGAAGTCGGGCCGGGGGGATTTGAACCCCCGACCTCTTGCACCCCAAGCAAGCGCGCTAGCCAAGCTGCGCTACGGCCCGCCGATTCGACTCCACCGTTGTAACCAATCGCACCGCCGGTGGCAACCCAACCCCTGAGGTCCGGGTACTTGATTCGCCGGCCCGCCGCCGTTAGCCTGCACCATGATTGGCGGACGGCGGCTCTAACGGCCCGGCCCCCGCGGGCGTTACACTCCCGGACGCTCCCGCCTCTCGTACCGTACCTGGGGAACCGATGTTCCGCAACTCGCTGCTCACACTGACCGCCCTCACCGGCCTCGGGATCGCCCTATCCGGCGGGCCGGCCCGGGGGCAGGGGGCCGACAAGGCCTCGTTCACCAAACTGGAGTTGCCCACCACCACTCGGACGGCGGTGACGGCCCTGAAGACCGGCGAGGCCCCGTTCGTCAAGGCGGCGGCCCGCAAGGTCCTCGACGAGATGATGCAGTACTACGTCGAGAAACTCACCCACCCGTACATGTTCAGCCAGGCCCAGGACTTCCGGGCCGCCGCCGACCTGGAGTTCGACAAGCTCGTCACCCAGTTTCAGTACTTCGTCATCGTCCCCGAGGTGAGCAAGACGTACACCGTCGAGCAGTCCGAGTATCTCGCCGAGTTCGGGGACGCCTTCGTGACCGCCTTCAAGCCGGTCATCGAGGGCAACCCGGAGCGGATCGTGCGGATGAACGTCACCCGCCTCCTGGGCGTCGCGGCCAAGTCCGGGGCCCCGGCGTTCGGGACCTACCTCACGACGCTGCTGGGGAACGCGAACACGGCCCCCGAGATCAAGTTCTACGGCTTCAAGGCGGCCGAAGGGCTGCTCGCCGCCCATCCGGCCTCCGGCACGAAGGGGCCGGCCCACTCCCTCAAGCCGGCCGACCTCGCGGCTCTGCTCAAGGCCATCGAGTCGAACATCTTCAACCCGACGCAGGTGATGTCATTCCCCCCGGGCGTCGATCCGAAGCAGCCGCCGCCGGAGTTGGCCGCGGTGGTCGTCTACCTCCGCCGGGAGGCGATCCGGGCGTACGCCCAGGTGCGGCTCCCGGAGGTGAAGGCGAACGGCCAGGTGGTGGCCCTGCCGGCGTACACGCTCGCCCGGGTGGCCATGTCCGACCCGGCCCTCACCCCGGCCGCGACCCCGGCCGAGGTCGCCGAGGCGGTCATCGGGCTGTGCGGCATGGACGCGGGCGAGGCGATGATGTTCGACGCGGCGGCCGACGTGGTCGGGACCGGGGTCATCACCTTCGCCAAGCTCCGGAACGCCTCCCCGACCGACAAGTCGATCCCCTGGAAGCTGTACGCCGCCCGCCTCGGGAGTGCCGTCACGGCGTGGAAGGCGACCCTCAAGAACGTGGCCCCGAACCGGGCCCCGCAGGACGGCAACGAGGTGGCCGACAAGGCCGTTGGCGACGTCCTCGCCCCGATCGAGGGGACCGGCTCGAAGAGGACGATCAACCTCGAAGCCCTGGAACGCACTCTGACCGCCCTGCGGAACAAGCCGACCCGCAGCAAGACGCTCTTCCGCAACGACCCGACGACCGCGATCGACAAGTTCGGGGCCGGCCGGTAGCCCGTTCCGGCTCGATTATCGTTGCCCGCCGGCGGCGGGTGTCGGACAATTGTTTTACTCCCAGGCCGACGACCGGGGGCGTCCCACGTCCGGAGCAAGATCTATGAGGCGGTTCTTCCTCGCGGCGGCGGTCGCCCTCACGGCCGGCGTCTCGCCGGCACTGGCCGGCTACCTCATCGTGCGGGTCATCTTCGAAGGGACCCCGGCGGCTCCCGTCGGGCCGGACGGCCAGCCGCTCCCCCCCACGCCCGGCTCGCCCCCGGCCGGCGTCCGGCCGGGCGGCGAGGGCACGCCAGGAACCCCGGGTGCGCCCGGGGCCGAAGTCCCGCCGAAGCCCGACGCATCGCGGTCGCTCGTCGTGGTCATGCCCGTGATCGACCAGTTCCAGCAGACCTTTTACCCGAAGTTCACCCTCAACAACGTGCTGAACCCCAAGTGGGACGTGATCAAGCACAGGTTCGGGACGACGTACCTGTTCGCCGACGGGGCTACCGTCCAGCTCTACACCGATGCCGGCAAGGGCAAGACGACGGAGGCGGCGATCAAGGCCCAGCACGTCGCCTGGGGCAAGACGAAGGACCCGCAGAAGCTCTACGACCTGGCGGGCGAGGCCCTGGCCGCCGGCATGACGCCCGAGGCCGAGGCGTACTGCGACGAACTGCTGGCACTGGCGAAGGGGAAGCCCACTCTCCCCGCGGAAGTGAAGCGGTTCTCCGAGGTGTACGCGGCCGTCGGCCCGAAGATCAAGGCCGCCGCCGGGCAGCCGGGGACCGCCGCCGACGAGTGGAAGGAGCGGCTCAACGCCCAGAACGTCCTGACGCGGGGGCACTACACCCTGATTTACTGGGACGCAGGCGGCGACGAGGTGGCCCGCCGACTGGCCGAGTTGGAGGAGAACTTTAGAGCGGTCTACCTCTGGCACGCCCTGGAGGGGGTCGCCCTCCCGGTGCCGGAGCGGCCCCTGGTCGCCATCCTCCCGCCGTCGGTCAAGGAGGCGTGGGTGATGTTCAAAGCCGTCGACGCCCGCCGGATCGCGGCCGACGGTTACTTCTCGGCCGAACACGGCGTACTGGTGCTGGCCCCGGAGCGGATGGACGACGTGGGGCAGGCGTTCCGCCAAATGGTGAAGAACGTTTACCGGGGAACGGTCACGCGGGCCGACCTGCTCAAGGGGGTGGGCCCGAAGATCGTCGGCCCGCCGCGCCCGCCGGCCGGTACCGAGCCGGGGGCGGCCCCGCCCAGCGCCCCAGGCACTGCCCCAGCAACCCCGCCTCAGCCCGAGTTGTCCGCGTCTGACGTGGCCCGGATGATGACCCTGGCGGCCATCGACCGCTACCAGGAGCACCAGGGGGAGACGGCCGCCATCAGCCGGGAGGCGACCCGCCAACTGCTCGCCGCCGTCGGCACCCTGCCCCGCCACGTCGACCTCCCCCGGTGGGTCGATAGTGGGGTGTCGTCCTTGTTCCAGCGGCCGCGGGACCCGGTGTTCACCAAGACCGATACCGACCAGCCGTATATGACCGTGGCCACCACGACCGGGATCGGGGCCGCCAACTTCGCCATGCTCAAGTACTACCGCGACCTCGAAGCGTCGAAGGATCTGAACTCTAAGCACGACGTGCTGCTGCGGAACGTCCTGGCCGGGGCGTACTTCGACGGGGCCCGGCTGGGGGACGACATCGACCGGCCGGCCAACCCGGTGGCCGCCACGACCCTCGTTCCCGATCCGGCTGCAGTGAAGGCCAAGCTCGCCCTCAAGTTGACACAGAAAGCCCATGCCACTGCCTGGGCGCTGACGTACTACCTGGCCCAGACGAAGCTCAAGGAGCTGTACCTTTTCTACGCCGAACTCGACAAGTTGCCTCGCGACCTGCCGACCGACGAGCGGGCCGTTCTGCTCGCCTTCGGCAAGGCGTTCGGGCTGTTGACGGCCGACGGCACCGGGCTCGACGACGTGGCCGTGAAGCGGTTCGCGGACGCCTGGACGGCGTACATGAGTAGCGTCCGGTCGTCGTCGCTCGACGTGGCGATCGAGAAGCCCACCCCGCCGACCACGAACCCGCCGAACCTGGCACCGGGGGCGACATCTGGGCCGCCGGCGTCCGGATCGCCGTGAGTCGTACCTCCCGCCCGCGTTCCGTCCGCCCGCACAACCGCGGGCGACCCTTCCCCCGTTCCGCACGGAGTCCCGCATTATGTTGACCGTCCGCCTCCCCGCAGCCCTGGCCGCCGCCCTCGCCCTCGGCTGGCTCTCGACCGCCGCCGCCCAGCAAAAGTCCGGCCCGACGACCAAGCCCGAGAACCGCGACGTGCCCCGCCACAAGCAGTTCGTGGAGAAGGCCAAGACGGCCGGCCCGGTGGACGTGGTGTTCGTCGGCGACTCGATCACGCAGGGTTGGGAGGGGAGTGGCAAGGCGGCGTGGGCCGCGAAGATCGCCCCTTTCAAGCCGTTCAACCTCGGCATCGGCGGCGACCGGACGCAGCACGTCCTCTGGCGGCTGACGGAGGGTAAAGAACTGGAAGGCCTCTCGCCCAAAGCGGCCGTGGTGATGATCGGCACCAACAACACGGGCGGCAACTCGGCCGAGGAGATCGCCGAGGGCGTGAAGGCGGTGGTCGAGGAGTTGAAGAAGCAGAAGCCGGGCATCAAGGTGCTGCTCCTCGGCGTCTTCCCCCGGGGAAAGGCCGCGAAGGAGGCCAAGGTCGCCGTGGCCGCCGACCTGAACCCGAAGATCAAGGCCGTCAACGACATCATCGCCAAGCTCGACGACGGCAAGACGGTGAAGTACCTCGACATCGGCGGCAAGTTCCTCGACTCGTCCGGCGGCCTCTCGCGGGAGATCATGCCCGACCTGCTGCACCTCTCGCCGAAGGGGTACGAAATCTGGGCCGACGCCATCGAGAAGCCGCTGGCCGACCTACTTAAGAACTGAGCGCGGCCCGGCGACTTGCCGGGCGACCGCTTGACGGTTCCCGGTCGGTTCTTAATATACATTCAGTCGTGGACCCATTTGGGCCCGCGACCATGCCGAAGTGGCGGAATTGGCAGACGCGCTAGATTCAGGTTCTAGTTACCGCAAGGTAGTGGAGGTTCAAGTCCTCTCTTCGGCACCTCGCATGGCCCCCGGCTACCGCCGGGGGCTTTTGCTTTTCCCCCCGTGCCGCACCGTCATTTATGCGTCGCGGGGAGCGTGTCCTTGCCCTGGCTCAGCCATTCCAGGTTGAAGGTGGCGAGCGTCAGGGTCTTCGTCATGGTCGCACTTTTGCCGTCGGTACCGCCCCTCTCGTGGAGGCAATGAATCATCCCGTCGGTGCCGACCGCGAGGTCAGAATACCCGCTCACGCCCGGGTCGAGGGGGCGGGCCACGGGCCACGTCTTGCCCTCGTCGTAGCTCAACTTCACCGTGAGGTTCTTCCGGTCACGGCTCTGGCCCGGCTTCGGCACGCCCGCGGCACGGTCGAGGTTGTGCGGGTTGGCGAACAGGAGGCGGTTGCGGTCGGCCGGCGGGCTCGACGTGAGCCGGCAGAGCGAGGCCATGCAGATCGGCTCCTTGAGTTGGTCGTCGAACGCGGGCTTGGTCCATCCGGTCGCCCCATCGGGACTGTACGCCACGGCCCGCCGGTTCGCGTCGGACTCGCTGCGGATGTTGAGCATCACCCGGCCGTCAATCAGTTGGGCGGCGACCGTCTCGTTCGGGTTGCGGAGCAGGTCGGTCTCGTTCGCTACGATGTCTCCGCAGTCCCACGTCGCCCCGCCGTCGTCGCTGAAGATCGTGGACACGACCGACGGCCGGTGCCCGTGCCCGCCGGTGCCGGACGACAGCCAGACCGGGACCAGGAGCCGGCCGTTGACGAGCTGAATGCCGTGGGCCGGGCCGGTGGCGAGAACCTTCCAGGCGTAGTCCTTGCGGAAGCGCTCGAACGTGCCGGTGATTTCAATCGGCTTGCCGAACGTCCGGCCGTCGTCGTCGCTCCGCTGGTAGAAGCACCGCATGTACTGGGTGCAGAACAGAAGGTGGACTACGTTCGGCTTACGGTCGGCGACGGCGACGGCGTTGTGGTAAGCGACCTCGTCCGGTCCGCCGAGCTTCTGGGCGACGGCGACGGGGTTGCGGGCGTGCGGCCCGTCCACCCGGGCGACCGACGCGGGTTCGGACCACGTCTTGCCGCCGTCGGTGCTGCGGCGGAGCAGAATGTCCGTGGTGCCCCAGTCGCCGCGGGCAGTCTTGCGGGCCTCGCAGTACGCCAGGAGGGTGCCGCTCGCGGTCGCCACGAGGCCGGGGATGCGGTACAGTCCATAACCGCCCTTACCAGCCTCGAAGAGGTCGATCTTGGTGAGCGTTGGTTGCGCCGAGCGGGCCGACGGTGCCGGCAAGACCAGGAGGGCCGCGACGGCCCACGGCACCCGTCGGGAAAGGGTCAACGGCATCGGTCCGCCTCTTATTTCACTTCCAGCTTCAACATGCACTTTTTGTGCTCGGCCCACCCGGGCCACCCGGCCGGCGGGGCGTGGGCACTCCCGATCCGCTCGGCAAGGAATTGGGAAGGGGCGTCGAACTCCGCGACGGCTCGGAGGGTTTCACGCGCCTGACGCCATTCCCCGGCCTCGAACCGCGCGAGGGCGTCTTCGTAAAGGCCGCACAGGTGGGAAGCCGGTGCCAGCGAGTCGGCCGTGTCGGCCGGTAGGAGGTCGTACACCTCCACCGGCGTGTCGATGCCGTGGGGGAAGACCCACCCGATCCGCCGCCACCGCCACGGCACCGCGAGCCCCCCGGGCAGGCACCGCTTCGTCTCGGCGTCGATGAGTACACTCGCCCCGAACGCCTTGGTTAAGCCTTCGAGCCGTGCGGAGAGGTTCACGGTCGGGCCGATCACGTCCACTTTGAGCTGCGCCGGCACGCCCATGACGCCGGCCATCGCGTACCCGGAAGCGATGCCGACGCCGTACCCGAGCGTCCTGCCGTCGGCACGCCCGGCGTTGAACGCGCCGAACCCGGTGCGGATGGCGAGGGCCGCGCGGGCGGCCTTCTCGGCCATGCGGTCGTCGGCGTCCGGCCAGCCCCAGAAGGCCATCACGGCGTCGCCCAGGAACGACCCGATCACCCCGCCCTGGGCGGCGACGGCCCCCGCCATCAGTTCCAGGGCCGGCTTGAGGACGGACGCCCAGAACGCCTTGAGGTCGGCCCCGCCGTCCTCGGCCAGCCCGCACGACCCCCGGAGGTCGCAGAAGAGCACCGCGACCTTCACCGGCTCGGGGACGAGGGCCGTGTCGAGCGCCCCCCGCGTGGCGAGTACCCGGACCGGCTGCGGGAGGAACTTCAGGAGCTGGTCCTTCTCGACCTGCTGGCGGCGGAGGCGGACGAGGGCGACGTACACCCCCGCGAACAGGCGGACGACCTCCTGGGTCTGCCGCAACTCGGGTCGGTCGGCGAGGTCGGCGGCCGACGACACGCCTCCTTCGGGGAAGCGGCCGCCGACGTAGATGACCCGCTCGCAGACGCCGCCGGCCGCCGGCAGGACGGGGGCGCACACGGCCCAGTCCGAGGTGGCCGCTACCGACGACGACACATCCCCGGAGCCGACCCCGCCGGCCCAGTGGGCGACCTCCCCGCGGGCTCTCGCCGCCACCCGCCGGGCGAGCGTTTTGTTGAACCGCACGTCCGGAACGCCCGCCCCGGGCTTCGGTACTTTTTCGGTCAGCACATGCGGGTCGGCGGAGTGGCAGCCCGCCACAATGGCGACGGCCGACGCCGCGGGCAGCAGATGCCGCAGTGACTTCACGATCAGCCCGGCGAGCCGGACCTCGTCGAGACCGAAGTTGTACTTCCCGATCACGTCCCGCAGTTCGACGACGAGGGCGTCGCAGTCGATGAACGAGTACGCCACGGGGGCGGCGTCGGCGGGGAAGGGCAGCGAGTGGTCCGGCACCGGGTCCGGCACAATCAGCTCGAACTCGAAGAACTTGGTGATCGTGAACGACCGGCCCGGGGGGACGGCGAAGCGGCCGTTGGGGTAGCTCACCCCGTCGAACGCGGCGGGGTTGACGACGGGTCGGGCCCTGAGTTCGACCGTCAAATCGGACTCGTCCCACCGAAGCGTTACGTGGCGCGCGCTCACCAGCGCCCGGTGTTCGGGCGACACGCCGGGTACGTTGAGACCCAGGTCGGAGCGGACTTCGGGCGGAACCGCGGGGTCGGCGGTCTGGCCGAGGGTCACGTCCCGGCCGGCGGGGAGGGGGTGTTCCCACAGGAGGGCCGGCCCCCGGCCGTCGAGGCGGTACCACGCCTTGAGGCTAGCCATCGGTCGCCCCTTCGGTCCGCCGGAGCATCCAGAAGACCCCGCCCCAAAGAGCCCCGGCCACGGCGAGGAAGATGCCGCCGGCCCAAATACCCTTGGCTAGTAAGTTGTGTTGCAGGTCGCTCACCGGGCCGAGAGCTTCCGCCTCGGACTGCTCGACGACCACGTACCAGGGTTCTTCGCGGCCCACGCCGCGCCCGAGCGGGTAGAACGGCTCGTAGGTGGCGAGGTGCCGGCCCCGCTCGGCCTGGGCGTCGTCGCCGACCCAGGGGTCGTTAAAGTTTCCCTGCTTGCTGCCCGCCTTGCCCTCCGTGAAGTACCTCCCCCGCCAGTCGGTGTAGAGTTCGAGGCGGGTGTACATTTCCTTTTCCTGGGCCGGCGTCGGCACCACGACTTTGCCGCCGGCCCCGCCCGCGACGAGCGAATGCAACTCGGGACGCCAGATCAGGAAGTCGCGGTCGTTGAGCACCAGCAGTGTCGATTTGCCCCCCACCCCTCTCACCTTGTCTCCCTTGATCTCACCCATCCAGTTGACCAACTCGGACCCCATGTCGATGCCGCCCGTCAGGAGGGCGAGAACCTCCTCCGCGCCGGCGGACGGGCGGCCCCCGTAGATGGGCCGGCTGACGCCGATCGCCCACTGCTGTTCGGGTTTGGACAGGTAGGCAAGCGAGATGTGCGTGTCGGTGACGGGGGCGTGCGGCTTGTCCCCGTCAGTGTCGTCCGAAAGCTTGTACGCGCTGCGGCTGAACCAGTCCCGCCACGAGAAGTTTTTCGAGTAGATTTGCACCGCCTCGCGGTTCTTCCAAGGGTTGCGGATCGACCACTTCCCGGCCTCGGGTGCGGGCTCGGTCCGCGAGTAGAGGTACGCGTACCCTTTCGCGTTGAGGGTGACGCTCATTCCACGTTTGTCGAACACCCGCTCCACACTCGCGCGCTTGGTGATCTCTAGCAGCCAGTCGTCGACCCCCTTACGATCCTCGGCCAGCCAGAGAGTCGAGAACGGGAGTTGCCCGTTGTTCCGCTCGAGACTGTTGATGGCCGCCGCCATGGCGGTCCGGGCAGCGTCGAAGGTCGGGCCGGCGTTGGCGGTGGTGGCCCCCTTGGCGGGAACAACCTGTTCGAGGAAGTTGATCCGCTGTTGCAGCTTTTCTTCGAAGAGCCGGGCCGCGATGTACGCCGTTTCCTTCTGTCCCACTTGGATGTGCCGGACCAGTTCTTCCCGGTGCTTCTCAACGACATCCCGTCCGAAATAAAGCCCGGCCGCCACAGCCCCGATCAACGCGACCAGACTCGCGATCGCGCCCAGCCGAAGGATCGGCGTGCGGCGGCGGGCCGTCCGGCGGCGGCGGAGGGCTTCGAGGATCGCCCCGGCGTCCGGGTAGCGGCGGCCCGGGTTCAGGTCCAGGCAGCGGTCGATCACGTCCGCCAGCCGGCCGTCCATCCCCGGGGCCGAGCGGTGGGCGGTCGGCTTCGGGGCGGCGAGGAGGTGCTCGCGGTACGCCGTCAGCCGCGTGATGAGCTTCTTGGACGCCGTCACCGACCCGGCCTTATCCCACCCGTCCATCCGCGGCGGGAGCCTGGTGGGGTTCACCATCTGGTAGAAGATGGCCCCGAGGGCGTACACGTCCCACCGCGAGTCGGGCGTCTCCTTCCCCATGTCGGCCTGCTCTGGCGGCATGAAGAAGAACGTGCCGAGGGCCGCCCGGTCGCGGTCGTCGAGCAGACGCGACTGACCGAAGTCGGACACGAGCGGGTCGCGCTGCTCGCTCAGCAGCACGTTTGACGGCTTGAGGTCGCAGTGACACAGGCCGGGCTTCTTGGCGTGGGCGTGGGCCATCGCCGCTACCAATTTCGTGAACAGCCGGTTCGCCTCGTGTACCCCGAGCGGGCCACCCTCCTTGATCTCGCCTTGCAGCGAGCGCTCGGCGTAGCTCATCACGAAGTACGGCCACTCGGCGGCCGTGTTGATGTCCAGGAGTTGGACGAATCCGTTCTCGTTCGTCAGCCTCTTGAGGTGCTTGGTGTCGTTGTTGATCTCGCGTACGCTCCCTTGCCGGCGGGGGAAGAACTTGATGGCCACCGTCCGCTGCTCGTCGTCGCCCGAGTGAGCTTTCCAGACCGAACCGTAGGTGCCGGCGTCGATGGGGCCTTCGAGGACGTACCCGGACACGGGGTAGTCGGGCGGCCGCTCGTCCTTCGGTCCGAAGCCGTCCCGGTCTCCGGTGGCAACGGTGAATTGAGCGATTTCGGCGAGTCGTTCCTGAATTTCCTGCTCGACCCGCTTACCGCCCGACACGTGGGCGACCGACTCCGACCCGCCCGACCCGGCGGGCGGGTGGGGGTGGGCCGCGGGACGCAAACCCGGGGGCGGGATGCGGGGCGGACCGCTGCGGGGCGTCACGCTCGGGGCCGGCGGCTCGTCGTGGCGGGTCGTCGGCACGTAACCGCTGTCCGGGGAGGAATGACCCGGCGGCGGCGAGGGGGAACCGGGGGCGGGCGCACTCATGCCGTGGACCGTGGAGGGGCGGGGGCCGGGAACAAACTGCTTTCGGTCGCGGTAGTCGGCTCAATTAAGTATTAGTAAATGGGTCGGCCGCGGACAGCACGGGCAGGCCCGCGGCCGATTGCCCTCAAAGCAATCCATGACAATCGAACCTAATGACTGGGGGCGTGCCAGGGGAGAATCTAAACCGACCCAAATGACGTGTGGTGGACCTCTCACACCGCCGGCAGAACCGGCACGGCCGTCACAGTCCACGAAATGGCGGCGGGGAGTTCGTGACCCGCCGGGTTCTCACTGATACTATCGTGTCGTGCGGACCGACCCCGAGCCTGACCCCGGAGAGTTCATGATTACCCTTCCCCTGCACGACCGGGCCGCCTGGAAGGCCCTGCGAACGCACGCCGACGCGATCCGCGGCACCCACCTCCGCGATCTCTTCAAAGCCGACGCCGGCCGGGGGACGCGGTTGACGACAGAGGCCGTCGGGCTGTTCCTCGATTACTCGAAGAATCGCGTCACCGACGAGACGCTCTCTCTCCTCGTGAAGTTGGCCGACGAGTCCGGGCTGCGGGACCGCACGGCAGCGATGTTCCGCGGCGACAAGATCAACACCACGGAGGACCGAGCCGTCCTCCACGTCGCCCTCCGCGCCCCCAAGGGGGCCTCGATCACGCTCGACGGCCGGAACGTGGTGGCCGACGTTCACGAGGTGCTCGACCGGATGGCCGCGTTCGCCGACCGGGTGCGGTCCGGGGCATGGGCGGGGCACACGGGTAAGCGGATTCGCACCGTCGTCAACATCGGCATCGGCGGCTCCGACCTCGGCCCGGTGATGGCCTACGAGGCGCTCCGGCACTACGCCGACCGCGACCTCGCGTGCAGGTTCGTGTCGAACGTGGACGGCACCGACTTCGCCGAGGCGACCCGCGACCTCGACCCGGCCGAGACGCTCTTCATCGTGGCGTCGAAGACGTTCACCACCCAGGAAACGATGACCAACGCCCGCAGCGCCCGGGCGTGGGCCCTCGCCGCCCTGAAGGACGACGCGGCGGTGGCCAAGCACTTCGTCGCGCTTTCCACGAACGCCGACGCGGTGGCGAAGTTCGGCATCGACACGGCCAACATGTTCGGCTTCTGGGACTGGGTCGGCGGCCGGTACTCGATGGACTCGGCCATCGGCCTCTCGACAATGCTGGCGGTCGGGCCGGAGAACTTCCGCGAGATGCTCGCCGGCTTCCACGCGATGGACGAGCACTTCCGCACGGCCCCGTTCGAGAAGAACCTGCCGGCGATTTTAGGCTTGCTCACCGTCTGGTACACCGACTTCTTCGACGCCCAGACGGTGGCGGTGCTGCCCTACGACCAGTACCTGAAGCGGTTCCCGGCGTACCTCCAGCAACTCACGATGGAAAGCAACGGCAAGCGGGTGACGCTGGCCGGCGAGCCGGTCGGTTACGACACCGGGCCGATCTTCTGGGGCGAGCCGGGTACGAACGGCCAGCACTCGTTCTACCAGCTCATTCACCAGGGCACGCGGCTCATCCCGTGCGATTTCATCGGCTTCTGCCGCTCGCTCAACCCGCTCGGCGACCACCACGATTTGCTCATGGCGAACGTCTTCGCACAGGGGGAGGCGCTGGCCTTCGGCAAGACCGCCGACGAGGTGCGGGCAGAGGGCGTCAAGGAGGCGCTGGTGCCGCACAAGACGTTCCCCGGCAACCGGCCGTCGAACACGATCCTCGCCGACACGCTGACGCCGGAAGTCCTGGGGTCGCTGATCGCCCTGTACGAACACAGCGTGTTTACTCAGGCGACGGTCTGGGGGATCAACGCCTTCGACCAGTGGGGCGTCGAGTTGGGAAAAGTACTGGCCCAGCGGATCGTTCCTGAGTTGCAGGGGGCCGGCGAGCCGGCGCTGAAGCACGACAGTTCCACGAACGCGCTCGTCGGCCGTTATCGGGCGGGCCGGGCGAAGTGACAGGCGTCAGAGCGGCGGCAGTACGTCGGGCACCACCTGGTAGCCGTCGGCGAGGGCGTTGGTGGTGTTGAAGAGGCCCACGACGGCCATCACCTCGCCGAGCGCCTCGGCGTCGAGTCCGAGCTTGCGGACGGCCGTCGTGTGCGAGTTCACGCAGTAGGCACAGCCGTTGGTGGCCGACACCGCGAGGGCGATGACCTCGCGGGTGAGCGGGTCGAGCCGCGGGGTGCGGCCCGCGGCCTCGGGGTGCATCACGGCCTTAAGCCGCGTCCAGACCATTTCGAGGTGGTCGGGGTTGGTGGCCAGCACGCGCCACAGGTTCGGGACGCGGTCGATGCCCTTCGTCCGGCGGATGTCGGCGTAAACCTCCGCGACCTTGCCCGACGCGGCCTCCTCGCTCACGGGGGCCACGGTGGCGATTCGC
The DNA here is from genome assembly GCA_031426095.1 of Gemmataceae bacterium. Lineage (GTDB taxonomy): Bacteria > Planctomycetota > Planctomycetia > Gemmatales > Gemmataceae > JANPKP01. The sequence continues at coordinate 12,948 of JANPKP010000695.1, forward strand.
TCAATCGACATGGGGCAGTCTCGCGGGTCGTGAAGCGGGAACGCCCCCGCCTCGACTGCTGTCGGGGCGGGGGCGTCGGGCAGTGCGGTTCCCAACTGGCGTTAGGAACGGGAAGCGGGCTCGTCACTCGGCCGGCTTCGGCTCCCCGGCGGCCTTCTGGACCTCGCCGGCGGCCTGATCGATGTGCGGGGTGGCGGCCTCGGCGGCCCCGTGCAGGGCCCCGACGGCGGCCCCGGTCGCCACGTCGGCGACGATCTCCTTGAGCTTCGCGCCGATCGTCTTGGCCGTCTTCGCCACCTTCGTGCCGGCCTTCTTCACCGGCCCCTTGACCGCCGTCTTCAGGGCCGGTGCCTTCGACACCAGCTTCTTGGCGGCCGGCTTGGCCGCCGGCTTCGCGGGCGACTTGGAAGCCGGCTTGGACGCGAGCGTCTTGGCGGCCACCGTCTTGGACTTCGCGGCGGCCGGCTTCGCGGCCTTGCCCTTCGCGGCGGCCGCCTTGGCCGGAGGCTTCGTGCCCGCGGCCGGCTTCTTGATGCTCGCTCCCGCCTTCGTGGAGGAGGGTGCCTTGGGTTTCGCCTTCGCCATCGTCGGGGCCTCTCGGGGGGGTGCCGGGCTCGGGGTGCCTAACACGCGGTCCCTGAGTTCGCCCAGCTTGAGCGTCAGGGCCGCACGGGTTTGTGCCATCGCGGCCGCGATCTCCTCCGGGGAGCCCGCCGCTACCGGCCACCCGGAGTCGTCTGGTCCGTCAGCCATGCCACGTTCTCTCGGATGGCAGCGGCCGTCGCCGGCGGGGGAATTAGGTGGACGCCGGCGACCTCGTCCCGCCCCGCCCGGACGTACCGGAGGCCGGCCGCCCCGAGGCCGCCCGCCGCGGTCGCGTAGCAGGCCCACAGCGACAGCCCGGTGATGCGGTTGAGCAGGTGGACTGCGGACAACCCCGCCAGAACCCCGCCGGCCGCGAGTAGACCGCCACCGAGTGCCACCGACGCGCCGCCCTCGGCCGCCCGCCGGAGTTCACGGCCGATGTCGGCCTTCGCCAGTTCGATCTGCTGGCCGACAAGCGTCCCCGCGTCGGTGACGATGCCGCTCACGAGACCGACCAGATCGTTGTCGACGGGTTCCACTTCTCTCTTCGCCACGGGTCCTCCCTCCTAGAGTCGGCGGTATTTCGCGTGGGAATAAAAGCAAGTCGGATGCCGCTTGCGTTTGCGGCAACCGGCCGGCGGCGAATCGCTGCGAACGGCCCGACCCGTACCGGCTGCGGCAATGAACCCCAGCTCCCTCCGGAAACGCGTCCGCCGACCCTCGGCACACACGCCCGAGGTTCGCTTCCGAATGATCGTCCTTATTCAGGGCGTGATGTCGGCGGCCGACCCACCTTCGACCCCATGGCTGACGGCGTCGTCAAAGCCTTGAAGGTGGACGCACCGTCGTGGGGTTTGCTCCCGAGAACGGCCCCCGCAAGCCAGTGGTCGGCCTCGCCCGCCACGAGCCGAACGTGGTGTTCAAAGTACCCGGCCCGTCCACGTCGCCGGCCCGCACGAAATCAGGGGATGCGATGAGGAGCGGTTCGGCATGGGTGCCGGCGGTGGAGAGGCCGTGCTCGTAGAAGTTGGTGCCGTTGAAGTGGGGTTCGGCGGACGCTTCGGGCGGGTCATTACCGGTACCCATGCGTGGAGCCCGGGAGTGGGAGCAAACGACGTGCCCCGGGCGGCCGGCGGCGTTCGCGGGTGATGGGTGAAAGGGTGCCGCCGGTCGGCGGCGGTCGGATGTCTGTGAAATTGTGGCGGAATGCGGCCGTCCGACCCCACGCCGGGGGATATACTAACCGCATTCCGGTAGTCCGACGGCATCCCCGTGGCCGTGACGGCCACCCCCGTGACCGACGTGCGTCACCGCTCGACCCGTACTCCCCCACTCGTGATCGGTGACCGTTCCATGGCGACCCGCACTCTCACCGTCGATCAGAAGAAGTCGATCTTCCTCGCCCTTGCCACCGCCCAGGAGGTGGACAAGCTGAGCGTCGCCGAGTCCAAAAAGCAGGTCGCCGAGCAGTTCGAAATCAGCCGCGACATCCTCGACTCCATCGAGCGCGAGGGCGTCGACAAGGACTGGCCGCCGCTCGACGACGCTTGATTTTGAAGAGGGGAATGAAGCGAAACGGAGCCCGGGGGTGGTCACCCCCGGGCTTCACGCTTTGGCTCAGTGCGGGTGGTAGTGTTCGAACTGCTCCATGTCCGTACCGAACGTCTGCGCGAGTACTTCCGCCCGCAGGATCTCCCGCGGCGGCCCCTGGCACTGGATGCGACCGTCCCGCAGACAGAGGATGTGGTGGGCGTACCGGCTCACCATCGACAACTCGTGCGACACGAGGAGGACCGTAACCCCGGTCCTGGTGTTGAGGTCGCCGATCAGGTCGTAAAACTTCTTTTGGTCCTTGAAGTCGATGCCCGCCGCCGGCTCGTCGAGGAGCAACAATTCCGGGTGCGGCTCCACGGCCAGTGCCAGCAGCACGCGCTGGAGTTGGCCGCCGGAAAGCCCCGCCACGGGCACGTCGAGGTGGTCGGCCATCCCCACCCGTTCGAGCATCACACGCATTCGTGCGACGAGCTTCTTGGAGATGCCGAGGAAGATCGGCCGCCGCTGGAGGGCGAGGCCGAGGAAGTCGCGGACGGTGAGCGGCAGCTTGGCTTCGAAGTTGAGCCGCTGGGGGACGTACCCGATGTGTTCGGGGGCCGGGCGGGTGTGGTCGTGCCCGCAGTGGAACCGGACCTCGCCGCGGAAAGGGTACTCGCGGAGGAGGGCCCGCAGGAGGGTCGTTTTCCCGGACCCGTTGAGGCCGATCAGGGCCGTGACCTTAC
>JANPKP010000696.1:0-17691 GCA_031426095.1 Gemmataceae bacterium
ACTTCGAGCGCCTCGGCCTGCCGAGGCGCTTCGTCGTTGACGCGGCCGCCCTCGAACGGGAGTACCTGGCCCGGTCGCGGGCCGTCCACCCGGACTACTACGCGGCCGGCACGACGGCCGACCTCGCGACCAGTACGGACCTGTCGGCCGCCCTCAACGAGGCATATACCACCCTCAAAGACCCCGTCCGCCGGGCCGAGCACCTGCTCGCCCTCGAAGGCGGGCCGCCCGCGGCGGGATCGAAGGAGATGTCCCCGGCTTTCCTCCTGGAAATGCTCGACCTCCGCGAGGCGGTCGAGGCGGCCCGGGGGGATGGCACGGCCGACCGACTCGGGGCCGACCTCATGCGCCGGCTCGCCGCCGTGATCCACGACGTCGCTCACGAGTTCGGAGCCGTCGCCGGCCCCCACCGGGCGGAGGTGTTGACCACGATCCGCCGGCGGCTCAACGAGGCCCGTACCTTGCAGAGTTTGTTGCGAGACCTGTCGGCCGATTGACGCCGGCACCCGGGCGCTTAGCTCAGTGGTAGAGCAGCGTGTTTACACCGCGTTGGTCAGGGGTTCGAATCCCTTAGCGCCCACTGGAAACCGTTCCCCGCCCCCACGGATGTCCGGTCGATGAACACCAATTGCCCGAAGTGTGGCACGAACTACGGCGTCACGGCGGCCCACGTCGGCCGCAAGTTCAAGTGCAAGAGTTGCGGGTCCGCGCTGGTCGTGACGGAGGACGGGCTGGACTACCAGCCGTCGGCGGCGCCAGCCGTGAACCCGCACGTCTACGCCGAGGAAACCACCGCCGTCGCGACGGACGACCGGGATGAGCGGGACGACGAAGTGGAGGCCCGCCCGAGCAGGGGCCGGGCCCGCACGCCGCGGCGGGGCGGCGGTATCGGCGACTACCTGACCTTCCGCAAGATGATCGTGCCCCTCGTCATCCAGATCATCTTCTGGCTGGGTGTGGCGCTGACGGTGTTCGGAGGACTTTATGCCCTGGTGAACGCGCCGAAAAACATGCCGGCGCAGTTTTACCTGATCACCCTCGGCATGATCGTGCTGGGACCGTTCTTGATGCGCATGTATTGCGAACTCCTGATCGTGATGTTCCGCATCAACGACACGCTGACAGACATCAAGAACGAGTTGAGCCGGCGTCCGTAAACCCCGAGGGCGTCGCGCCACCGTGAACACGCTTCCCGCCCCCGCCGTCGGCATCGACCTCGGCACCACGTTCAGCCTCGCCGCCCGGGTGGTCGACGGCCGGCCGGTCGTGGTCCGCGACGCGGCCGGGGCCGCCCTCGTCCCGAGTTGCGTCAGCTTCCACGACGACGGCACCGTCCTCGTCGGGTCGGCGGCCCGGGAGCGGGCGTTGTCCGACCCCGACCACACGATCTTCAGCGTCAAGCGGCTCATGGGGCGGACACTCGCCGAACTCGAACGCGAGGTGAAGCTGATCCCGCACCAGATCGTCGAACGCGAGATGGACGGCGGGCGGAAGGTGCTGCGGGTGAACGTCGCCGGCCGGGAACACACGCCGGAGGAGCTGTCGGCGTTGATCCTCAAGGAGGTCCGCCGGCGGGCCGGGAACCCCACGCGGGCGGTCGTCACGGTGCCGGCGTACTTCGACGACGCCCAGCGGCAGGCGACCCGCGACGCCGGGCGGATCGCCGGGCTGGACGTGCTGCGGATCGTGAACGAGCCGACGGCCGCCGCCCTCGCCTACGGGCTCGACCGCACGGGGGCCGGCACCGTTGCCGTATACGACCTCGGCGGCGGCACCTTCGACTGCTCCGTCCTGACGCTGGCCGACGGCGTGTTCAAGGTGCTGAGTACGAACGGCGACACCTTCCTCGGCGGCGACGACTTCGACCGCGAGCTGATGAGCGTGGCCGCCCGCGAGATGGGCGTCGACTTGGCCACCCGCGATTCCGAACTCCTGCAACACCTCCGCGACGCCGCCGAGCGGACGAAGATCTCTCTCTCCGAGGGCGAGACCGCCGAGATGCGGGTCGCCCTTCCTGCACGGAGCGTGGACTACCGCCGCACGGTAACGCGGGCCGAGTTCGAGGCGCTGATCGCCCCGCACGTCGAGCGCAGCTTGGCGAAGTGCAAGGCGGCGCTGAAGGACGCCGGGCTGACCACGTCACAGGTGGACGAAGTCGTCCTCGTCGGCGGCTCGACACGCATCCCGCTCGTCCGCCGGCGGGTGGCCGAGTTCTACGGGCGGACGCCGCACACCGACCTGAACCCGGACGAAGTCGTTGCACTCGGGGCCGCCGTCCAGGCCGACATCCTCACGTCCGGCCGGCGGGACGTGCTGCTGCTCGACGTGGTGCCGCTCTCGCTCGGCATCGAGACGCTCGGCGGGGTGGTCGACAAGCTCGTCCACCGCAACACCACCGTCCCGTGCCGGGCGACGACCCGGTACACGACGGCCGCCGACAACCAGACGGCCGTGCTGCTCAACATCTTCCAGGGCGAACGGGAACTGACGCGGGACTGCCGGCCGCTCGGCACCTTCAAGCTCGCCGGCATCCCGCCGATGCCGGCCCAATTCGCCCAGGTGGACGTGACGTTCCTGGTGGACCAGAACGGCCAGCTCACCGTGTCGGCGAAGGAACTCCGCAGCGGCGTCCAGGCCCAGGTGACGGTCCAGCCGGCCCACGGGCTGACGCCGGGCGAGGTGGACGCGCTCGTGTCGGCGAGCATCGAGAACGCCGGCGACGACTTCGCCGCCCGCCGCTTCATCGAGTTGTCGAACAAGGCGGCGGCCGACCTCCGGCACACCGACAAGGGGCTGGCCCAGGCCGGCGACGCCCTCTCGGAGGACCAGCGGGCGGCCGTCGAACACGCGGCCGACGGGTTACGAGCGGCGATGGCGGGAAAGTCCCTCGACGCGCTCCAGGCGGCACTCAACGGCTTTACCGCAGCCGTCAACCCGCTCGCCCAGGTGATGATGAGCGCGGTCCTCACCGGCGCCCTCGGTGGGACGAGTCCGGACGCCCTCGACGCGGCCACGCTCGCGGCCCCGCAGAGTTCCGGAACGTGACCTATACTTCCGGCGCCCCGCCCCGTGACCGCCGCCGGAGGTTCGTCGTGTACAAAACCTGCGAGCCGTGCCGCACCCACGTCGCCGACTTCGCCGCCACCGCCTGCCCCATCTGCCACGGCCCCCTCCGCACCACCCTGCTCGGGCCACCCGGGCAAACGCCGTCGCCGCTCACCGGCGTGGCCGGGGCAGACGGCCAACTCGGAACGGAACCGCGGGAAGGGTGGCTCGACGGCTTCGGGGTCGATCCTCTCGTTCTCAAGGTGGCGGCGGTCGTCCTCCTCGCGGTCGGCGGGTTCGCCGTGCGGCACTTCGCCACGGCGGGGCGGATGTCGCAACTCCGGCCCGGCATGCCCATCGCCGAGGCCGCCCGCCTGATCGACACGGGCAAGGGCTGGCACCACCCGGACCGCGTCCGCTTCCGCGACCGCTTCGGCCCCGACGACACGTCCGACGGTACCTTCACCATGTCAGGCGGGGGCGGCGGTGAGGTGTCCATCGCGTGGCGGAACGGGATTGTCACGTCCGTCGATAAGGGGTCCGACGACTCGACGCCACGCGGCGGGATGCGGCGGGCGGTCCACACGCAGACTTCGGAGTAGCCGGCATCCTAAGATGACGGGTGACGGCCGGCATACTTAGACGCGCCGGCGAGCGACCCGGGGCCCGCGACATGACCTGGCACGACAGCCGCGAGATCGGCGAGAAGCTGTTCGAACAGTACGACACCCTCGACCCGCTGACCGTGCGGTTCACCGACCTGCGGCAGTGGGTGATGAACGTCGAGGGGTTCGACGGCGACCCGGCGGGGTCGAGCGAGAAGCTCCTCGAAGCCATCCAGATGGCGTGGTACGAGGAGTGGAAGGACGAGTACGGCGATTGACCGCTGTGTCAGCCGGCTGGCGGCGGTTCCGGCGGGCGGGCGGTTCGCACCGCCGCCCCGTTGCCGGCGGACGCCCGGACGGCCCGCCTCACGAGCCAGATTCCGAGATAAGCCAGCGGAAGGAGAAGCGGGAGCCACGGGGCGAGGCCGACGGCCAGTAGCGCCGCGTTCTGGCCGAACTCGACGAGTGAGGCTACGGAGTTCTCGAACGTGCGGCTCACGCGGTCGCCGAAGGACGGGGCCGCCGCCGGGGCCGGCGGCTTGTAGTCGGCGATCTCCTTCAACGTCACATCGATGGTGGACAGGGCCGCCAGCGACGCCATCAGCCGCAGCCGGCCCTCGGACTGATCGACCTGTTCGCGGGTCGCCCGGATGCGGTCCATGAGCTTGTCGATCTCTTCGAGCTTCTCCTCCTTCCGCTTCTCCCGCAGCAACTCGTTCAGCTTCCCCTCGTACTCCCGCAAGTTTTTGACCCTGGCCTGCTCGTCCGAGTAGCGGTCGGTCACGTCGTCCGTCTTCATCGTGTCGCGCTCGGCAATGCCGAGGCCGATCAGGGCGTCCTTGAAAGCCGCGAAGTCGTCCACCGGGACCCGCAGGGTGAACGACGCGGTCCGCACCGACCCGGGGTTGCCGCGGCCCTCCGACCGCGAGACGTAGCCCTTGTGCCTGGCAACGAGCCGCTTCACTTCGCCGGTCGCCTCGTCCAAATTCTTGACGACGACTTCGACCGACGCCGAGTAGATGATCTTTCGCTCGACGGGAGCAGCGACCGGTGGCGGAGCTGCAACTTGACCGGCCGCCGCGACCGCATTCCCCCCTGCGGGCGACCCCGGTGGCGGGAGCAGGGCTGGGGCCGTGTCCGGGGGCGCGGCGGCCCTTTCGGAATAATCGAACCCCGCTTCCTTCTTCGCCATCGACTGCGGCGACGACCCGCCGCAACCTGTGAGCGCGAGGAGTGCTAGCAGCGTGACGACGCGGGACATGCGGACGCCTCGTTCGGGGAGGTGGCTCGGCTTCCGCATCTACGATACCCGAACGTCAGGCTTTATTCCCGTCTTCGGCCTTCGGCGTGGTGTCGCGGTTATACAACTCCGTCAGGCCCTTGAGGCGGCCGACCACCGACGGCGGGAACTGCTCGATGCGGAACCGCCACCGCCAGTTGCCCGACGGCACACCCGGCTTGTTCATGCGGGCGTCGCTCCCGAGCCCGAGCAGGTCTTGTAGCGGGGCCACCGCCACGCACGACACCGACGACCACGCCAGCCGGATCAAGTCCCACGCCGGCTCGTGGAGGGCGTGGCCGAGGTAGTCGCCGAGGTAGTTCTTGTCCTTGGCGTTGAGCTGTGTGTGCCAGCCGTTCGTCGTGTCGTTGTCGTGGGTGCCGGTGTAGCAGACCGAGTGCGGCTCGTAGTTGTGAGGCCAGTACGGGTTCGCCGGCGTGTCCACGGCGAACATCAGCACCTTCATCCCCGGCAGACCCAGCCCGGTGCGGAGGGCGTCGACGTCCGGGGTGATGAGGCCCAGGTCCTCGGCCACGAACGGCAGGCCCCCCAACTCGCGCCGCAGCGTGCGGAACAGGTCGGCCCCGGGGCCGTCCACCCACTCGCCGTTGCGGGCGTTCGTGTCCGCGGCCGGGATGTGCCACGCCTGCCGGAAGCCGCGGAAGTGGTCGAGGCGGACGAGATCGACCTGCTTGAGCGTCCGCCGCATCCGGGCCACCCACCACGAATAGCCGGTGGCGGCCATCCGGTCCCAGTCGTAGATCGGGTTGCCCCAGTGCTGGCCGTCCTCGCTGAAGTAGTCCGGCGGCACCCCGGCCACCACCGTCGGCTTGCCGCTCCGATCCAGAAGGAACTCGTCGGCGTGGGCCCACACGTCGGCCGAGTCGTGGGCCACGAAGATCGGCACGTCGCCCATCACGCTCACGTACCGGTCGGCCGCGTAGTCCTTGAGGGCGGTCCACTGGCGGTCGAACAGGTACTGGCCGAAGCGGTGCCGGCCGACCTCGTTCGCCAGCCGCACGCCGGCAGCGGCGAGGGCGTCCGGGTCGCGCCGCCGGAGGTCGTCCGGCCAGTCGAGGAGCCCGGCCCCGCCGAGGCTGTCGCGGACGGCGGTGAACAGGGCGTAGTCGGCCAGCCAGTCCTTCTCCCGCTCGCAGAACCACTCGAAATCGGCCCGCAGGTGGTCCGCACTCCCACCGCGGAAGGCGTCCCACGCCTCACGCACCAAACCGTCCTTGAACGGCGTCACCCGGGCGTAATCGACGTGGTCGGCCGGGAAGTGCCGCCCGGCCCACCCCTCGGGCGATACGAGGCCGTCCTGGGCGAGCAGGTCGGGGCTCAGGAGGTTGACGTTGCCGGCGAACGCGGAGAACGACTGGTAAGGCGAGTCTCCCGCCCCGGTCGGCCCGAGGGGGAGGACTTGCCACCACGTCTGCTTCATGGCCGCGAGCGTTTCGACCCAGCGGTAAGCGATCGGGCCGAGGTCGCCGATGCCGAACGGGCCGGGCAGGCTCGTGGGGTGGAGCAGCACCCCGGACGACCGCGGGAGGGTGGCGGGCGGGTACGGCGGGAGGTCGAGATCGGGCTTGGGCCGCGAGGTTGGGGAAGGTGCGCGGGTGGCGGAAGACATCGGCGGGCCTCGGGGCGGCGGGATCAATCGCGCCTAGACTAACACACGGAATACGGCTCCGACCCATTTTTGCCACGGAGGGATGGCGGCGTGCAACCCCAACGGCCGAACGCGGTTCTCGTCGAGGGCGTCGACTACTACGTCGAGGCCGGCCGATGGGTGTTCACCGAGGCGTACCACCGCAAACGGGGGACGTGCTGCGAGAGCGGCTGCCGGCACTGCCCGTACGGGTTCGTGAAGCCGGTGATTAGTAAATCCATGGGTCCGGGGGAGGTCGAATCGTCGTTCAAGACACCCGGCAAAACACCGCCTTGAGATATCGCCCTTCGGGGACGTGGAGCAAGAACGGGTGGTCGGCCGCGGCCCCGCCGACCTTGAACACCTGGGCCGTCCGCCCCGCCTGCCACGCCGCCCGGCGGATCGCGTCGAGGAAGTCGTACTCGCTCACCAGCCCCGTGCACGAGCAGGTGAGGAGGATGCCGCCGGGGGCGACCACCTGGAAGGCCAGGCGGTTCATGTCCACGTACTTGCGGAGGGCGGTCTCCACGTCCTCGCGGTCGCGGGTCAGTTTCGCCGGGTCGAGGACCACCACGTCGAACTTGTCGTCGTTCGGGATGATGTCCCGCAGCCACGAGAAGAGGTCGGCCTGGACGAACCGCACCTGGGCCCCGTTGAGCCGGGCGTTCCCCTTCGCCACTTCCAGCACCGCCTCGTCGAGATCGACGCCCACGACTTCCGACGCCCCGCCGAGGGCCTTCGCGTAGATGCCGAACCCCCCCGAGTTGCAGCAGAGGTCGAGGACGCGCTTGCCGTCGCACAGGCCGGCGAGGTACTTCCGGTTGTCCCGCTGGTCGACGAAGTACCCGGTCTTGTGCTTGCTCCCGGGGGCGACGCGGAACCGCAGCCCGTGTTCGGTGATGATGTCCGGCGGCGGCGGTTCCGGCGGGCGGCAGTCGAACGACTCCTGCTTGCCCACGTGCTCCTCGGCGAACCAGTAGAAGACGGCGTCGGGGAACAGCCCCTTGAGCACATCGAGGATCGTTTGCCGCTGGCGGTACATCCCGGCCGAGAAGAACTCGACCACCACCGTCTTGCCGAAGCGGTCCACCACCAGCCCGCTCAGCCCGTCGGCCTCCGAGTGGACGAGGCGGTAGGCGTCGGAGACGGCGTCGAGCTTCAGCACCTCGCGGCGGAAGGCGACGGCGGCGGTGATGCGGCGGGCGAAGAAGTCGGCGTCCACCGGCTCGTTCGCGTCGGCGGTGAGGACTCGCAGCGTGATGCGGGAGTGGCCGTTGTAGAACCCCCGCCCGCACCACTGGCCGGCCCGGTCGACGATGTCCACGACCGACCCCGGGGCGAGCCGGGCGGTCGGCTTCTCGACCATCTTCTGGAAAATCCACGGGTGCGACGACCGCCGCTCGATCTTGAGGCGGACGGTGGGGATGGGGGGCGAGTGCGGGGGGGGGTTAGTGGTCATGAGTGAATCTTATCAACTCCCGGCCGGCCGACGCCTCACTTCGGCCGGGCGAGGGCGGCCGCGTTCCACACCTTGATGACCCCGCCCTCGTCCCCGGTCGCGACCCACGCCCCGTCCGGCGACGCGGCGAGTGAACGGATCGGCTTGGTGTGTTCCTGCTCCGTGCGGACGAGGTCGAGTGCGAGCCCGTCGACGCGGTAGACGTGCAACCGGAGGTCTTTAATCACGAAAAGGCAACTGGCCGGCGTCGAGGCGAAGGCGAGGCGCGTGCCGCGGACCTTGTCGTTTTGTACGACCCGCTCGACCTTGACGAGGTCCCAGGCCTGCAAGTCGAACGAGCCGTCCACCTCCCAGAGCACCTTACGGTCGGGGGAAACGAACACGTCGTCGATCCAGAACTCGCGGGACGCGGCCGAGACAGCGCCCGTCTTGAGGTCGATCGTCTTGAAGATTTTCGTGCCGAAGTTCGTCACGGCGGCCAGCACCCGGTCCGGGTCGTGGGTCGGGAACAATCGCCACAAGTCGGGGACGTTGAGTACCGTCGTCTGGCGCTTGCCGGTGGCCGGGTTCCAGACGCGGACGCTCTCGTCGGCGGACCCGGACACCAACCGGCCGCCGTCGGCGGTGAACAGGAGGCCGCCGGGGACGATCGCCCTCCCGTGCCCCTCGCACTCGGCCAGGAGCCGGCGCGTCACCCGGTCGTACACGAACACCATTCCGTCCTTCGTACCGACGGCCACCCGCACCCCGTCCGGGGCGAAAGCGACGGCCGTCGCCGGGGAATTGACCGCGCTGTGGATGAACGTCTCGGCCCGGCTCGGGAAGGCCCACGCCCGGGCCGAACCGTCGTCGGCCGCGACGGCCAGGACCGATCGGTCGGCCGCGACGGCCGACGCGACGACCGCGAGCGGATCGCCCGAGAGCGGTTTGCCCTCCTTCCCGGTCGTCGCGTCCCACGTCCGCAACGTCTTGTCGGCACCCCAGGAGATTAAGGTTTTGCCGTCGATCGCGAGGAGGTTCCAGACGCCCCCCTGGTGCCCCCGGAGGACGAAGCGTTCCGGGTCGCCGACGGCCGGAGTGACCGGGACTGGTGTGACGACCACGGGCGGTTCGACGACCCGCGGGGGCGTGGCGTCGCCGGGCGGAACCGCGGCCGGCGGAACCCGCACTTCGGGCGGCGGCTGGGGAACGACGGGGGTGTCGTGGGACGACGGGGACGCGGCGACAAGGCGCGGGTCGTCGTTCGGCGGCGGGGCGTCCGAAGGGCCCGGACGGCGGGACGCGAGTAGTCCGATCCCGACGACGGCGAGTGCGGCCGCGGCAGCCCCCAGCCAACGCCCTCGCCGCCCGCCGCCGCTCCGCGGATTGACTCCAGTGGGTGTCGGGTGCCCGGCCGGCCCGACTGACGCCCGCAGGGCGTCCGCTAGTGCGTCGGCCGACGGGTAGCGGGAGGCCGGGTCTTTCGCCAGGCAGCGGCGGCAGACTTCGTGTAAGTCGGCCGGTACGTCCGGCCGCACGTCGCGGGGCAGGAGAGGTGGTTCTTCCACCACTTTGAAGAGAATTTCGGTCAAGCTCCCGCCGTCAAACGGGGGGCGGCCGGTCAGGACGAACACCAGAATGCCGCCGAGGGCGTACACGTCGGCCGCCGGGCCGACCGCCCCTTCGGCGTTGCGGACCTGCTCCGGGGCCATGTACCGCGGCGTTCCGAGAATCTGCCCGCCGCCCGTCAGGTTGCCGGGGTTCGACAGGTGGCGGGCCAGGCCGAAATCCGTGACCCGCGGCCGCCCGCCGGCGTCGAGCAGGACGTTGTCCGGCTTCAGGTCGCGGTGGACGACGTTCCGGGCGTGGGCGAACGCCACCGCCTCGGAGATCGGTACCAGGAGGCGGACGGCGTCGGCCGCGGCGAGGGGGCTGCCGTCCTTCACCCGCGTCTGGAGGCTCGGGCCGTCCACCAGGGCCATCGTGAAGAAGTGCCGGCCGTCGTGCTCGCCGGTGTCGTACACGGCGACGATGTTCGGGTGGTCGAGGCCGGCCGCCGCCCGGGCCTCGCGACGGAACCGCTCCACCACCTCGGCGGACGACACCAGCCCGGGGTGAATCTGCTTGAGGGCCACGTCGCGGCCGAGCACCGCATCGCGGGCGACGTACACCACCCCCATGCCGCCACTGGCCAGGTGGCGGACGATCGTGTAACGACCGGCGACCGACTCGCCCGGGGCCGCCGGCGGGGCGTGCGACTGGCCGGCGAACGGCCCCGCCCCCGGCGGTTGGGTCAGGGTGAACGGCGGCGCGGTGTCGGCCTGCGGCTCGGCTGCGGGCCGGCCGCCTCCCATCGACTCGGTGCCGGAGGCGTGGTCGGCGGGCGACATGGCGAGTCTCGCGGACGCGGTGGCCGGCGATCGACTCGACGCCGGCCGACAGTGGTGCGACGGTCAGTCTATCCGCCGAGTCGTCTGCGGACAAGCGACTCCCGCATCGCTCACGGTCCCGGCCCCCGTCCTGCGGGGTGGCCGCACCCGACGGGGCCGGCACCGCGGGGGACCGGAACCGGGCCGAACGGCGAACGGTCAGCCGTTCAGGTAGCGGATCCGCTTGTTCACGTCGGCGTTCACCGAGTGGTACGCGCTCCGCAGGCGGCTCGGGTTGAACAGGTCGGTCTTGAGCACCTCCACGTCCTCGGTGCCGATGGCGTTCGTGAAGATCGGCAGGAGGTAGTCCGTCCCCGTCTGCGACGGCCGCAGCAGTTGCGGGTCGTAAAAGCTCGGGTGCATCGACCGGGCGTGGATCAGGCCCCAGCGGTCGCGGAAGTCGTTGGCGTACACCTCGCTGACGTGGAACCCCTTGTCGGTCGTGTGCTGGAGGATCGAGACGGCGTTCTGCCGGCCGCGGAGGAGCATGTCCACCGCGTTGCCGCCGAGCTGGGCCGCGTAGAAACGGTCGAACAGGATCGGCCGGCCGCCCCGCTGGGTGTGCCCGAGTTTCCGGGTGAACACGGCCGCCTTCGCCGACTCGTTCCGCCGCTTGCTCGTGAAGTAGGTGTCGCCGAGCCTCTGGATCAGGAGCGACCGCAGGGCCTCGGACGCCCCGCTGAGGACCACGTTCCCGGCCGGGTCGGTCGAGTGCTGCTCGGCCCCGAGCTCCCGCCCGTCTTCGCCCACAATCCCCTCGCCGCAGACGATCACGACGTGCTTCTGGAGGTCGTAAATCTCCTTGATCCGCTCGACCAGCATGTCCACGTTGAGCCGGTGTTCGGGCACCAGCAGGAGGTCCGGCTGGCCGTAAGACGAGCCTAGGGCGATATACCCGGAGTGCCGGCCCATGACCTCCACGATGGCGATCCGCCGGTGGCTCTCGGCCGTGGTGCGGATGCGCTGGACGCCGGACGCGGAGACGAACACGGCCGTGGCGTACCCGGGGGTGACGTAGTTCACCATCTGGGACAGGTCGAACCGCGAGCGGGACTCGGTCCGCCGGTAGCGGTGGTCGCCGATCTGCACGTCGGTGGTGCCGGGGGCGCTGGCCCGGGCGTCGGTCGTCGTCACCGCCTCGGGGTGGGCCGGGCCGTCGTCGAGCCGCTGCCACTCGTCCGGCTCGTTGCGGTAGTTCAGCCCGAGGTCGTTGTCGATCGTCTTGGGGGCGAGCACGGTGGGCAGGCAGTCGCACAGGGCCTGCATGCCGTTGAGGGTGCCGTCGCCGCCGATGCAGATGAGGCCGTCGATTTCGAGCTTCTTGAGCCGGCCGGCGATGAGGGCGATGCCCTCCTTGTCGTCGGCGTCCACGTAGTCGCGGGACGCCCCGATGAGGGTGCCGCCGTAGGTCGGGTCGAGTTCCGGGATGGGGGTATAAAGCGGGTTGAGGAAGACGTGCGGGACGCGGGGGTTGAACAGCCCGCTGAACCCCTTGATGAAGCCGACCACCTCGACCCGCCGGTGGCTCGCCTGCGTGACGGCCCCGTAGATGGTCGCGTTGAGCGCCGGCGTGTCGCCGCCGGCCGTGAGAATGCCGATCCGCTTCATCCCGACTCCTCCTGAACGGCACGCCGGTCATGGCACCCGGCCGCAAGCCGCCGGGGTGAGTGTACGGGAGAGGCGACCGTGGGGCCGTCGAAGGTGTGTTACGAAGTGGCGGGAGTCAAGGAAGGGCGGGCGGAATCGGCGGACGCTCCCGCGTTACCGCTCGTTTGGGAGCGGTCGGCCGAAGTGATGCCCGGGACAGGTCTTCGAGCGATTGCGTGCGAAAAAACCGGGAGAAAACGGTAGCGGTTTACGTCCCGAGATACTGTCGGAGCATGGCCTGGAGCTTGTCGCACCGGGTCCGCCAGAGGGTCACGTCCTTCGGCGGGAAGTCCTTGAGGGGCCGGCAGGCGACGGTCACGGCCAGCCGGGGGGTGAACGGGTCGGGCTTGGACATGTGCAATTCCAGCTCGATCGGCTCTTGCCCCCGGGCGACGGACGGCTTGCGTAGGGTGTTGAGCCAGCCGAAGAGGGACGACCCGGTACCGGCCGGTGTCGTGTCCTTGTACCCCGGTGGCACCCCGACCCGCAGGCGGATGAGGCCCGGCTCGCTGCCCAGCACGTCACCTCCCAGGTCTTCCACGAAGCCGCGGAGTTTGACGGCCGCCATGCGCTCGGGCATGATGGCCTCGAAGTCGTAGTTGAGGTGGTACGGGTTCGACGGCAGGTTCGGGGCCTGCCGCGGCGGGGGCGTGTGCTGGACCCGGGGGGTGGCCCGGGCGGCCTCGTAACCCGGCGGGGCGGTCGCCTCCCAGATGTCCTCGCCGAGGTAAGTCGAGAAGCCGTCCGCGACTTCGCGGGCGCTCTGCTGCCGCTCGTTCGGGTACTTCGAGAGGGCGAGCTGGACGATCCCCTCCACGACCGCAGGCACGTCCTTCGAGCCGATCCGGTGGAACCGCGGCGGCGGCTCCTTGACGTGGGCGGCGAGCATCTTGTCCATCACGTCGTATTCGAACGGCAGCCGGCCGGTGAGCAACTCGAAGAGGACGACGCCGACGCTGTAAAGGTCGCTGCGGCCGTCCACGGTGTCGCCGCGGATCATCTCGGGGCTGACGTACCCGGGGGTGCCGATCGCGTACATCGGGCCGTGGCCGGTCAGTTCGGCGAGCTGGATGTGCGGCTTGGCCGAGAACCCGGCGAACCCGAAGTCCATGACCTTGAGCGTCTCGCCCGGGTTGTCGGCGTCCACCACCATCAGGTTAGACGGCTTCAAGTCGCGGTGGACGATGCCGGCCGCGTGGGCCGCCTGGAGGGCGTGGCAGAGGAAGCCGGCGAAACGGGCCACCCGCTCCACCGGCAGCCGGCGGTGCTTGGCGAGGACGGCTTCGAGGGTGACGCCGGGGACGTACTCCAACACCATGCACGGCCCGAGCGGGTCGTCGAGCGAGGCTTCGAGCAGGCGGACGGCATAGGGGTGGCGGAAGTTCGCCATCGAGCGGACTTCGGCGTCGAAGAGCTGGCGGAACTTGGGGTGACTGACGACGTGGTCGTGGACCCGCTTCACAACCACCCGGTTGTTCGGGTACTTGAGCGGCTGGGCGAGGAAGACCTCTGCGTTGCTCCCCCGGCCGAGCGACCTGAGGATGCGGTACTTGCCCAGGGCCGTCGTCCCGACCATTCCGCAACCCCGTTCGGCAGGCGGCCGGGGTGCGCGGGGTGGCCCGCACACGGCACGCGACCGCGGGCGGGGCAGGACCGGGCCAATCCCCCTGAGCCGCGGTGGATTCGCTCCCCACGCTGGCCGACAAGCCTAGCCTTTTTTCCGGCCACTAGCAAACCGCATGGCCCGTTCACACCGGCTCCCAGACGTATTCGACGGTCCCCTCCCACGTCTCGCCGGGGGCCAACTCCTTCCACCCGCTGTCCACGCCGCGCTCCCAGAGGTTCGCCGCGTCGGCCGAACAGGTGTACGGCTCGACCGCGACCGCCTGCCGGTGGGCGGGGGTGAACAGCACCAGTTCGCGGAACGACGGGTCGGCCCGGAAGCGGACCCGGCCGGGCGACGACGGGTGGGACAGGACGGCGTACTCCGCCAGCCCGGCCATGCCCGTCGTCGGGGCCTTGAAGTTCGAGAAGACGTGGTCGAGGGCGATGCTCCCGATGGGCTTCGGGGTACGGAAGTCGGTGTCGCCCTGCACGTCCGGCCGCATCCCCGTCGGCAGGTTCTCGGACGACACCTCCCACACCTCGTCCACGTTCGCCTGGAGGACGTGCCCGCCGACGTCGGCGTCGGTGACGCCCGGCAGCCGAAAGTACGGGTGGTAGCCGAGGCCGAAGGGGACGGTTTCCTTCCCCACGTTCTCGACGCTGGCGTCCACCCGCAGTTTGTCGGCGTGCAGGCGGTATGTCACGTTGAGGACGAACTCGGCCGGCCACAGCCCGACGGCACCCGGTAGGTCTTTCTTGAGCTGGAACTGCCCGGTCACGAACGCGAAGTCGTCGTCGCCGTTGGAATCGACCACCCGCCACGGGTTGCGCGGCGTGAACCCGTGGATGGCGTGCTTGCCGGACGCCTCGTTGAGCGGCAACTGGTACGACTTGCCGTGCGAGGTGAAACGGCCCTCCCGCAACCGCCCGGGGAATGGGAAGAGGATCGGGTGGCCGCTGCGTGTCGGGACCGGGTTCGATTCCCAGTCGGGCATCGCGAAGAGGATGTCGCCCCAGGTGCCGTCGGCCTGCTTCACCTGCCAACGGAGGCAGTTAAAGCCCGTGTGCGGCCAGACCTCGGCCCGGGCGGTACCGGCCCGGTCGATCAGTTCGTAAACAGTGCCCGTGCGGTCGCCGGCCGTGCCCGGGAACGTCTTCACGTCGAATGCCATTCGGTCCCCTTTGTGGTCGCGCTGCCGGTGGGTGTCACCGGCCGTAAGCTCGAATTACGACCTTTCCCGCCCCGGAGCCGCCCCCATGCCCACCTTTCCCGCCGGCACACTTCAAACCCTCGCCGGAGACCTGTTCCGGGCCGCCGGCGTGCCGGGGGCGGACGCCGAGATTGTCGCCCGCAGCCTCGTGGACGCCAACCTGTGCGGGCACGATTCCCACGGCGTCATGCGGGTGCCGCAGTACCTCGACTTCCTCAGACAGGGCAAGTACAAGGCCGGGGTGCCGCTCGACATCCTGTCCGAAACGCCCGCCGTGCTGGCGGCCGACGCCGGCTGGGGGCTGGGCCAGGTCCAGGCGTACCGACTCCTCGAACGGTTGATTCCCAAGGCGAAAGCCCTCGGCGTGGCGGCCGGCACGCTCCGCAACTGTGCCCACACCGGCCGGCTCGGGGAGTACGCCGAGGCGGCCGCGAAGCACCACTTCGCCTTCCTCGGGGCGGTCAACTCGCACGGGGCCGGACGCCGCGTCGCCCCCCCCGGCGGCACCGAAGGGCGGATCAGCACCAACCCGATCTGCATGGGGGCCCCGACCAACGGCGACCCGGTCGTCCTCGACTTCGGCACCAGCGCCGCCGCCGAGGGGAAGGTCCGCGTCCACTTTCAGAAGAAGGAGCCGACGCCGGAAGGCTGGCTCCACGACAGCCTGGGGAAGCCGACCACCGACCCGTCGGTACTCTACACCGACCCCCGGGGCACGATCCTCCCGTTCGGCGGCCAACAGGCGTACAAGGGCTTCGGCCTCGGCCTCCTGCTCGACCTGCTCTGCGGCGGCCTCTCTGGCGGGGCGTGCAGTAATCCCACTTACCCCATCGCCGGGCAAGGGAACACCGTCCTTTTCATCCTGTTCAACCCCGCGGCCTTCGGCGGCGTCGATCACTTTCTCAAGGAGACTGACGGGCTCACCGGCTATGTACGGAGTTGCCCGACGACCGAAGGCGTGGGCGGCATCACCCTCCCCGGCGACCCCGAACGGGCGGTGAAGGCCAGGCGGCTGGTCGACGGCGTGCCCATCCCCGACGGGACGTGGGAACTCATCGCGAACGCGGCCAAAGAACTCGTCGTCACGCTTCCCGAGTGAGTCACGCGGCATTTACCGAGACCCGTTTTTCCTGCTTACGCAAGGTGTCGCTTTTCTCTCGCGCTTGAACGTCGTGCAGTCCGCGGGCGTCTGACAACCGAGCCAGGCCTCCCGCGCGGGAGAAATTACGTCGATCCGACGTACTCGAACTGGGGTCCGAGCTTTACCGCATTTTCCCAGCGCGGGGCGCTCAGAATCGCCGCAACGAATGTGCCGAACGTGGCTTACGGAAACCGCCCCGCAAACATGCGGTAAAGCTGACTCCGTTCTCCGACGCAACGCCATTGCCAGACATTCACATCGGGCGTTACCGGGTGGGTTCAGGCTTCAGGGGTTACGTCGATCCGCCCGGCGCTTCGGGCCGCGGAATTTGACGCAAGTCCCGCCGCGGAATGGGCCGCCGCCCGAGACTCCCCCATGATCGCTTTCCAAACGCACTCTTGACATTGCCCACTCCCACTTCGGCTGGTTTATCGGGAGCGCGAGCGCACGCGGATATCGTCGAGTCATCGGAAGGAGTATCCACGCCCCGAGCCGTCCGAACCGCCTTGCTAGCCGCTGCCGACGGGAGTAATATGAGACTGTAATACGAAGTAATCCCCTCCCCGCGGGTGACTCATGGTCGGCCCCCGTCGCTTGCCTGCCCTCTTGAGCCTCGGCGTGGTCGCCGTCCTCCCCTTCTTCGCGGGCTGCGCGAAGAAGGGCCAGGCCTGGCCCGACGTGCCGGGGCCGAAGGTCGTCACCACGTTCGCCCCGATCTACTGCTTCGCTGCCAACGTCGCCGGCGACGACGCCACCGTCCGCAACCTGATGTTTTTCAGCGGCCCACACGGGGGCGAACACCTCACACTGGACGATGCCCGCTTAATGCGCAAGGCCGACGTGCTCTTCATCAGCGGGCTCGGGCTCGACACGGGCATCGCCAAGTCCCTGAAGGCCGGGGCGTCGAACGACCGGCTCGTGATTGCCGACCTCGGCGGCACCCTCGACAAAAAATTGCTCCTCGAAGGGGCCTGCCACCACGACCACGGCGGCGGCCCGCACGAGCACGGCGACGACCCCCACGTCTGGCTCGGACCGGACCACGCCGCCCTCATGGTCGGGGCCGTCCGCGACGCCCTGAAGAACGCCGACCCGGCCCACGCCGCCGGGTACGACCGCCGGGCCGCCGAGTACGTCGCCAAGCTCGCCGCGCTCAAGGCCGAGGGCGTCGCCCTGCTCAAGCCGAAGACGGAAAAGGAGCTCATCACCTTCCACGACTCCATGGCATACTTCGCCGACGCCTTCGGCCTGCACGTGATCGGCGTGGTCCGCAAGTCGCCGACGAGTGACCCGAGTGCGAGCGAGATTCAAGACCTCGTCAAGACGTGCGTGCGGAAGCAGGTCCGCGTCGTTGCCGTGGAGCCTCAGTACAGCCGCAACGACTCGGCCCGGACCATCCTGGGCGAGCTGACGCACAAGGGGGTCGCGGGGGCCACCTTCGTGGACTTCGACCCGCTCGAAACCGTGACCCCCGAAGACCTCACGCCCGACTGGTACGAGCGGAAGATGCGGACCAACCTCAAGAACCTCGCCGATGTCTTGAAATGAGCCACCCTCCCGGCGTCGTACCGGCCGACCTCCCGCTCGTGACGTTCCGCGACCTCCGGGTCGACCTGGGCGGCCGCCCGGTCCTGACCGGCGTG